>DATMOO010000303.1:0-75515 GCA_035568275.1 Candidatus Sulfotelmatobacter sp.
AGTTCCGCCGATTTCGGACCCGGCTGGGGCCTCCGGTGGCGACCAAGGCGATGGCCGCCAAACTCGCCCGGCTCTTCTACCGCATGCTACGCTACGGAATGAAATATGTGAACCAAGGAGCCGAGTTCTATGAGGCCCAACCCCGCAAACAGCAGGTCATCCATCTCAAGCGCAAAGCCGCCCAGCTAGGCTTGGAAATCATCGAAGTTGCTGCCGCGGCTTAAAACCACAACTACGAGTTTCTGACGGGAGTTCCTGGAGAGATCTCTGATCCTATTAGCGGGCGGGTTTGAAGTGGTAAGCGAGGCTCACTCCGGCATAGGATGGGTTTCGCACGCCTACGACTCGCTCGGTCGGTATGGTTTCGTTCGCCAACTGGAGGGTCTCTAGAGTCTGTCCGGTGTAGCCGCTCGCGAGGAGGAAATGGACTCCCGCTTCGAGCGATTCGCTGTGGAAGCTGCGGGTCAAAGAGCCCCGAATTTCGCGCACAGGAACGGCAGTGAATCCATCTCCCAGCGGCTTGCGGCCGATGTACTCGAATTCGCCGGCAGCCCGCAATCGCGCTGGCAAACGGAATGTCGAAGCGGAAACATCCCAGATCAGCCGGGGCGCCTCAGGAATGTCCCGACCGGTGAGCCGGTTCCGCGCTTGCGCTCGGGCAAATGTGGCTTGCAGTGAGCCGAAAGAGAAACGCCGCCGAGCGGACACGGTGAGGGCTCGCACCAAGGACGGCCCGACACTCTGCTGCAGGCCGGTATCCGGGTCAATTTTTGCCAGTTCCTGTGAGTTGCTTACGCGGAGCAGCGACAATCGAAGCTGTGTGCAAGAGACTGATTCCGTCGCCACGAGTTGATTCGCGCGCGAGATTGCAACGAGCTGGCCGTGGCTCGTACCCAAACCGATGCGGGGGTCATTGGTGTGAAACGCCTCGCCGGAGCTGAAGGCTAATTCGGGAAAGTGAGGCCTACCCGGAACCCGAAATGAAAGTGTGCCTCGGGGTGAAGTCAGCCCGGTACGAGTTTCGTAGGAGTCAGCCGGAGTGAGGCGATCCCGGAGGCTGAAAGAAGGTGCGTCGTGGCGGACGCCGGCGCTATAGGTAAAGAATCGCGAAATCGATCCATCCACGGAGGCGTACGGAGCAAGATCACTGATCGTGAAGTCGTTGCGCGTAGCTGGCTGAAAGACGCCATTCGCATTGGCATGAGCGAGCTCGGCGTTCCGCGGCGAATCGCGACGGAAGTCCATGCCCGCCGCGAATGAGAATGCGGAGTTGACGCGTCGAGTGTAAGCAGTGTTGCCCCCGGTGACTGAGCGGAACTCGGATTGCCGAATCAAGCCGTCTCCGAAATCTGACCTAAGATCCAGGCTGTAGGTGCGGAAATATTCCGAGAACTGAAGCTGTTGCCGATCCGTGATCTGCCACGTATCGGAAACTACGAACAAAGCCGTGTGCGTACGATCGGACTGGCGAGGATCAATTGTGTCTTGCGGGAACTGCGCAGCAATGGGCACGAGGCCGGGGATGCGAGACTCGCCGTAATAACCGGCTCCGAACAGCGTCAAGAGGTGATGACCGATAACGCAGGAGCGCTCGCCATTGATTTTGTACTGATGGCGACGCTCGGGAAGCGCGAGAAATCCGTCGCCCCCAGCGACTTCCATTCCCAGCCATGCACCCGCTTGCGGATTGCCAGGACTCCATCCGGAAACAAAATCGTAGTCGTGCGAGTCCGTCGAAATCTGAATAAAAGGTTCAAGCCTCGGGACCAGTCCGTAGGCCACGGCAAGATCAACCGCGTTATTCCCGTGCCGAACATCGAATGCTCCTGCATCCGTTTCCACAAAACCGATCGTACTTGCTATCAGCAGATTGGGATCGGCATAGCCGTTGCCGTGTGCGTTGGCCGGCAGATTGTTGGGAAACAAGAAGTCTCCGATGCGAATGTATTGGGCAATCGGCTCGCCGTGATCTCCCGCAACACCAGGCGCGAAATATTGCGGCGCTTTCACACCTCCGGATGCAGTTTCTGAGGGGTAACCCGGTAAAGCCACGGGGACACCTGGCTGACCGGGGTGGGCTTGCAGCAACTCATCGGACGCGTGGATCTGCACCGAGCCGGAAGAAGCTGGACTGTCCCCTTGCGCGCTGACAGTTGTCGTGGCGGATAGCTGCAGTTCGATCTTCAAGTCGGTATCGGCAGAGATTGAAACCGGAATGGCCAAAGGCGTGTAACCGCCCGCTGCAATCGAGATCTTGCTCTCTCCTGGCAGGGCGAGCAACTGAAAGCTGCCTTGGGCATCCGTGCTCGCCCTCGTGGTCCCGAGTAGAACCTGAGCCTTCGGGATGGGCGTTCCGTCCGCAGCAACCACATGGCCACTCAAAACGAATCGCCCAATGAGCGCGCCTGGGGCTGCGTCCGGTTGCCGTGCCGTGGCCGTATCCGATCCGGCCACGGCATCTTCCGCCAGCAAGCAAACGATAAGAACACTTATCGCCACCGCGATGATGAGCGCTTTCCGCATGGTCAGTTCTTCTCGGCCGCAGAAAGGCTCGCCAGCAGTTCCCGCGCCTGGCTTGAACCAGGAGCATTCATTTTCATGGAATCGAGCAAATAGTGTTCCGCCGCGGCCCGGTCTCCGGTGCTCAAAGCAATCTCTCCGGCGTGGCGGAGCATTTTAGGATCGCGAATACCCACCGCCAGCGCTGCAGCGATTTGGGTGCGGGCTTCGGTGTCGCGTCCGTTGACGTGAAGCGCCCAGGCATATGCGTCGAGGGTGAACACATCGTGCCTCCGGGCGCGCTCCGCTTGGGCAACCTGCAAGGCCTTGGCAGGCTGATGGGCATGGTCGGCGTAGTAGAAGATCAGTTCGCGGTTGGAGTTGTCGGCGCGAGCGCTTTCGAGTATTGACTTAGTCTCAAATTCTGCGAAGTCTTTCTGGGCTTGCTCTTGCTGGCCAGCAAGGTCCAAAGCTTCGGCTAGGTCGTAGAGATTCTCGGCGTGCTGGGCCGCGTCATAACGCTGCTGCAGAAGATTGATCGCGTCTTCATATCTCTTCTGCTCGAGGCGGACCTTGGCGAGATTGCCCAGCGCGTAGTGGTATCCAGGAAAGAGTGCCAGGGCTTGCTGCAATGTGTTATCCGCCTCAGTGATTTTTCCGGACATGAGCTGCAAGTGGGCGATCTGGCTAAGAATCCAAGCGCGGTCTTCAGTTTCGCTCGGTGGCGTGGACTGATAGGCCATGTTCATAAGTTCGACAGAGCCATCAAGGTCGCCAAAGAGTTCGCGGAGATAAGCGGCGCGCGTGAGTCCCGGCAGGTTGCCAGGGCGAAGATCGAGCATTAACTGGGCTGCGTCTTCTGCTTCCTTGTAGTTCCCCAATTCGATGTTGGCGTCGGTGAGAAATCCGTAAACCATCACGTCGTCGGGCATTTTCTGGTTGAGCTTGCGCGCCCCTTCGCGAGCAGACGCGAATTCGTGTTCTCCCAGCAGCAGCCACACGTGGATTCTTTCTCCATCGAAGTTGCCTGGGGAGAGTTCGAAGGATTTCTTCAGGGTCTCTTCGGCCTGCGCGTAAAACTTGACATTGGATGACTCGCGCGCGCGGCGCGAGAGCGCCAGCGCGAGAGCGTTGTAGGCTTCGAAGTTCTTGGGATTCTTCTCAATCAGCCGATTGGCTTGAGCCATGCTCCGCTCGGCGGGAGAGAGTTTCGCATCGGGCGGGAGGGTTGTGGTTTGTGCAACTGCAGCCACGGCGGCCATGTGCATCAGCAGGAGAGCAGTTAACTTCTTCATATCATTCCTCACTTGTTGGGATAAGAATTCGTGGCCGCCTGTCGGTTGGCGGCCACGATTGATGGTCACTTCACAGGACAGATGCCATTGGGTTGACCGCTACAGCCTTTCTGCCCAGGACCTGTGTGATGACTGTCGCGACCGCTATGGGCAGGAAGGACGTATGGGAACGTCGTGCGATAGCCGCCTTCGTTGGTGTTCACACCATCACCAATGCGCGCACCGTACTTCACCGGATCGACGAGGATGCCGGCGACGGCCCGTGAGGCGATGTCGACGACATCATCGATAGGACGCCGCCCTTGCGGGAACCCGGCAAGATCGCCTGCCAGGAAGCCAAGACGCTTCTGGCTGCCCACTGGAGTCGGAGGAATTCCAGTATTCAGCCGTAGCAGGTCCGCGATTGGGCCAGCGTCGTTCGGACCGCATCCTGGGCAAATCGGTGCCATGTACTGAACCAGCGGAAGCAGGTCGGTGCGAGGCGCCGGTGGAATGGGAATATTAAGAATCGAAGAGTAGAGATGCGCCAGCAACGGATCGAGCAAGAAACTGGCGAACTGCGCGTCTTTGTCGGGATCAGAGACACTGAATAAGTCCTTTGATCCGGTTCCTATGATCAACTCGTTAATCAGGGAGTTGCCTTCGCGGTTCACCTGACGCCAGGCGCCTTCGCCGTCGATATGGCTATTGAGGCGGTGAATGATGATCCGCTGCCGGTCGGTTTCTCCGTATGTGCCGATCACTGCTTGCTTCTCTCCGGCGTCATGAAGTTTGCCGTCAACGGTCAGCATACTGATAGGAACTTCCAGCACAATAGAGTTGACGTTAAAGCCAGCTACTGCGTCGGGTGCGTAGTTGTGAGTGTCGTCCCCGTCCACCGCCGGGCTTAGAATTCCTCCCACGCCCATGCGAAAGTTGAACGAGTCAAAAGCAGCGCCAAGGTCGATGTAGAAAGGATCGTCCACCGTTCCTGCAAATACCCGGACTCCGTTACCCAGATCGTAAATCCCCTGGTTGAACAGCTCGCAATACTTGGGCATGGTGAGGGGGCCGACATTGGATGGCACAGCAAAGAGTGTTCTCCCGTTGGTAAGATCCGTAGCAACGCCGTTCTTGATCATGGTTATGGTGTAGGTCTGCCGCAGGCTCAAGCCTTCTGAACCCGGACCATCCAGCGCGGTAATTTGCGAGATTCCCGCGATTCCGCCCACGAAGCCGGTAAAGACTCCCGGCTGGCGGATCTCGGTGTTGAAGCGAATTTGGAAACTGATGTCGGTTTTTCCATCCTGGTTGTTGTCGACGTTCATTACATAGCGAACGTTCGGATCAAAGGGAAAGTAGTTGGGTCCGTTGGAGGGTTCGAGGAACCCGTCGACGTTGAGGATCATTGTGACGCGGTCAGGGTGATCGTAACTGACAAAGGCGTACCAGTCAGTCACGTCCGCGCTGTGGTCGAGTGCGGAGATTGGCGCCTCGCGATGGCTGGATGCAAATAGGCTAGCCGGGACCAGCATGAGCAGCGCCACGGCGAGCGCCACTACCGATTTCAGTAGCTTCATGGAATTGTCCTCTTGGGAGATCGAGTTTTCGTGGACGTCAACCCATCGCGATAGCCGCTGCTGCGCGGCGCCGACGCCTCAGCGGGTACGATTGGATCCGTCTACAAACTCAAGTACGCGGCAAGGCTGGAGTCGGATTTGTGGACGGGCCAAATTTTCACGAAGAATTCATGTTTTAATTGTTTTCTCGGCTGCAGCAATCCGATTGTCAGTTTGTCTCGTATATCCGCAAAATCAATTCACAGCCCTTCGCCGATCTGGCCCGCGGGCGCTCCGGACCAGGGGCGCCTTTTCTCGCATCCAGGGACTCACAACAGTTGGCAAGAATGATTTTTTTGGGTTGCTCCGATGTAGCGATTGGAGCATTGGTATGTTCTGATACCATGATCTGCGCCGTGGCCAAGCATTGCGCACCAGCCGGCCTCGCGCCCGCAAAGAGATTGAGTGCAGCGAACAGTACCTCGGAGTCTCGAGAGACCCAATCCACTGCTGAAGACCCAACGTACTAGAAAGGAAGAGTTAATCGACTTGTCTCGCGCCGCCTCCAACATGGTCTCGCCGGACGCCATGTTGGTGTCGGCGATTCGCTCCGGCGATGAGCAAGCCATGGCCCAGCTATATGAGCGCTACTCAGGGATCGTTTATTCGGTGGCGCTCCGAATTCTGGGCGATACTGGAGCGGCGGAGGACATTCTGCAGGAAGTTTTCATGCAACTTTGGCGCAGTCCAGATATGTTCGAAGCGACCCGTGGCAGTCTGCCGGGATGGCTGGCCGTAGTCACGCGGAACCGGGCAATCGACTCACTCCGCAAGCGACGGCCAGAGACGGAAATTACCGATGTGATCGTATCCATCGAGCCCGACCTCGCCGGCTCTGCGCAATCAACCCGCGCGCTCGAGAAAATTCGAAGTGCTCTGGGCGGCATGCCTGCGCCACAACGCTCGGCCTTGGAAATGGCCTTCTTCGATGGGCTCACTCATACCGAGATTGCGGAAAAGACCGGCGAACCTCTTGGAACGATCAAGACCCGCATTCGCGCCGGTTTGCTGACCTTGCGCAAAGCCTTCAACCCATGAGCATGCACGAACAATTCGCTTATGATCTCTCGCTGTATGCGCTGGGAGTGCTACAAGGTGAGGAGCGTCTGGCTGTGGTGAAGCACCTGCAAGACTGTCCGGACTGTCAGCATGAGCTTGCGCAGCTGCAGAGAGATTTGGGGATGCTAGCACTTTCGGCCAGTGGCCCAAAGCCTCCATTGCGCTCCCGCGAGCGCCTCATGGCCGCGATCGCAAGGGAACCTCGCCGGATCCCGAGTCGCGGCTTGAAGCGAAGACCCTGGTGGACTGTATTAGAATGGGCCGCTGCGGCTGCAGCGGTTGTGATGATAGTGCTGCTGCTGCATCAGAACACCGATCTGCAGCGGCGTGTCGCTGCCCTCGGTGCTAATTCCTCAGAACAGCAGAAGCGGTTGCATGAGGCCAAGGAACTCATCGCCACATTGACCTCTCCCGACGCGGTGCATTTCACGCTGGTTGCAGCTAAGACTCCTCCTCAGCCGCAAGGCAAAGCGATCTACTTGCGTAGCACCGGTACTCTTGTGTTTCTCGCCAGCAATATGCCCGAGCTACCGCCGCAGAAGGCTTATGAATTGTGGTTGATTCCGACAAGTGGCGCACCGATTCCGGCTGGTCTCTTCAGGCCCGATACTCATGGCAGCGCCGCCCTGATCAAGCCGCTACTGCCAACCGGCGTTGAGGCCAAGACCTTCGCCATCACAGTCGAACCAGCGGCCGGCTCTGCCGCGCCGACTTCAACGCCAATCATGGTTGGATCGTAGGCTAGTTCTCAGGCATCCACAAACACGGCTGGAAACGATTAAATGGGAGCCTAAGGGGGCTGCGTTTTCTGCAGAGAATTCGATTTCGTCGTGCGATGGCTGCAGCTCCAAACACTCTCCGTCTGGTTCAGCGAAATGCGGCGAGGATAGACGTTTCGTCTGGACGAATCGTGAACACTTCGAAGTCGACACCAATCTTGCGAACGAACGCAATCAAATCGCCTCGCGGAGATCACGCCGGGAAATTGTCGTAGTCCCTCGTCGTCAACCTAGGTCAGCACAAGTGCGCTTCTCGGTGCCAATCCGGGGAGATTACCCTCCGGACTCACCCTCGGTCAGAGAGGCGGCGTTCTACATTCCTCAGCGGGTTAGAGAAATGTTAATTGCCCCGTTGCACCTGTTTCTCTTGTGCGTCGTGGTCACGGACCTTCGAGAGCGCAATGGGAATTCCTTTGACGATCAGATCCGGATCATCAAAATTGATGTCGTGTGTGGCAGTGGGATCTACCAGTTGTGCTGAATCGGAGGACAGGCGCGTCAACTGGCCCTGCAACTCCAACCATGTCTTGTTGGCCTTATCAAATGGTAAGCGATGAGTGACTGCTCTGAACGCGTCGAAGCCGTGCCCGGCTGACACGACTACTAGGGGCAAGTTGTCAATTGATCGCGTTGCATCTACTTGTTCTGCGCTCTTATCGACAGACTGCATCTCGGATTGCCACGCATCATTGACCTTAGCCTGGGCTAAAATGGCTCGATATGCCGGTTGCAAAGCTGGCGCAACTCGGTCCACTTGAGGATTGGGCAGGTTCAGGAGATGCAGAAGACCAAGACGCGCCATCACTCTAGCGACATATAACTGATGCAGACCCGCGTCCTTGAACTCGCTAACCTCGATTGACAATTCGCGCCATTCTGCCTTCATGAGCTGGATCAATTAGAACCAGCCCGGCAACTTCCCTTCTATGTTGACCGGTGAAAACGCGGGCTTTGTCAGGCGGGCTATTCGCATGGACCCGAGAACCATCAAGAAGGCACCGGGTGTTCAACATCACTCCGCGCGCAGAACGCTCATGAGATCCATGGAAGCTGCGCGCCGTGCGGGCAGCAATGAAGCGAGCCATGCCAGGAGCAGCACGAAAAGCGCTGCCAAACTCAGCACCAGTGGATCGAAAGGACTGACACCAAAGAGGAAAGAGCCCAGCAGCCGGGAAGCCGCAGCCACGCCCAACAGTCCTATCGCACACCCGAGCATCGCCACTTTCGTTGCAGATGCAAAGACGAGGCGCAGAATGCCGGCTCGTTGCGATCCTAAAGCCATACGGATGGCCATCTCTTGTGTGCGCAGAGCTGCCGAGAAGGCGATGACGCTGTACATGCCGAGCGTCGCCAGTAGTGTCGCCGCCGTCGCAAACGCAGATATGAGTACGGTGTTAAAGCGGCGTGGAGCTTCGCTGTCGGAAACAGCGCGTTCCATGCTTTGGACCTGAGCGAGCGGTAACTGAGGGTCAATCGAGCGGACTGTCGCACGCACAACATTCGCCATCCGCTCGGGCTCCATCGCCGTCCGCACCACGACAGAGCCTGAATTTCCGTTCAGGTCTAAGGGAGAGGCGAAGGGTCCTATGGACTTCTCATACTGTTCGAGCGGCGAGTAATACTGTTGCTTGTTAGGTATGTCTGGCGACGCCTCCTTTACATCCGCCACTTCACCCACAACGGTCAGCCACGGGATCTTCGGTTCTTGCAACCCCAGGCGCAGACGCTTGCCGACCGGGTCTGAACCGGGCCAGCAATGCTCGGCGAGCTTGTGATTAACGATCGCGACCAGTTGCGTATCCGCTGTGTCCGCCGGGGTGAAATAACGCCCGGACAGGAGCGGAACATCAATCGCCCGCAGATAGTCACCCTCCACCGACACCTGCGTCGCTAGATTCATGCCGGCGCTCTGAGGTGCGACACAGCCTTCCGCGTCGATTGTCGTATTGCTGTTGCCCCCCGAAGCAGGCAGAAACGAGGTCAGTCCAACAAACTTCACGCCGGGGAGCTGCCGAAGACGGCGAATCAGTTCGTGATTAAACTCATCTACCGCTGGTTGGGTTGCGTATTGTTTTTGTGGCAGCGAGTAGGAAGCCGTAAGCACATGATCCGGCCGGAAGCCGAGATCGACGGCGAGCATCCTCTGGAAGCTCCGCAGCAACAAGCCGGAAGCCGCCAAGAGCACCAGCGCGATGGCGATTTCACCAGCCACCAACGCAGTGCGAAGCCACACCTGCCCTCCGCCCACCGTGCCCGTACGCCCTCCTCCCTTAAGGGCCTGGTTGACGCTCGTTCGCAAGGCGGCGAAGGCCGGAGCCAGTCCGCAAACTATGCCGGTCAGCACGGAGATCACGATTGCGAACAGCACTACCCGCCCGTCGAGTCTGATTTCCTGAATACGAGGCAGCGTTTCAGGCAACAGGCTAACCCCCACTCGCAGCGCGATAGCCGCCAGACCTAGACCGAACAAGCCTCCGGTAAGACTCAGTAAGAGGCTTTCAAGTACCGCCTCGCTCAGCAGCGTAACTGCGGGTGCTCCCAGGGCCATCTGTAGCGTGATCTGCCGCCTGCGACGGATGCTGCGGACCAGCAGTAGCCCAGCAAGGTTTGCGCAGGCGATCAGCAACACAACCATGGTGGCTAGGAACAGCGTCCGTACGAGTCGGCGAGCCTGCCCAATGGTCTGTTCATGCAGAGAGCGCACCACTGCCTGAATGCGCAGACTCGACATGAACGGCGCATAGCTGCGCATCGTCTCCTGGGCAACGCGCTCCGCATCACTCTGCGCCTGCGCTGCAGTGATTCCTGCCTTGAGCCGTCCCACCATGGCGAAATTCCAGGATGCCGCTCCAGTCGTGAGTTCCTGTTCCGTGAAGCCCATAGGAACCCACAGCTCACTGTTGTTCAGGTGTCCGGGCACCAGGGGGAATTCGAAACCGCGCGGCATTACGCCGGTCACAATGTAGGGTTGGCGATCGAGCAAAATCTTAGTTCCCAATACGTGCGCATCGCCATGCAGTCGGTTCCGCCAGAGCGTGTAACTGACGACTGTAACCTGCTCGTGTCGGTCATCCTCCTGCTGCGTAAAGAATCGACCCATCAGGGGCGCGATCCCAAGGGCTGGAAACAGCTCGGCTGACATTCGAGCCGCATTCACCTGCGCTGGCTCTCCAATGCCGGAGAGTTCGTAACCCACCGATTGATATCCCCCAAGAGCCTCGAAGCTGTGCGTGTCCCGCGTGTATGCGCGAATATCTGGGGCCGTGACGCCCGCCTCGCCGTTGCCTCCTTGCAAGATGTCAGAGAGCACTACCAGCCTTTCGGGATGCGGGAATGGCAATGGACGCAGCAATACGCCTTCTACGATAGAGAATATGGCGGTCGTGGCTCCGATTCCCAGTGCGAGCATCAGCACGACTGCGGTCGTGAAGCCGGGAGACTTCTGCAAATAACGAAGAGGAATTCGTAATTCATGCAGAAACATATGCGTCAGGTCCTCAACCGAATGGGCAGGCGACCGGGCAATGGCCCTCTTGCCGAATACGAGTCAGGCTAAGCAATTGTTCCGCGATGATTCTGTCGGATCGGGGGAAACATCGGGTTCGGTAAAGATGTTCGTTTCTGACGTGGTCGGGTTCATACTCGATTCGTCATTTGGATATACCTGTCCGCTATCGGACGTTTCCAGTCGATATCGGACAATGGAAGCCTTACGGCGAAGGTTAAGTATCACAAAAACATGAAATTGTCCGAGCGGAAGATTGGAAAATAACGTGCAGTCGTTTGTATGGTGTCAGATGCTAAACGTCAAGCAGTATTCGCTTCCGGCGCCCAGTCGCTGAATTTGTGTCGCGCTGCTCGCCTACTACAACCTCGCCCCTAGGGTCGAACCAGGAGTGACGTCAAAGGTGCGAATGACATGACCGGGCTAGCCCACGACCTTCATTACTCTGTCCGTCAGTTGCGCAGGACTCCAGGATTTACCGCTGCGGCGGTCCTTACTTTGGCTTTCGGCATCGCTGCCACAACAGTTCTATACAGCATCTTCGATGGCGCTTATATCCATTTTGCACCGACCGAGCAGGGCAACCGCAATACGCTGATCACCCAGAAATTCACAAAGAATGGAACGCAAACGGGGCGCTTTTCGGCGGCTGAATATTTCGACATTCAGGGATTCCGCGGACCCTTTGAGGGGTTCCTCGCGCTACGGCATTCCGGAGCTGCATTGACGGACGCCTCGGAGCAAGGTGAAAACAGTGAGCAGGTACCGATTGTGATGGTGACGGCCAACATTTTTCCGTTGAACGGCATATCGCCACTGATTGGGCGAGTGTTCACGGAAGAGGAGGACCGGCCCGGTGGTCCGAATGTAGCCATACTCACATACCGGTTATGGAACCGCCGGTTTGCTAATGATCGATCTATAGTTGGGAAGACCATACGGCTCGATGGAATTCCTTACACCGTACTCGGTGTGACACCCCGAAGATTCCAGGCATGGGGAGCGGATCTCTTTCTTCCGCTTGGCCTTGATCGAGCGTCAACCAATCGCTCCATCCGCGACCTGACTGTATCGGGCGTACGAAAAAACGGCATCACCGCGGATCAGACCAGGCCCTTCCTGCAAGACTTGGGCCGGCGGGTGGAAGCTCGATATTCGGCGGCAAATCCCGAGTACGCTGGACTCATTTACGAACCTTTCGATGTGCGCGCTGGAGTTATCGGGGATTTGCGAATCGCAATTTATCTGCTCATGGGTGCAGTCGGCCTGTTGCTGCTCATTGCTGCCACGAACGTGGCCAGCTTTCTGCTGGCACGGGCTCTGTCCCGGGCTCGCGAAATCGCAACCCGCCTCGCCATTGGCGCCACCCGGGCTCGCCTGGTGCGACAGTTTCTTGCCGAGAGCACTCTCCTGTCGCTTTTTTCCGCGGGGTTGGGCGTAGCACTCGGAATTCTGGCGCTGAAACCTGTTATGGCGCTGATTCCCGAACACTATATCGGCGAGGAAACTGACGTTCACGCCAGTGCAGTGGTCGTCCTCGTAAGTGTTCTGGTCGCGCTGATCCTCGGCATTTTCTTTGGGATGATGCCCGCGATCTTGATTTCCGGCCGCAAGATCACGGCAAATCTTGGCCAAAACCGAACGGCGTTGGCCGCGGACCGAGGCAGTCGCGCTCGCAGTTTGCTGGTGCTGGCTCAGATCACGCTTGCTTTTGTGGTACTCACTGCCGCGGGACTGATGCTCCGCACGTATCGTCAAATCAGTTCGATGGATCTCGGATTCGTGCCCGACCATGTGCTGACCATGCGCGTCGCTTTACCTTCGCTGCGATATCCAGAAAGCTCGGCCGTACTTAATTTCTCTCGCGAATTGATCGGCAATGTGCGCGCTCTGCCTGGCGTGGTTGATGTGGCCATGTCTTCGAAGCGCCCGATGGAGGGCGTCGTAGCCCTTCTTGACTTCTCTATTCCTACACGGCCTTTGAACTCCACTACGGGGCTTGCAACGGCAGCTTACCGGGTGGTCACTCCTTCCTACTTCCCCTTGATTCGGAATCCCTTGCGCGGTGGACGGTTATTCACGGAGCAAGATGGCCCGGACTCTCCACCGGTGATCATAGTCAACCAGAGCTTCGCCCGTACGTTCATGCCCGGAGAAAACGCTCTCGGTGAGCAGGTCCGGTTGCGCGTTCCGGCTGACCCCGGCCACGTGAAGCTCGCACAAATCGTCGGTATTATTGCCGATTCGCGGCCATTTGCCTGGGACGTGCACGATGTACTATACGAGCCAGCCCCACCCGAGATTTTTTTGCCGTTGGTTCAAAATCCCGAGTCCGCGCGCGACTTAGCTGTTCTCGTGAGAACTCAGGGCGAAGCTGCAATACTCACCTCTGCAATCCGGCGCCAGATCCAAACCCTCGAGCCAGGCCAGCCTGTATTCCATGTCCAGACCCTGAAGGCAATCACGGAAGAAGCTCTCGGTCCTGCCCGGCTCTGCCTCACGATCTTGGTATCGTTTGCGGGCACCGCGCTTGCCATCGCGTGTATCGGCCTTTACGCCATCGTCTCTTACGCCGTGGCCCGCCGGACTCAGGAGATGGGCGTTCGTATGGCTTTGGGCGCTGACCGGCACCAAATCGTGAGTCTCGTTCTTGGTCAAGGAATGCAGGTTCTTGCTCTGGGCATAGCGGCAGGGCTGGTAGCGTCTTTCGGAACAGCGCGACTAATGTCCAGTCTGCTCTATCGAGTGTCGTCTCATGATCTTATAACCTTGACTTCGGTATCAGCGCTTATAGCAACTGTTGCTTCGCTTGCCAGCTACATCCCCGCACGCCGCGCTGCGCAAGTCGATCCGATGGTGGCGCTGCGGTACGAGTGAATGAGATGACTGGGCTATTTCGAGATTTTCAGTACGCGCTACGGCAATTGAAGAAGAATCCAGCATTCTCGGCAGTTGCTATCGGAACGCTCGCATTGGGAATAGGCGCGAGCACGGCTATCTTTAGCGTGGTTTACGGCGTTCTTCTGCGCTCATTGCCATATTACAAGCCTGATCGAATTGTCCAGATTTGGGAGGTGAATTCAAGCGGTAGCCAAATGCGCTTCGATGATCCCAATTTTGAAGACATGCGCGATCAAACGCACTCCTTCGAGTGCATGGCCCAAATGTATTCGATCGAAGATGCCGTTTCGGTTGGACACGAGCCAGATCGAATCAACGTCGCGCATGTCTCAAAAGATTTCTTCTCGGTAATGGAAGTACAACCGCTGATAGGAAGATCGTTCGCGCCAGAAGAACGGCAGTTTGGCGCTGCTGCGACCGCAGTGGTCAGTTATTCATTCTGGAAATCTCGCTTGCACGAAGCTCGCGATCTCAGCACCGCGAAGATCCTGGTTTCAGACATTCCGGTCGCACTGATTGGGGTTCTGCCCCCGGAATTTGCTTTCCCTAACAGTAGCCAAATCTGGATGTCCAGAGAAAATGCGAATCCTCGATTGCCAAGCCGTAGTGCACACGATTGGCAAGTAATCGCGCGTCTACGAGATGGTGCTTCTGTTAATCAGGCCCGAGCAGATGCTTCCGCAATCGCTCACCGACTGTTCCGGAAATATGGCTCCGAGGACATGAACATGGTCGACGCCGCCGTGCTGCCCTTGCGGGATGCATTAACGGCTGCGGTTAAACCGGCGTTGTTGGTCTTGTTAGGCGTAGTTGGCCTGCTGTTGCTGATTGCTTGCGCGAACGTGACGAATCTGTCGCTGGCACAAGCCTCGGCACGCGGTGGGGAGTTGGCAATCCGGTCAGCGCTGGGAGTCTCGCGGTGGCGCCTCGTCAGACAGTTTCTAGCTGAGGCTCTCTTGCTCTCATTTCTGGCTAGCTGTCTTGGCATCGCCTCCGCATCTTTAGGAATACGCACCTTACGAGCATTGGCGCCGGGCAATATTCCTCGAGTCAGCGAGGTCTCATTGAACCGTCCTGTGCTCGCATTTGCTCTGGCGCTTTGTGTTGCCGTGGCGGCCAGCTTGGGAATACTGACTGCGTTGCGGGCGGCCTCAAAAGACCTAACACGCGTTTTAGCAGGAAGTGGACAGGCACAAGGCTCGACCGCTCAAAGCCAAAAGGTGGGCAACGCCATCGCTGCTGGACAAATCGCAATAACACTGACGTTGCTGGTCGGCGCGGGATTGCTCGGTCGCAGCATGCTTCGGGTGCTCTCAGTGCAACCCGGATTCGAAACGGAGCACGTTCTAACGATGGATCTAAAGCTGCCCGATGTTGATGCCTCGACACAAACCCAACGCGCGCAATTCCTCGACCAGTTGATTTCGCGATTGCGAAGTTTGCCGGGAGTCCAGGAGGTCGGCGGCACTAATTCGCTTCCTCTTGCATCTCCACCTGACGACGGCGACTTCGCAATCGTGAATCCACAACAGTTTTCGCCTGAGCAGCGTAATTTTATTGACCGCAGTTCGCGCATAACGATCGAGAAGGCCGACCCAGCTTATTTGAATGAATTCAGCAAAGTGTTCAGCCAACTGTTTCATGACCCTGAACACACCGGAAACGCTGATTATGCAGTTGCTAGCGAAGGCTATTTCCAAAGTCTGGGAATTCCGCTGCTGCGCGGCAGATTGTTTAACAACGCCGACCGGCCAACTGCTCCGCATGTCGCGGTGATCAGCGAGTCGGTAGCGAGGCTGAAGTGGCCGAACGAGGACCCGATCGGCCAAACCGTGGAATTCGGCAACATGGATGGCGATCTGCGTCCGATCACAATCGTCAGAGTCGTAGGAGAAGTGCGCATGCGAAACCTGGAGAGTACGCCACGTCCTACGATATATGTGAACTATCGTCAACGTCCGCGGGCCACTTCTGATTTCAGCATCGTCTTGCGGAACAGTTCCGATCCGGCTGCCATCTTCGCAGCAGCGCGAAGCGTGTTAACGCAGCTCGATCCGAGTGTTCCTCCAAGATTCAACACTCTGGACGAAATATTTTCCGAGTCATTGAACAGTCGCCGGTTCACTTCGTTGCTGGTGGGCGTATTTGCCGTCACGGCATTGCTATTGGCCCTTGCCGGGATCTGTGGTGTACTCGCCTACTCTGTCGCTCAGAGAACACGCGAGATCGGCGTGCGCATGGCGCTTGGGGCGAGCACAACCAAGGTTCTGAAAATGGTCTTGTCGCGAGGATTGATAACGTCCGTTGCGGGAGTGGCGATGGGTTTCGTCGGATCGCTCCTGCTCACGCGAACGATGCGCTCGCTGTTGTTCGAAATTGAACCGAACGATCCACTGACGCTCGTCAGCGTGACGCTGTTGCTATTGCTTGCGACCATGCTGGCCACGTACATCCCCGCGCGCCGCGCGGCCAAGGTCGATCCAATGGCGGCGCTGCGGTACGAGTAATCGCTCATTCAGATCCAAGTGGGGAACGATTATGACTGGTCTGCTGCAAGATGTTCGTTACGGCCTGCGCCAACTGCGCAAGAATCCCGGCTTCACTGCTGTAGCGCTGATTACACTGGCACTCGGTATTGGAGCAAATACGGCAGTATTTAGCATTATTTATACCGTTCTGCTACAGCCGCTTCCATTTCACGATCCCGCGCGGATAGTGGCGATAAAGCCTACGGAACCGAACCGGCGTGATGATATCGGAGTGTCCTATCCGGCTTTTATGGATTGGCGATCGCGAAACCATGTCTTTGAAGGCCTGTCCGCATTTCATACGGACGATTTCACATTGACGGGGAGAGGAGTGCCGGTTCATGTGACTGGCGCCGTTGTTTCTGCGAACACGTTCTCCTTACTTGGAGTTGTCCCCGTGATTGGACGGGATTTCACGCAGGCTGAGGACACTCCGACAAGTGCTGGGTCACCAGTCATCCTGAGCCACAATCTTTGGCGAGAGCGCTTTGGGTCCGATCCGAACATTTCAGGCCAACGTGTCACTTTGAGCAGCCAGGTGTTCGCCGTCGTCGGAGTGATGCCCGCCGGTTTTCAGTTTCCAGTCCAAACCACCGCGGTCGATTTCTGGACGACGATTGCTCTGGACGGGCAATCAAGCAATGGAAATCCGCCCATGACGGCGCAACGCGGTCTCTCCTACCTGGACGTAATTGCGCGACTGAGAGGCGAAGTGAAAATTGCGCAAGCACAGACTGAGATGGCCTCCATTCAGGGGAGTCTAAACCACGAGTATCAGGAGAACCGGGGGATCGCGATTGTTCCTGAACTCGATGACGTCATCGGGCAGATGCGTTTCGGACTTTTCGTTCTGTTTGGAGCCGTCGGATTGATCCTTCTGATCGCCTGCGCGAATCTATCGAACCTCTTGTTGGCCAGAGCCACGGCACGACACAAAGAATTCACTGTCCGCACAGCACTAGGAGCGACGCGTCGGCTTATTCTCCGCCAATTACTGGCTGAAGGGCTGTTGCTGGCCACTGGCGGTGCAGCGACAGGTCTTGTATTGGCCGTTGGTGCCCTTCGTCTGCTCATCAGGATGACGCCGGTCGATCTGCCCAGGTTAGCTCAAAGCGGACTTAACCTACAGGTACTAACCTTTACGGCGGTCATTGCGCTCTTGACGAGTCTTCTGTTTGGACTGGTCCCGGCACTCCATGCGTGTACACGCGAAGTTGCGACCTCGCTAAATGAGGGGGGCCGAAGCGGTACCGACCCTCGCGGTCGAAGACATCTGCGAGACACCTTTGTTGTGGTCGAGACTGCTCTTGCGGTCGTCCTGCTTGCGGGAGCGGGACTTCTACTGCGAAGCCTGCTGGGACTGGGAAGGGTTGATCCGGGATTCGCGAAGGACCATGTGATCACGTTCGGGCTTGATCTGCCCGGACGTTATGGACATTTCGAGCGAGTGCAGTTTTACAAACAGTTGTTGTCTCAGATTCGAAGCCTCCCTGGCGTGCACTCCGCTAGCGCCTCTTTTCCTCTTCCTCTATCGGCCGGCGGAGTCAAAACCACCTATCATGTGGAAGGTCGGTCAGTGGAACATGCGGAGCGTTCCGTCACAACTCTGCATCTGGTAGATAATGATTACTTCCACGTTCTCTGGATTCCGTTGCTGAGCGGCCGCGAATTCGACGATCAAGACGATAGTTCCAGTGCGCTCCCCGTTGTGGTGATCAGCCAGACTCTGGCTAAGCAAACTTTTCCCGGCGAAAATCCAGTCGGCAAGCGAATCAAATTAGATATTTCGAGCGGCAAGAACGACGCTCCCATGCGCCTGATAGTGGGAGTCGTAGGCGACGTAAGAGGGGAAGGATTGGCGGCTCCTCCCATTGCTGAGTCGTATGTGCCATATGCACAACTTGCCTTCGCGCCCATGTCGGTTCTCGTGCGCACGGCGGTAGGTCCTGAAAGCATGGTGGCGACTCTGACGAGAGTGGTTCAATCCCTCGACAACGACCTGCCGCTTCTTCACACCAAGACGCTTGACGACTATGTGGCAGACTCCGTCGCGGATACACGTTTCGAAACTTTTCTGCTCAGCATCTTCGGCGCCTTGGCATTTGTCTTGACTTGTGTCGGTCTCTATGGAGTGATTTCTTACACGGTAGTTCAGCAGACCCGGGAAATGGGCATTCGTCTTGCACTCGGCGCAGGCCGCGACAAGATCCTCAGAATGGTCATCGGGCGCGGACTTCTGCTTTCGGGAATGGGCATCAGCATCGGGCTGATGATGGCCCTTCTTCTCACGCGATTTTTAGCTAGTCTCCTGTATGGCGTGAGCCCTTGGGACCCTGCAACATTCCTTGCCGTTCCAGTGGCGCTGATCGCAATGGCACTGGTCGCCAGCTTCGTTCCGGCACGCCGCGCGGCCGAGGTCGATCCGATGGCGGCGCTGCGGTACGAGTAATCGCTCATTCAGATCCAAGTGAGTAACGATTATGACTGGTCTACTACAAGATGCTCGCTACGCCTTACGACAATTGCGCAGGAGCCCGGGGTTCACCGCCGTAGCCGTGATCACCTTGGCTCTCGGCATTGGCGCAAATACCGGAATTTTCACTTTGGTGAACGCTGTGCTGCTCAAATCGCTGCCGGTGCCGAATGCGGAGCAGCTTTATCTGGTTAACCAAGGCGATTTTGCGCCGCACAATGCACGATTCGCATATCCGATGTTTCAAAATGCGCGTGCCGCCATGCCCCGAGGTTCTGAGCTCACTGCCGCATCGTTTCCGGGACAGTTTTATGCATCATTTGGCGGTGCCGAGCCGGAGATGGTCACGGGACAGCTGGTCTCGGGGAATTACTTCGCGACACTTAAGACGCCCCCAGCGAAGGGACGCCTTCTAGGTGAGAACGACGATCGCTTAGATACGAGTCTCGTTGCGGTGATTAGCTACGGATCCTGGGAGCGACACTTCGGACTAGATCCGAACGTCGTAGGACACAAGATCACGGTGAACGGAATGCCCGCACAAATAGTTGGCGTCACGGCGCAGGGCTTTTTCGGCGCGCAGGTTGGCGCTGCGCCAGAATTCTGGTTGCCGACAGCGATGCAGTCAGCAGTCCGCTATCAGCAGCACTATAGCGAGAATACGAACGCTAAAACCGAGGCGCCTTGGGTATTGCAGCCCGACATCCGCTGGCTGCAATTCGTGATTCGGGTGAAAAGTCCGAAGCTGGTTAGCCAGACATCGGCTGCGCTGAATCAAGTCTTTCATTTGGCGTTAGGCGCGGAACAGGAAAAAGACCCATCAGAGCGCCAGGCAATTTTGCGCCGGCACTTGAATCTTACGCCCGGAGCACGCGGCTTATCGAGTCTTCGTAACGATTTTTCGCGCCCGTTGCTTGCACTCATGGCGATGGTCGGGATCATCCTTCTCATTGCTTGCGCCAATCTTGCCAACCTGCTTTTGGCGCGTGCGGCGGC
This sequence comes from Candidatus Sulfotelmatobacter sp., assembly GCA_035568275.1. GTDB lineage: Bacteria > Acidobacteriota > Terriglobia > Terriglobales > Acidobacteriaceae > Sulfotelmatobacter. The sequence goes on from DATMOO010000303.1 coordinate 19,634, forward strand.
GCGCGAGCATGAGATTGCCGTACGGCTATCAATAGGGGCAGGCCGTGCTCGTCTCGTGCGCCAGATGTTCGTGGAGTGTTTCATGCTTTCAGCGAGTGGGACTCTGCTTGGAAGCGCGATCGCATATTGGTTGAGCGAGGTATTGCCTAAGTGGGTCTCCGGCGAAGACAGATCCATTGTGCTGAACCTCGCTCCGGATGAGCGTGTTCTCTTCTTTAGCGCAGCCATCGGAGTTCTGACCGGAATTGCCTTCGGGCTTGCCCCAGCTCTGTATGGGACACGAGTGCAACCCATTGGAGCCTTGAAAAGTACAGGCCGCCTGGGTGGAAGGGCCGAGGGTCGCTGGTCGCTCAAACAGGCCCTCGTGCCATTCCAAGTCGCTCTCTCTTTGGTTCTTGTAATAGGTGCTGGGCTGTTTGTCCGCACGTTAGAGAACTTTAACGCGATGGACGCCGGGTTCGACCGAGACCACCTCGTTACCGTAGATCTGGATACTCACCTCGCCGGCTATTCGCATGGGCAATTGACTTCGCTGTATCGGAGATTGATCGACCGAGTCGAAGCTTCTTCGGGCGTCCGCTCGGCATCGTTGTTGAGTTGCGAGATCGCTGCTGGATGCGGCGACGCCAGCGATATCTTTCTTCCAAACGTTCCCCACACCAATGGGGAAACGGACGCGCAGGAACGGCGGGTCAGCCAAGAATTTTTTGCCAGCACCGGAATTCCTCTGCTCCAAGGAAGGATCTTTGCTGACTCAGATACAGAAAACAGCCCTAAGGTTGTTGTCGTCAATCAAGCCTTCGTGCGGGAGTTCCTGCCCGGGAAAAATCCGATCGGGCAATACTATGGTTACGATGCACTGAATCCACGTCTGTTCGAGATTGTGGGCGTCGTGAAGGATTCTCGCGTAAACGATGTCCGCGAAGACGTTCCACCCACGGTCTACCATTCCCTTTCACAAGATGTACAGGATGTGGGCAGCCTGAACGTTCGCACCTTTGGCAACCCCGCGCAACTGGCGCGTGACATTCGCGAGGCTGTGCGCAGCGTAGATCCGAGGTTACCGATTGGCAATTCGAGCACAGTCGCCGAGGTTGTGAGCGAAAGCCTTTGGGGCTACCGGCTCATAGCAAGGTTGACCACCATGTTCGGTCTGCTGGCGCTCGCGCTCGCAAGCATCGGCTTGTATGGAGTGATGTCGTATAACGTGTCGCGGAGGACGGCTGAGCTCGGAATTCGGCTGGCGCTCGGCGCTCCGAGGCGAGCGGTGCTTTGGCTAGTCATGCGTCATGTGCTGGTTTTAGTGTGTGCCGGACTATCTGCCGGTTATGCAATCGCGCTTCTCAGCGTTCACGCGCTCCGCAGTCTGCTCTTCGGCCTGAGCCCTTATGACCCGGCAACCATGGCCGGCGCTGGAGGCGTGCTCATAATCGCTGCTGCAGCTGCTGGACTAAAACCAGCTTGGAAGGCGGCGAGGGTCGATCCCATGGTGGCGCTGCGGTACGAGTGAGGTGCACACAAATTATGACTGGATTAGTTCAGGATCTTCGCTACGCGCTGCGGCAGTTGCGCAAGAGCCCTGGATTTACGGCCGCTATCGTGGTTACGCTTACACTCGCCGTTTGGCGGAAACACAGCCATCTTCAGCGTGATTAATGCGGTTATGCTCCGTACGCTGCCAGTCAGAGATCCAGGGCGTTTAGTCTTACTGAAATGGAAGGCCAAGAACATACCCAAAACAAAGAGTTCTTCCAGCTATGCGAACTGCCAGCCGGGCAGCGGACCCGCTGCGGAAGAGAGAGACATCATTTCCGATGTGCCTTTGGACGCTGGAGCGTGCTCATTTTCGTTGCCATTTTTCGAGCAGCTCCGGAGCGACCCAAAGGTTTTTCCCGATGTGGCCGCGTTCGTATCTGCCGAACTAAGCGTGAACTCTGAAGGCCGGACTAGCCGTGTGCGTCGCGCGTGTGAGCTTTTGCGTATCGGAGACTCTGCATGGGGTTTCGAATGGTCTGTTCGCGACAGCTAGTCAGGACCTTCTCATAGAATTGCTTTCAGACCACTGGTGCCTTTGTCGGCAGCCCCTTTTACCATTTCGAGTTGCGTCAGCTCTAGTCTCCTTTTGTCGGGAGCGACCATGGTCACGTTGCTGTTGAGCACTTGTATCAAGTGGTGCATGAGTGCTCGAAGGTCATCCTCGCCCTTGTCCAGGACCTTACGCACTTCCGCGCTGGCCTTCATAGCTTTGTCATACTCATCCCGAGCCTTGGTAAGAAGGGGAACGTGTTCAATGAAAGCGGTGGCGTTCCGGGTAAACTCGGTTACGGCTTCCGTGTATGCCGCCATGCTTACTGGCGTCGATGGTAGGGCTTCGGCAAAAACCCTCTGCGGACCGACTTGCTCCGAAAGGTTATCGAGGTAAACCCCCTCGCCCTCCATTTTTGAGGGCGACTCCGACATCTGCTTCGAGTCAAACTCACGGGGCATGCTTGCCGCATCGACCTGGTTCTTCCACATTTGCTTAACTCCTTTGCGTCTCCACTCGTTCGCTGTAGCGAGTGAATTATGAATGCACTGAACAACAACAGTCAAACTGAATCGAGTCTGACTTCGGTCCGGGCCGTGCGCTGGATTTGGGTTCACGGAGGTTTTGGCTGGAATGGCGTCCTCTTGCTTGTTGCCACGGTCGCAATTTTCGGATTTGTTGATTACCGACTGCTGCGATTCTATGAGCGAAGAAGAGCGCTGCGAGTTGAGCGCCACGTACCGTATTCGACAGAAAATCAAGATGGCGCTGATTGACCAGCAGTCAAAACGTGCAAAGGCCTGGTAACAACAATCATGGCAAGGGGATTCGAGCAACACGTTCTTACGAATGAAGGATTAGGTTAAGATTGCGACGGTCAGGGCAACACAAAATGAAGATAGCACCCTCTTTCGTTATCGGATCATGCTTGTTACTTGCAGTTGTTGCGATAGCTGATGACAAGCCAAAGGTCGTCGTCAGCGGTCAGCCCGTAGAGCAAGCGTTTGTTTAGGTGAGTGCCGACTGTCCGCCTGAAACCAGGCAAGAAGCCGCGGGAAAGAGCTTCCTGATTCCGTCGGACAGAGAATACAAACTGGAGGTTCGGGCTCCAGGATTCGAGTCATGGCACTACACAACCGACACCGGCTATGTTCGGCTCGAGCCCGAACAAGAGCTGAGGCTCGAAGTCCAACTGAAGCGTAATCCACAAGAACGGACCAAGTAGCGAAGCGAGCCCAATCGGTCGGTTGTTGCAAAATCCCCACAGCACTCGTTGAGGTTCTCGCGGGCGGGGGCGCTCGCGCCACATGGCACAGCGATTACTTTGCGGCGCTGGCCTTCTTGGGGAACATCTCTCCGATGCGGCGGATCTGGGCTCCGACTCCCTTGAACTTTTCTTCGATGTGCTCGTAGCCACGATCGATGTGATACACGCGGTCGATTATCGTCTCGCCATCGGCGACCATCGCCGCTAATACGAGCGAAGCCGACGCGCGGAGGTCGCTTGCCAGCACTGCTGCCGCGCTCAGCGGAGTCTTGCCGCGGACTACCGCGCGCCGACCTTCGATCTTGATGTTCGCGCCCATGCGCACCAGTTCCTGCGCGTGCATGAATCGATTCTCGAAGATATTCTCAGTGATGATCGACGTTCCCTCGGCCTGTGTGGCCAGCGCCATGTATTGCGCCTGGCAATCGGTGGGAAAGCCGGGATGCTCCTCTGTGCTCATGTCGGCTGCGGTAAACGGATTGTCGCCCATCACGCGCACCGCATCGGCAGAAGCCTTCGTCTTCACTCCGACTTCGTGCAGCTTGCTGAGCAGCGCATCCAGGTGTGATGGTTCGCACCCTGCTATGTTTAGATCTCCGCCGGTCATCGCGGCCGCAATGATGAAGGTTCCAGCTTCGATGCGGTCGGGGATAATCCGATGCTTCGCCCCCTTCAGCTTACTGACACCCTTGACCCGAATCGTAGCCGTGCCCGCCCCTTCGATCTTTGCTCCCATCTTGTTGAGCAGGTCGGCGAGGTCGGCAACTTCCGGTTCGCGTGCGCAATTCTGCAGGATAGTTTCTCCCTCGGCGAGAGTGGCCGCCATGAGCAGGTCTTCCGTACCGGTCACCGTAATCTTGTCGAAAACAATCTCGGTTCCCTTGAGGCGATCCGCTTGCGCTTCGATGTAGCCGTGCTCCTGGGTGATCTTGGCCCCTAGCTGCTCCAATCCCTTGATATGCAGGTCAATCGGACGTGCGCCGATCGCGCATCCTCCCGGAAGGGATACCCGCGCCCTTCCACACCGCGCCACCAGCGGGCCGAGAACGAGCGTTGACGCTCGCATCGTCTTTACCAGTTCGTACGACGCTTCAGGGGCGGCGAGATTCTCGCAATGAATGGTCGTGCGATGGTGCGCGCGTCCGTAGCCTAGTTCGACTTCGGCGCCCATCGCAGCCAGCAGGTTGCGAGTGGTCTGAATGTCACGCACCTGCGGAATATTCTCGAGAATGAGTGGCTGATCAGTCAGCAGTGCCGCGGCCATGCAGGGAAGAGCTGCATTCTTTGCGCCGCTTACGCGGACCGTACCCAGCAGCGGCTCTCCGCCGCGGATGACAAACTTATCCATGAATGCGTCCTTGAGTGGATTGTAGCGGAGGAGTCGAGTCGCGTTGTTGATTCGGAAAGCACGGGAGGGCTTGGTCCTCAGGATGTGTTAAGATCGCCCGCAGCGCAAAGGGCGCTGCCGGTCCGCGGAGAGGACAGAAGTCCACCTTGCATTCGACAATTCACCTTACGAACTGACTTTCTGCCCGGAAGAATGCGGACCTCGGGCGCACGGAAGGAAGTTCGTTATGCCCGTAAGACCTCTTCCCGAAAAGCCGAGCCTCCAACACCTCAAGTACCAAGCGAAGGACGTGTTGAAGGGGCACGCCGCGCGCGACCCTGCCGTAGCCCAGCGAATCCGCGAGTTTCACCCGCGCTGGGCCACTGCCTCGGATGCCGAGATATTCGCCGCACATTTGACCCTGAGCGATGCGCAACTCGCGATCGCGCGTGAGTGTGGATTTTCGAGCTGGACAAGACTGAAGCGACGGGTTGAGCAACCCAAGCCTGGCGATCAGCTCAATCTTCCGCATCACGAACGAATTGAAGACCACACCTTCCGTCGTGCAATTGAATTCCTCGATGCCGGCGATGTGGAAGGTTTGCGAACGCATCTCAAGCGGTACCCGAATCTCGCACGCCGGCACGTCGCGTTTGAAGGTGGAAACTACTTCCGCAATCCCACAATGCTGGAATTTGTGGCCGAGAATCCGGTGCGGCACGGCAAGTTGCCCAAGAACGTCGTAGAGATCACGAAAGTGATTCTCGAGGCGGGAGTCGAACCATCTTCACTCAATGAGACGCTGTTGCTGGTTGCGACTGGGCGGGTTCCTCGCGAATGCGGCGTGCAGATGGATCTGATCAACTTGCTTTGCGACCGTGGAGCAGATCCGGACAGCGCCGCCGAGACGGCTGCCGTCCTGTCGGAATTGCAAGCCGTCGATGCGCTTCTGGCGTGCGGAGCCCGAATCACTCTCCCCTTGGCCGCGGCACTCGGCCGTACAGAAGATACTCGCCGACTTATTCCAAACGCTGACCCGGAAAAGCGCCACTTGGCATTGGCCATCGCCTCGCAGTACGGACACCTGGAAATCGTGCGACTGTTGCTGGATGGCGGCGAAGATCCGAATCGGTTTAACCCTGTCGGCGGGCATTCCCACTCGACACCATTACACCAGGCAGCCGGAAATGGGCATCTCGATGTGGTGAAGGTTCTGATTGAACGCGGGGCAAAACTGGATGTGAAGGACATCCTGTTCGGCGGGACACCTGCAGGATGGGCAGCCTATGCGGGGAAGAAGGAAGTCGAGGCGTACCTGAGAGCGCGGGAGGAACCCCGATAGCAGTCACTCATTACTCGTCAGATTTCGCCATCGTAATGGCTTGGCGGACGTGGCCATGCGTCTTCTTCAAAGCAGCTGCCGCTTTCGAGCGCGAGACCCCTGCCGCCACCATCACGACCGCCACAGGCGTTCGGTTACCGCTATCTCGCAAGGCGCGCGCGGCGGTCTGATGATCGGTTGCCGTCGCCTGCTCGACGATTCGTATCGCGCGCTGTACCAACTTTTCGTTCTTCGTCCACACATTCACCATCAGCGTGCCGTACACGTAGCCCAGCCGCGTCATCGCGCCGGTGGAGATCATGTTCAGGACCATCTTGTGTGCGGTGCCCGCTTTCATGCGCGACGACCCCGCCAGGACCTCAGGCCCGACTTCCGTCACGATGGCAAATTCCGAGGCGCGTTCCAGAGGAGAATTACGATTGCAGGTGAGCGCGATCGTGCGTGCTCTGCGACCGCGGGCATATTCGACCGCGGCGATGGTGAAGGGTGTGCGCCCACTGGTCGCAATTCCAATGACCACGTCATGCCGACCGGGTTTCTTCTTCTTCATCTCCTGTACAGCCATCGCCTTGTCGTCTTCGCTAGCCTCGGTGGACGCCCCAAGCGCCCTGGCTCCCCCCGCCATGATGTACTGCACCGTCCGAGGGCTGGTGTTGAACGTCGGCGGAATCTCCGATGCGTCGAGCGCCCCCAGTCGTCCGCTGGTACCTGCCCCAACGTAGATCAGACGTCCGCCGTGCCGCAGTCCGTCGGCGACCACATCGATGGCGCGCGCGACCTGCGGAAGCGCACGGCGGACGGCCGCCGCGACGGTCGCGTCCTCGTCATTGATGAGCCGTACGATTTCGAGCGACGACATCTGGTCGAGATTCGCCGCGGTGCTGAGAATCTGTTCGGTGGGGAGCTGTCGGAGATCAGACTTCTGGGGCCGGGATGGGGTCAATGTCGCATGCCTTTCAAGAGTTCAACCGCTCCCGGAATCAGCGAGCTAATTAGTGTATCGCAGCCGCTCTCCCACGCTGAAGTGAGCGGGGATGTTGGTGGTGTCTCAGTTTGAAATATCCGCCTTGGGTGGAGAGCGGACCTCTGGTTATTGGTCACACCGACAATGCGACACGCAGATTGTGTCCAACCTCACCGTGCGACGTCGGCTTAAGCTAATCTGAAGAACCTGGGTTGGAGGTTTTGTAGCATGGCAAAGCTCGTGTATGGATTGAACCAGTCCCTGGACGGCTACGTCGACCACATGAAAGTCGGGCCACCCGATCCCGCGCTCTCTCGTCACTTCATCGAGCAGGCGCGCGGCCTGACGGGCGCGGTGTACGGTCGCCGCATGTACGAGATCATGCGTTATTGGGACGATGATCTTCCGGATTGGGACGCGGGGGACCGCGACTTCGCGGCGGTGTGGCGGAGCCAGCGGAAGTGGGTTGTGTCGCGCTCGTTGAAGTCGGTCGGACCCAACGCCACACTCATCGAGGATGACTTCGAGGCGGTGATCCGCAGGCTGAAGGCTCAGTTGAAAGGGGAGATCGACGTAGCCGGCCCAAACCTGGCAGGGAGCCTGACCAACCTTGGTCTGATTGATGAGTATCGACTCTACATCCATCCCATCGTGCTTGGTCATGGCCAGCCGTTCTTCGCCGGCCCCCGGCCGCGGCTCCGCCTCGTGGCCAGCGACCGCATTGGCGGGGACGTAATCAGGTTGACGTACGTTCCTGCTTAATCGCGCGACTCGCCCGACGGACTGCGCCGACTCGACAGGTCCCCTCAGGGTCGAAACCCGAATTTCAAACTGAGACATTACCCGGATGTTCCGAGGATTCGTGAGCGAAGGAATCTGTCGCTGTCTCCGCGAACTCGGCGGATCCTCTCAGCGATCTCCGCGGTTAAGAAAGGATCTGTACACTCTCCATGACCGCGTCATGGATCTTAGGCCGCACTTGCTTGATCGCCTGATTGGAGCAATCCGGCCAGGTGCGATTGCTCAGAAGCGTAATCGACAACTGCCGATCCGGATCAATCCAGAGCGACGTTCCCGTATACCCAAGATGGCCGTAGGAGTGAGGTCCGAAGTGTGTGCCCGATTGTGAAGGGACGGAGGGTTTGTCCCAACCGAGCGCGCGTGAGGTGCCGACTGGAATGCCTTCGCGCCGCGTGAACAATGCGATCGTCTCGGGCCGCAAGATGGGACTTCCACCCGAAAGCATGGTGTGGGCGAATCGCGCCAGATCTTCGGCGGTCGAGAACAAGCCCGCATGTCCGGCCACTCCTCCCAGGACGAACGCGTTTTCGTCCTGTACTTCACCCTGGATTATGCATTTGCGAAATTTGCTGCGTGGTTTCGCGGGGCTGGCGTCGCCCTCGCGCTCATCGGCAGTCGGCGGAATCTTGGCGCGAAGCTCTCGGGGCGGATTGAAGGTTGTATTCGACATTCCTAGTTGCCCGAAGATTTCGCGCCGGCAAAACGTGTCCAGGGGCTCTCCCGCGACACGCTCGAGCGCGACGCCCAGAATGATGAATCCGATGTCGCTGTATCCCGCGCGCGTTCCGGGATCGGCGGTCAGCGGGATCGAGAAAGCTGCTATCAGTAACTCGTCGCGGCTTCGCGCCTTCAGGAAAAGTTTTTCGTACGCCGGAAGCCCCGAAGAGTGCGCCAGAAACATGCGGAAGGTCACCTCGCCCCTTCGTGGGTCGTTACCTGTCAGGAATTCTGGAACAGCGCCCGACACGGGAGCGTCCAGTTCGAGCAGGCCGCGCTCGTAGAGCATCATCGCCATGGTCGTCGTCGCGACTGCCTTGCTGACCGACGCCAGATCGAATAGAGTGCCGACACTAAGGTCAAAATCCCCGCCCTGTCGCAAAGGACGCGACAAGGACGGGGGACCCTCGAGGTCCTCTTCGTAGACAAACTTGCCGAAGGATTTCAGGGCTACAAGTCTCCCCGCGTACGTCACTGCCAGCGACGCTGCGGGGAACGCATGCTCCGCGATGGCTTCGCGAAGAATGCAAAAGGCGGCCGAGAACTGCTGCTCCTGCTGGTCGAATGCCGAGACTAGAGTTGGGGTGCGGTTGGGAATGGGAGCGCTCGCTTGGATAATTCTGATCCTCGCGGGTTATAGCAGAGTTGCTGGAGCACCGTAAAGCGGTCTCACCGCCGGCCGAAGATGGAGGCATCCGCGCGATTACCTGCGTTTGTTGAGGCTTGCTGCCGGGTTGTGTAAAGTCAAACCATCGCTTCCTTCAGGTTCAACTCGATGCCCCAAGCTTTTTTCGTCCTCATGCGTGAACGGTGCAACTTCTCTCTCTACATCCTCATTCTGTGCGCGTCATTGTCCTGCGTGCTGTGTGGCCTCGCTCTTCAAGCGGAAGAGAGTCATCCCGCTGGGCTTCTCGCGCCGGACCAGACTCGGTCCACATCCTCCTCAGCGGCGGCTTCCAATCCTGTGAAATTGAGCGCGGTCGATGCGGTTATCCAGCAGGCGATTGCCGATAACAATATTCCCGGCGCCGTGCTGGTGGTGGGCCACGACGGCAAAGTAATTTACCGCAAGGCCTATGGCCATCGCTCGCTCGAACCGAAGCGAGAACTGATGACGCTTGACACCATCTTCGACCTGGCCTCGCTCACCAAGGTTATCGCCACCACTACGGCGGTCATGCAGTTGATGGAGCAAGGCAAGGTGCGGATGAACGATCCGGTTGGGAAATATATTCCCGAGTTTGCGCAGAACGGGAAAGACGACATCACCATTCGGCAACTGCTGACGCACTATTCGGGGCTTGCGCCTGATCTGGATCTGGATACCCCGTGGGAAGGGAAGCAGACGGCATATCAGCTTGCCAGTGTCATGCCTCCGGAAACGACTCCTGGGTCGGGATTTGTCTACAGCGACATCAACTTCATCATGCTGGGTGCGCTTGTCGAGAAGGTTTCGGGAGAAACGCTCGACGCCTACACGGCGCAGCACATCTTTGCCCCGCTCAAGATGACGCATACGCGGTATGTGCCTCCGGCAGCGTGGCGGGCGAAGATTGCGCCCACACAGTATGACGAGAAAGAAAAAATGCTGCACGGCGTGGTACACGACCCCACGGCGCGGCGCATGGGTGGCGTGGCCGGGCATGCAGGTCTCTTTTCGACCGGAGACGATCTGGCGAAATTCGCGCAAGCCCTGCTGGATGGCGGGGATGGAATCCTGTCGCGAGAAGCGGTTGCGAAGATGACTTCTCCCGAACAGCCACCGTCGGCGCCCGTTCTGCGCGGATTCGGCTGGGACATCGATTCTCCGTTCTCGTCGAACCGCGGTGATCTTTTCCCGGTGGGCTCGTTCGGACACACCGGGTTCACGGGTACATCGATCTGGATCGATCCGACGACGCATGCTTATGTCATTTTGCTTACCAATTCCGTGCATCCGCGTGGGAAAGGAAACGCGATCGGGCTGCGTTCGAAGGTCGCGAGTGAAGTCGCGGCGGCGCTGCCACTGACTGCGGACGAAAAAGAAGAGCTGCGATGGAAGAGCATTACGGGCTATAACGAAGCCTTCAGCGCGGCACGTCGCATGAGTTCGCGCAACGGCACCGTGAAGACGGGAATCGATGTACTCGAGGAACATGGCTTCAATGTGTTGAAGCCAGTTGGGGCCGCACCCGAGGCTAAGCGGCACATCGGGTTGGTAACGAATCAGACTGGGGTCGACGCGTCGGGGAAGCGCACCATCGATGTACTCGCGGCGGCACCGGGAGTTTCGCTTGACGCCATCTTCAGTCCCGAGCATGGCGTCACTGGCACGCTCGACACCACGGATATCAACAACTCGAAAGATGCGGCGACAGGCGTGTCCGTCTACAGCGTGTATGGCGGGAGCGATGCGGCCCGGCGTCCGCCGCCGGAGGTCCTGCGCAGCCTGGATGCAATCGTCTTCGATATTCAGGATGCCGGCGTACGCTACTACACCTACGAAACGACGTTAGGATATTTCCTGGAATCCGCGGCCAAAGCGGGGATCGAGATCTTTGTGCTCGATCGGCCCAACCCGATCACCGGTTCGTTCGTGCAGGGTCCACCGGCCGACGCTGGACGTGAAAGCTTCACGAATTACTGGACCGTGCCCGTGCGTCACGGGATGACCATGGGCGAGCTGGCGAAAATGTTCAACACCGAGCGCGGCATCAACGCCAAGCTGACCGTCGTTCCGATGGATGGCTGGCAGCGCGGCGACTGGTTCGATTCCACCGGGCTCACGTGGGTGAACCCGTCGCCCAATTTGCGCAGCGTGACCGAGGCGGCGCTGTATCCGGGAGTGGGGCTGATTGAGGGCACAAACGTTTCTGTCGGTCGCGGGACAGATACTCCGTTTGAGTTGGTCGGAGCGCCTTGGATGAAGAGCAGGGAACTGGCCGCGTATCTGAACGCGCGTGGGATCGCGGGCGTGCGGTTTGTAGCGACTACGTTCACGCCCACAGCGAGCAACTACAACGGACAGGCGTGCCAGGGGGTGAATATCATCATTACGGACCGGAACGGCTTCGACGCACCAGAGCTGGGGATTGAACTGGCCGCGGCTCTGCACAAGCTTTATGCAGCCGACTTCAAGATCGATAAGATGCAGGGATTGCTGGTGAATCAGAGTGCGTACGACGCGCTGATGGCCGGCCAGGATCCGCGGCGCATTTCGCAGGAATGGATGGATGAGCTCCAGAAGTTCGCGAGGGTGCGGGAGAAGTATTTGATTTATAAGTGAGGCGCCATAATTGCCGGTGGTGGCAATAGTCTTCGTATAGTTTGCGCGACTGTACTTGTGATTTGGGCGCCGCATGCTCACGGACAAGAGAAGCGGCTGCCTACACTTGGTTCGCGCGCGCCATCTTGGGTGCTAAGCGCAAGAGCGCATTCCGAAACGTGTCTTACAGACGTTAATCACCGCGATCCCTGTGCCACGGTCACCATCAAAGAGGATGCTGTTCAAGATCGCTTGGGATCGGGAGACTTCTGCGGTGACCTTTCTACTCACTGAAGATCCTCACCTTGTCACGGATAGCGAACTGGGAGTAGGTGGGGGATGCAGGCTTCTCGATGGGGCCGATCAGCCTTATCCGCTGACTCCATATTTGGGCTGGCTTTTCACGCCAATGTGGGCGGACTCGGTGGAGGATTTATCCGGTGATGCGGTTTGGTATGCCGCACTGCGCAAGGAGTCTACCCTATTACCCTACGGCAGGATCGTTGGGTTCGTGCAGAGTCGCTATCTGAAGCTGAAGGAATAGTTTCCAAAACCTCGCGGGCGGAAGCACCCGCGCCACACGCTCAGGCCATTATCGGGGTTAACAATTCTCCGTCTTCTTCAAGGGACTAGGCTACTCTTGACGGGCGTGTTCGAGACGTGACAGTTTCTGCTTGGAATCCTTCGGAGGTGCAATCGTGGGTCTCATTGTACCGCAGCTCTTTCTTCTGCTCTCTGTTGGCATCGCATACTCCCAGGCCCCTTCCGCGAAAGACGTCGACATCATCGCTCCTGACGGCACCAAGCTTCGGGCTACCTTTTTCGCCGCCAAGCCCGGACCCGGCGTGTTGCTGCTGCACATGTGCAACACGGCGCGGAAGTCGTGGGAGCCCGTCGCGAAGGAACTCGCGGAGAAAGGCATCAACGCGCTCACCATCGACAATCGGGGCTTCGGGGAGAGCGGCGGGCCTCGCTTCGAGGGCGCATCCCCGGAAGTGTTGAAGCAGTTGAACAAGAAGTGGCCGGGAGATTTCGAGGCGGCCTATGACTACCTGGTTGCTCAGCCCAGGGTTGATAAGGCGCGAATCGCGGTCGGGGGCGGCAGTTGCGGCGTGACTAATGCCCTCGCATTGGCCGAGCAGCATGCGGACGTCAAAGCCTTAGTCTTGCTGGCCGGAAGTACCGACCTTGTGGGCATCGACTACATCGCCCACAAGCCGGAGATGCCGATCTTTACAGCCGCTGCTGCAGACGATGAGTACAACCCCGCGACCCTGCAATTGATGCAGTGGTTCAGCGAGATCTCGGGCAATCCGCGTACGAAGTTTTCAGGGTTCAAGGATGGCCGACATGGCACGGAGATTTTCGGACCGCATCCGGAGCTGGTCGATCAGATCGCGGCATTCCTGGTCGACACGCTGGTTACATCTCCAGTGGACTTAAAGGCAGCGATCACCCCGCGCAAGACGCCTGCGTCCGAGTTCTGGACGCTTGTGAACCAGCCCAAAGGCGCAACGAAAGCGGCGGCGGTTTTTCATGAGGCACGCCAGCGTGATCCGAAGGCCTTTGTTTTCCCTGAGTTTCCCATCAACTTGCTGGGTTACGCACGAATCCAGGCAGGAGCGAAAGACGAAGCCATCGAGCTATTCAAGCTGAATATCGAGGCGTATCCCGCATCGGCGAATGCGCAGGACAGCTTGAGCGACGGATACCTAGCCGCCGGAAAGAATGACCTCGCGCTGGCTGCCGAGCAGAAGTGTCTGGAGTTGCTTCCCACGGACACGAACGGGGTCCAATTCAAGACTCAGCTCGAACAGCTCGCGAAAGAAAAGATCGCCAGACTGAAGTCTGAGCAGAAATAATATGGGTTGTGATGCTGAGGCGCGTTCTTTGCGCCGAAGGACCTATGTACCCTGCCGGCAAGTTGCATAGGTCCTTCGGTCCGCAAACTGCGCGGACCTCAGGATGACAAGCGTAATCGATCCGGATCTATGCCTCTCCACAATCTTCCAATTTGGCAGGGTAACTGTTCTCCTAGGTGACCGTTCGTAATTTGAAATGGCACGCCGCCGGATACAGAATCTATTTGCCCACCACTTCGTAGTTCAGCCATTGTCCGCTTCCTGGCCGGGGAGTGACGTCGTTGAACGATCCACTCTGGCCTGATTGGGAATCTGGGGAATCATGTCTCGCGCGAAGGCCACCATTCTCTGCATTGACGACCACTGGAACGGTCTCATCGGCCGGAAGATGCTGCTCGAGCAGAACGGCTATGAGGTCCTGGAAGCCAGCGGCGGAGACGAAGGACTGAAGCTGTTTCTCTCGCGCAACGTGGATGCGGTGGTCGTCGACTACCAGATGCCCGGGATGAACGGGGACGTGGTGGCCGAGAAGATCAAGCGCATCAACTCGCATGTCCCGATCATGCTTTTATCGGCCTACGGACCGTTGCCCAAGAGCAAGCTGCGCGCAGTGGACTCGTTTTTGACCAAGTCGCAACCGCCGAAAATTCTTTTGTCCACGCTGCAAGGATTGCTGGGCGATCAACATAAACCCTTTTTCTCCCGTTGGCTTGATCAATGGAAGAACCGGAATCAGGTGAGCTCGTGAAATTCTTGAAGTTGCTCCTTCGTCAGGGTTGTACGCACCGTTTCTCCTGGCCGCGCATTGACGACAGCGGACGTCACTATCAGATATGCCTGGGTTGTGGAACGGCCTACGAGTACGACTGGAAAATGATGCACCGGACGAACCGCCTGCTCGTGGCAGCCGTCCAACCCGACTTGCACGGCAGTATCTCGCACTAGCCCAAGCAATGGGCTTGGGCAAGCAGTCGCGCTGCGCCAACGGAATTGCTGAAAGATGTCATGACTCATTTCTATCAACGCCGCCCTTCAAGACGGGCCCCGCGCGTGAGTCTTCGTGGGACCATCTCAGCCGTGATTCGGCTGGAGAACGGTCGACAGTTGCCCGCCAAGCTGAGGCAACTCTCCATCACCGGGGGATTGTTAGACCTTGGGGTCTACCTCGAAGAGCGCGCCTGGGTGGATTTGACCATTTACCTGAGTACCGGGGCGGTGCGGGCCACGGCAGAAATGATGTTTCCTATGCGTGGTGGCGTGGGATATCTGCAGCCGTTTCGGTTCACCAACCTGGGCGAGGAAGAACTCCACGCACTCGACCGGGAAGTGACGGGATTGCTGAAACAATCGGTGACGTCAAAAACAGGCGAGTCGGGCACCTCGGGACCCCGCTACTACCTGGAGGCGTGGTAACCACTTTCTCTCAGGCGTGCCTCTGGTTGGTTTGACTAGAACCTTCGCGGGCGGAAGCGCCCGCGCCACACGGGCGGGATAACTCCGGGCTTGTAATCGTGCATCCTAGCGGCTAAAGCCGTAGTAAGCTTGTGGGATACGATCGACGTCCTGGAGGTGCGGGATGCGCACAATTTTGACGCTGCTGCTGGTTTCAGGAATGGCGTTTGGGCAGTCCACGGAACAAACAAGGGCGAAGCTCCCTCCCCAAAACACAAAGGCACCTCAAAGCGACAAAGGCGCCGACGTGACTTCGGCCCCAGCTGCCGCCAGTCTCGAAGAAGCACCCGATCCACACGTCGCCGTCATCCCGTCTGGGACCAAAGTCCCGCTGCTGCTGGCGCAGGCCATCTCTACCAAGAACGCCCGCGAAGGCGATCCCGTGTACGCCCAGACCGCGTTTCCGTTCGTGTTGAATGATCACATCCTGATTCCCGCCGGAACCTACATCCAGGGCAAGATCATGCACACCGAGCAGGCCGGCCGCTCCAAGAAGCGTGCTGAGTTGCTGATTCATTTCACGTCGATGATCTATCCGAGCGGCTACACGGTGATGTTGCCGGGATCGATCAATAACACGCCCGGAGCTGATGACAAAGGCGTGAAGGACTCGGAAGGGACAATTCAGCAGGACAAGGACACCAGCAAGCGGGTCGAAGATGCGGCCAAAGGCGCGGCGGTCGGTGGAACGGTGGGCAGCATTGGCGGTCTTGCCGCTGGCGGTCTCAACGGCGCCCGGTACGGAGGCCTTGCCGGCATCGCCGGCGGCGTAGCGTGGGCGCTGCTGAAGCATGGCCCGGAAGTGAAGCTTCCAGTTGGCACCTCCATTGAGATGGAGATCCAACGTGACGTGAAAGTCGACGCCAGCCGGATTCAGATGGCGAAAGCGCAGTAATCGGCTTTGAGGGTCATGAAGGCTCTTGTCATCCTGAGGCGCGCTGTTTGCGCCGAAGGACCTATGTAGTCCGCCGACTAGTTGCATAGATCCTTCGGCCCGCAAACTACGCGGCCCTCAGGATGACAATTGTTTTTGAAGAGCTGAAACAGGAAGAACTGTCCCGCATCAAGCCAAGCAACTTTCCCTTTTGCAATTTGCTCTCCGGGCCTGCGCGGCTGCTATACAATCCGCGGTAGGGCCGTAGGAGGCCGATCGTGGAGGCGTTTGTGGAAGCATTCGGTTTTGGCTTTGGAACGATCATCGCCGTCATCGTTGTCATTTACCTACTCAGCTCCATCAAGATTCTTGCGGAATACGAACGCGGCGTGATTTTCCGGCTTGGCCGGTTGTTGCCGGCGGCCAAAGGCCCGGGAGTCATTCTGGTCTTCTCGCCGATCGATCGCATGGTGCGGGTTTCACTCAGGCAAGAGGCGCTGGAAGTGCCTCCGCAAGACATCATCACCCGCGATAACGTTACGCTGAAAGTGAATGCCGTGATCTTTCTGCGCGTGATCGAGCCGCGCAAGGCGGTCGTGGAAGTTTCGAACTACGTCTATCAGACCTCGCAGTTCGCACAAACCACGTTACGGTCGGTCCTGGGCGAACAGGAACTGGACGAACTACTGGCCCATCGTGACAAAATCAATCTGCGGCTGCAGAGCATTCTCGACACGCATACGTCGCCATGGGGCGTGAAAGTGACCAACGTGGAGGTCAAGCAGGTCGATATGCCGGAGTCGATGCTGCGCGCCATGGCGAAACAAGCCGAGGCCGAGCGCGAGAAGCGGTCGAAGATCATTCACGCCGAAGGCGAGTTCTCGGCGGCGCAGCGGCTGGTTGATGCTGCGCACTTGCTTTCGAGCGAACCGGTCAGCGTGCAGTTGCGGTATCTGCAGACGTTGACAGAGATCGGTGTCGAGAAGAATACAACTGTCGTTTTCCCGGTGCCGGTGGACTTCTTCTCGGGAATTCAGAAGTTGCTGGGGAAGACGGACGGTGACAAGCCGGCTCCGGCAAAGACAGCGTAATTGCTGTTTCAGAGTTGAGTTGAGGGCTGCAGCGCTCCGCGCGAGCGGGACCCCTCGGCTTCAGGACTGGCGGGCGAAAGGCGCCCGCTGCCACACGAGCATTGCGGGGGAGTGGAACTATGGCTTCGTCGGAAGATACTGAGATAACGCTGGGGACAGGAAAGCTGCTAGTGCTGTTTTTCGGCCTGGTCGGCGTATGTGCGCTGTTCTTCGCGCTGGGCTATTCGCTCGGACGAAAATCGGAGCCTTCGGTCACGACCGCCAGCGCGGCGCTCACTCCGCAAACTTCGTCGAACACGACCAAGGCGAATGGCGGATCGACAGGTAACTCTGCCCCTTCGATGACCTTCTACAAAGCGGTCGAGCAGAAAGATGCGAACCCCGAACTCACGCCACCCGCGGATGCCAAGGCCGACACGACCGCTGCAGCCAATTCCACGACGACTACTACAGCCGCAACTCCTGCGGCGAATCCCAATGATTCCACGACGGCGCTTCCGATTTCTGGATACTTTGTGCAGGTGGCCGCCGTCAGCAAGCAGGAGGACGCTGAAGCGCTGGTGGATGCACTCAGGAAGAAGGAGTATCCGGCGTTTGTTGCGGCGCAAGCCGCCACCGACAAGCTGTTTCGCGTGCAACTGGGCCCGTATGGAGAAGCCAAGGAAGCGGAAGCCATGCGCACTCGGCTCATCGGAGATGGGTACAGCCCGATTCTCAAGAAGTAGTGGTACATTGACATCCATCGATTTTAGCGATATCTGTAATCCCCATGCCCTCTGAGATTTCGCTGGACCGCACCCTGCACGCCATTGCCGACCCTACCCGCCGTCGTATTCTGCTGGTCTTGAAAGAAGGGGTAGAGAGCAAGACGCCGGCACCTAAACATGTTCATACGTCCTGTCTATGCGGCGGGGACATCGAAGAGCGCATCCACCTTTCGCAGCCGACCATATCGCATCACATGGCGATTCTGACGAAGGCTGGGCTGGTCGAGGCAACCAAGCATGGTCAGTGGCGGTGGTACCGGCGAAATGACAAAGCCATCCGGCAGGTAGTAAAGATGCTGCGCGGAAAGTTGTAGAAGCTCGAACCTGTCATCCTGAGCGAAGGGAGTGGGCTGCGAAGCAGCCAGGCCCGCAGTCGAAGGATCCCTACAGGCTTCATTCGCCCAGATGTCTTGGAATCTTCTCTTAATAAATTACGGAGCGCCTCGCACAAGTAATGTTGAGCACGTAGGGATCCTTCGACTCCGTATTCGTCCGCCTTCAGCGGACGAATACTGCGCTCAGGATGACAGTGGTTGCAAGGGCAACGTTACTTTCCTAACGCCCACTTCTCCAAATCTCCTGTCGAACGCAACAATCCCAGTTGCGCGCGCTGCAGTTCAAAGGTTACGTCCTGCAGCACGATGTAGCGCTCGCTCACCTGCGAGCGCGCATCGTCGAGATCGTGCAGGTTCGCCGTTCCCGCATCGATTTTCGTTTGGACGGCCGTCAGATTCTTCTGCGCAATTTCGGCCTCAAGTTCTGCGACATCATGCGCGGCCTGCAACTGTGCCACGGAGCGCTGCAGGCGCAGCGTTTCTTCCGATACCTGATTCTTCGCAGCCTCGGCTTGCTTCGTCGCTTTCAGCGCATCAGCGTCAGCGGTCTGGGCGCGAGCGCGCTGTTGCGAATTAAACAGCGGGAAGCGGATGCTTACGCCCACGGTCGCATTATTCTGCTGGAATGTATTGGTCACGCAGAGTACAGACACGCCGCCTACAGTGCAGGGTTTCGAAGGGATGTAGTAGTTCTCGAAGTTGTTAAATTTTGAGAGGAGGGCATACTGCGCGGCAAAATCCACGCTCGGCCATAACGCTTTGTGTTCTCCCTGGGCGCGCAAGTATTGCGCGCGGGCATGTTCCACGGCAGCTTGGACACCGGGGCTGGAGTCGGCCGCTGCCTTCGGCGCGTCGTCTGTTGTAGTTGGCGTGGGAGGAGCAGGAATCGAGTCAGGATCGGTCTGAATGCTCGCGGCTGGCAGTCCCGTGAGTTTGGAGAGATGCTCGCGCAATACGTCAGCCGCGCCTTGCGCTTCGGCAATGCGCAGCCGAACGCGCGCCGCGGAAAGCCGCGCCCTGGTTCCTTCCACTTCGCTGTCGACACCCTCTTTGACGCGCTCGGCGACGGCGGCTTCCATCTTGTTGGTCTCGGCCTGAGTGTCCTGCAACTTCGCCAGACGCTGCTCCCACTTCGCCAACTCTGCGTAGCTGAGGGCCGCGTCCTGAATGATCTGATTGCGCTGATCCTTCGTCTTCAAAGATGCGACTGTCGTATCGACCCGGGCCGCCCTTAGAAATTCGCGCAGCGACGGGTTCAGCAGGGCCGACTGAGCATTGATGTTGAAAAGCGCGGGGGCCGATCCTTCCAGCGAGAGCGGGAAACCGTAAGAGTATCCCAGACCCGCACCGGTGGAGAGCTGCGGGATGTAGCTATCGCGCAGTTCGCGGTATCCGGCAGCTGCGCGTTGTTCATCGGCGGCGGCGATCCCTGCGCTCGTGGCGTGAGACAGGGCAAGCTCGACCACGCGTTTGAGGGGAACGGGTTCAGCCGGTAAAGATGCGGGTAAGAGAACGATTGCAACAGTACAGAACAGGGTCACACCGCGGCTCGCTGGTTTCATTGCGTCCCTTTCAGCAGGTCGTATGAACAAGTTGGATGCACTGGAAATTCTAAATGCCGGACGGAACAAGAACGCACTCTTTCGTGCCTCGAAGAAAACCCAACGTGCCACTGAACGACGGGAGTCAAAAGCCCCACCCTGTCACACAAAACGTGACAAGGATGGGGCACCCAGTCGTATCAGTGCTCGACGCGCTTCAGGCCTTCTTCAGCGCGGCGGTAGTTGTGGAAGAGCGCGAGGGCAGCGTGGTATTCCTGGGCGGCGGCGCGATGGTCGCCCTGCCGTTCGAGTAACTGACCCCAGTACTCGTGCGCCTTGAAGGCAGGGCCTTCTTCCACCGGACCAGCCGAGAAATAACGTCGCAGCAGGCGAATCCCCAGTGCCGGGTCGCGGCCGGTGCGCATCAGCAGGCTGGCTCCATCCATCAGAGCTTCGTGGTGATCCACTGGCGCGTTCTCGATTTCACGCAGGGCCTTCTCCATGTCATCGAGACGGTTGGCATGCCGGAAGAAGATGGCGAGCTCGAGCCAGGCGCGCGCACCGGAATGCGTGGCCGCAATCCCGTCGCGATACTCATGTTCGGCGTCCGCCATGTCTTTGTTCTTTTCCGCGATGCGGCCGAGAAGCCAATACGCCATGCCCGGCTTGAGCGGCATTAAAGCATTCGCCTGTTCGCGAGCTTTGTCTTTCCCGCCACCGACGATGCCCGGAGCTTCCACGTAAAACTCCCCGAGAACTGTACGCGCCTCCCAGTCGTTGGGTGCCAGTTCCACCGCGCGCTCAAACGAGGTGCGAACTTTTTTCGCCAATCCGGCGGCAGAAAGGAATCCGGCACGGTCAGCCTTCTCGCCATAGTTGCGACCGAGCCAGAGATAGTGGAGGCTGTTTTGCGGATCGAGATTGCGGGCGCGCTCGCAGTTGGCGATCCCGCGATCCCATTCTTCCATCATGAAATATGCGCGGCAGAGCAGGTTGTAGCCGGAGGCGTCGTTGGGAGCTTGCCGCACTTGCTGCTCCAAGACCTGAACCGCTTCATCCACGTGGCCGGAGGCAAGCAACTCCTGGGGCGATGCTCCGAGAGAAGCGCCCATCAACAGGAACAGGGAGGCTACAAGGGAAGAGATCCAGGATCCACACATAAATCAGGGCACAACCTTCGCAGACGCGCCATCGACGAGCGGTTTCATTTCGTCGGCTGGCAACGCAACCTGGTCACCTTCGGACAGGCCGGAAGTAATTTCAACGCGAGTCAGATTCTGCAGCGAGAACTGAATATTCTGATGCCTGATGCGATCGCCGACGATTTTGAAAACGTAAGGCTCGCTGTCGTCGATGTGCATGGCGTCGCGCTGCAGAGTGAGGACATTGTTGTGCTCGGCGACAACAATTGTCACGCCGAGATTGATGTTGGGCAGCAGGCGCAAATCCTGATTGTCGATCAGGCAGGTTGTCTCCCCTACGTTGCGGTTGCCGCGAGGCTTGACGGTGGACGGAACGTTGCTGACGGTCCCGGTCCATGTCCGGCCGGGGACGGCGTCCCAGGTGGCTTCGACACGCTGGCCGATCTGCAGGCGGCCGATGTCGGGTTCATCGACAAAAGCGCGCACCAGCACCTTCGAAAGATCGGCTTCCTGCAGGAGCAGGTCGCCAGTTTGCACGAACGTGCCTTGCTTCACGGGAAGGGAATAGACGGTGCCGTCGAAGGGAGCGCGCCTGCTAGATTTGCTGAGTGCATCGACGGCGTCTTCATAAGCTGCTTGAGCCTCGGCAGCCTGGGCCACCGTGCGGGCAATCTCGGGCGGGGAGTACCGGTCTTTTTGCTTTTGTTCGAGCAAGCTCACATCGGCTTGGGCGCTTTGCACGGTCTCCTCCGCCTGACGAACTTCGCCCGGAGATGCAGCGCCTTCCTGCTGGAGACGGCGGTAGGCTTCAAGATTGCGCTGCGCGACGTCACGCGCATTGCGGGCCTTGATCAGTTGCGTGCTCAGGGTGATTAACTCTTCCTGCGTGCCGCTATTTTTTGTGGCTGCGAGATTAGCCTGCGCGGCTTTGATTTGCGCCTGGGCGCGGGCGGCCTGGGAGCGGATATCGGAATCATCCAGCTCCAGCAGCAGTTGTCCCTTGCGGACATGATCGCCTTCCTTCACCAAAAGGCGTTTTACGGTGGTGGCGATGGGCGCGTGAGCCTCGAAGTTCTGGACAGGCTCGACCTTGCCATTGGTCGAAACCAGGCTGCGGATTGAGCCGCGTTTCACCGTAATCGCATGCACTTTGACCGGAGTCTGGTGGAAGTAGGAATAGAGGATGAGGAGAAGTAGAACGAGTGCGGACGCGATCCATATCCACCGCCGTGGGGACGGCGTTTCCGAGTTGTTATTCAACGCCAACCTGTTGTCTTTCAGGGTGCGGCAGGAACTTCTGTAAGCAGTAATTTACCATCCCACAGGCTGCGACAGTACAAACAAGCGCACCAGCCACGGCAGTTTATTTGATGCGGGGACAAGGTTCGCGGCTGCACTAAGACGCCGTTCGTAGCCCGTCGGTTGGCCTCATTGCCCTGCCAGCAGAGACGTAGCAAGCTACGTCTCTACGAATAGTGCCGCTACAATAGAGGGATGCCGAAATCGCCTCGTTATACGCCGGAGCACGCGGCTGCCGGCCTTGACGCCAAGTTTCCTGAGATTGAGACCTGGCCCAACCAGTTTCCAGGATACGAAATCGTCGTCGATGATCCGGAGTTCACGTCGGTGTGTCCGAAAACCGGGCTGCCGGATTTTGGAACGCTCAAGATTCATTACATGCCCGACAAACATTGCCTGGAGCTGAAATCGCTGAAGGAGTATCTGCAAAGCTACCGCAATCTGGGGATCTTCCAGGAAAACATCGTCAACCAGGTGCTGGCAGATGTGGTGAAGTGGGCGAGGCCGGTGTGGGCCGAGGTGCGGGGAGAATTTCGTCCGCGGGGAGGCATCTCGACGACGATTGTGGCGCGGTGGCCGCGACCGAAAAAGCAATAACCACAAAGGACACGAAGGAGCACGAAGGAAGTGGTCTCGAGATTTTCCTTCGTGTACCTTAGTGTCCTTCGTGGTTAAAGCTCTTGGTGCGGCTTGGGACTCAGCAAGGGCCTGGTCGTTTCCCGCTCGTGTTATATTCGCTCGACCGTGACCTCTCCGAAGACTTATCCGAAGCTCGCGCTCGCGCTGCTCACCGCGCTGAACCTGCTGAACTACATCGATCGCTCGGTGCTGTTCGCGGTGCAGGATCTTCTCAAGGCGGAATTCCATCGAAGCGATACAGCTTTTGGCGTCTTGACGAGCGTGTTCTTCGTTTTTTATATGTGCGCGGCGCCCTTCATGGGACCGCTGTCAGTTCGCTTCTCACGAAAATCGGTGATCGTTGTCGGAGCGCTGATCTGGAGCGCGGCCACTCTTCTGACGGCGGTCACCTACGATTTCACGGGATTGGTGATCCGCCACACACTGGTTGGAATTGGCGAAGCGAGTTTTGTCATCCTGTCCCCGACATTCGTTGCCGACATGTTTCCGGAGCGCCAGCGCGGCCGCGTGATGGGCGTGTTTTATCTCGCAATCCCTGTCGGAACGGCACTGGGATATATTCTCGGCGGTTTGATGGGACCGGCGTATGGATGGCGCGCGCCATTTTATGTAGGGGCGGCACCCGGATTTGTGCTGGCATTGTTGCTGCTCTTCATTCCTGAGCCTCCGCTGGGACAGTTTGATCCTCACGAAAAAACACCGGATCGCGATACGTTGAAGGGGCTGGCGAGAAATCCTGCATTTCTTACGGCGACGTTGGGCATGGCGATGATGACCTTCGCCCTGGGCGGGCTTCAAGTCTGGATGCCGACTTTCCTGCATCGTGCGCGAGGCTACACGCTCGGGCAGGCAGGAATATTTTTTGGCTTGAGCATCGGAGCGAATGGTCTGGTTGCATCCCTGGCCGGTGGATGGATATCCGACTTCCTGCTGCGACGGACGCGAGCGGCTCACTACCTGGTCTCGGCGGTCAGTCTCGGTCTCGGGATACCGGCGATGTGGGTGGCCCTGCACGCGTACGGCAATCGCATGATCGCGGGCATCCTGGTGGCAGAATTCCTTCTCCTCTTGAACACGGGCCCGCTGAACGCAGCCATCATCAACTCGGTGGGGGCGCACATTCGAGCGATGGCACTGGCCGTCAATATTTTCATCTTTCATCTGCTGGGAGATGTGCCTTCCGCGTCGTTGATTGGCTACGTATCCGATCATTATTCGTTGCAGCTTGCTTTCCTCGCTCCGGTCGTCGCCATTGGTCTCTCTTCTGCGATACTGTTTTATGGCATGAGGTTTGCGCCGCCGGTGACAGACAGCGTGCCCGTCGAAGTAGGGAAGACTTAAGCGGAATGGGTTATTTTTATTGGATTGCGGGAGCCATTCTCTCACTGGCGTGGTTTTCCCGCATCGTTGATGCTGCGCTGGGCATGCCTTCCGTGGCGGACGTTTCCCGTCCTGAGTGGGACCGCAATCCGGTGCTGCCTTCCGGCAACCCTCGCGTTTCCATCATCGTTCCGGCGCGCAATGAAGAAGAGACCATCGAGGAGGCGCTTTGCGCTTTGCTTGCGCTCGATTACGACAACTATGAGGTGATCGCTGTCAACGATCGCTCCACCGATCGGACGGGCGAGATTATGGAGCGGGTAAGTCAAAATGCCCACCCTGTCGCACAAAACGCGACAAGGATGGAGCACCCTCTGCGCGTCATTCATCACACCGCATTGCCTCCGGGATGGTTGGGGAAGACGCATGCCATGTGGACTGCTGCCAATCAGGCTTCTGGCGAATGGCTGCTCTTCACCGACGCGGATGTGATGTTCAAGCCGGACTCACTGCGGCGGGCGCTCTCTTACGCTGAAGCTGAGCCTGCCGATCACGTTGTGCTGTTCCCACGCATGATCATGAAGCGGCCTGGCGAATACATGATGATCGCGTTCTTCCAGACGATGTTCATGTTCGGGCATCGGCCGTGGAAAGTGGCCGACCCGAGTACGGACGATCACATGGGCGTAGGCGCCTTCAACCTGGTGCGGCGGCGCGTCTATGACTCCGTCGGAACATACGAGGCTCTGCGCATGGAAGTGCTGGACGACATGAAGTTGGGCAAGGTCGTCAAGAATGCGGGCTTCGCGCAGCGCAATGTCTTCGGCGGCGATCTGATCTCGATCCGATGGGGACACGGTGCGTTCGGGATCGTCAACAATCTGACCAAGAATTTCTTCGCCGTGCTCTCCTTTCAATCGTGGCGCACGCTGCTCTCCGCCTTTGGGCTGGCGTTCATCAATCTCGGGCCATTCCTCGGGATCTCTCTGGCTCACGGATGGGAGCGCTTTCCATTCGCGATCGCGCTCGGATCGCTCCTCCTGATCTACGTCGGGATGTCCTGGCGTTCGTCAGTGCCGCCGTACTACTTCCTGCTGCATCCTTTCAGCACGGCGTTGTTCATCTACACGCTGCTCCGGTCGATGTCCCTGACGCTGTGGAATGACGGAATCGTGTGGCGAGGGACGAAGTATCCTCTGGAGGAGTTGCGCAAGGGAATGGTGTGAGCGGGTGAGCGGGAAGAGCATGTCCTGGTGGTAAATTGGCCTCATGGCCGACACCACAAGTTCCGAGAGCTTTGAAGAGATCGTGGAGTGGGCTTACAGCACTCTGCCGCAGAAGATCAAGGACCTGCCAGACTTTCCCGGCATTCAAGTAATGGACGAGCCTCCTTCGCATGTGTTGGAAGACATATCGAAGAAAAGGAAATGGCGCCGTGGAACTGAATTATTGGGGATGTACAGCGGCACATTCAGGACCAAACGGTCGTTCGCCCAATTGCAGTATGCCCCGGACTTGATCTTCGTTTTTCGTGGTCCCATTCTGCGGTGTTCAAAGGGAGACTTGCGGACCGAAGTAAAACGCGTGGTCTGGCACGAGGTGGCACACTGGCTCGGCTATGAAACCGAGGAGCAAGTGAAGGCCCTGGGTTTATGAGTCACCGCACCTTCGATGTCTGACTATGCACTGAACGCAATGGGCTGGCACTCGCCCAGCAACCAGTCCGAAATGGCTACCGCCCGTCATCGCCTTCCACATCATTGCCAAACGTCACTGTGGTGCTCGGCTTGGCCTTCGCCTTGGTGGGCTTTTTTGTTGGACGTGATCGACCTGCACTGAAGTGGCCGCGATTTTCCACATCGTAGTTCTTGGGTAACGGGGGAATCATGGCAACGCCGCCTTCGATCTGGCTGATGCGGCTGAGAATGATTTCGGGGCGGCGGTCGTAGGCCTTCAGGGCTCCGCGGATCTCGATGGTGCGTCCGGCAAGGCGGCGGACGTCGCCGACATCTTTCAGGTCGTTTGAGAAGACCACGACGGTGAAAGGACAGGCCATAGCATCTTCACAGAAATCCAGGAAATGGACGCCTTTGGTACCGACTTTGACGGCGAACACTTTTCCGGTGACACACCGGGTTTGGCCGATGGGCTGGCTTGGTGAATCGGGATGCAGTCGGCGGCGCGAGAGAGGGGACGGCGAAGAGGAAGGGCATGAGCGCGATGTGGGTCCTAATCCTGCGTAGAGCATGGGAGCGCGCCGCCGGGCAATGCCCGGCCGGACGGACGGAGGCGTCCGTCCCCACACGAGCAGGGACGACACTCGCATCGGTGACTGCTGCATTCCAGAGAAGCATATGGTCAATTCTAGGAATCAAGCGCTGAGGCAGTCTGTGATGCGGCAGGATTTATTTGGAGGATCGTTCCGGAATGGAACCAATGAGTCGGCCGCTAGCTGGACGCTGCGCCCTTTCAACCAACAACTTAACAATCAAGAATCACGATTCTGAAGTTCCCCATTTCTCGCTCTTACACCTCGCGAGAAATGGGGTCCCAACAGAGTTGAAGTTTTACTTGAACGATTTAACGGCCGAGGGTTCGTCGTCCTTCACGTCGAACACCGTGTAAAGCTTGGTGATCTGTAGCAGGTCGTTGACCTTCTTGGTGAGGTTCAGCAGCTTGAGCTCGCCGCCCTGGTTCTTAGTGGTGGTGAATGCGCTGACCAGTTCGCCGATACCTGAGCTGTCGATGTAGTTCACGTCCTGGAGATTTAGAACAATCTTCTTGTTGCCCTTCGAAAGCAGGTCGCGGACCGTGTCGCGAAGAATTACGCTGCCTTCGCCCAGCGTGATGCGGCCGCTGCAATCCACAATAACGACTCCATCCACTTGCCGACTACCAACCTTCATTGTCACTGGGAAGCCTCCTTGCCGCCCGCGGTTGGCCCGTGGACGTGCTTGATAAGTTTGAGTTCGGTGCCCGTCGAGGACGGGCGAATTTCGACTACATCCATAAACGAGCGCATAAGAAAAATGCCGCGCCCGGAAGTCTTGAGCAGATTCTCCGGCGCCAGGGGATTGGGAATCTTGCTGAGGTCCATCCCTTTGCCCTGGTCGCGGATCGTAATGACTAATTCGCTGCCGGTGCGCTCGAAGGCGAGAATCACTTTTTTATCCGGGGCATAGGCGTTGCCGTGCAGTACGGCATTGACTGCGCCTTCACGCACCGCCATGGAAATCTGCATGACTTCATCGTCGCCAAAGCCAAGTTCGCTAGCAAAACGGGTAGCCTTCTCTTCAGCGTTATCAATCGTCTCCAACGAGGAGTCGAGCGTATAAGACACCCGTTGCTCGGTCATAGCCATGAACGAAGTGAAGTACGAGTATACGACCTGGAAGGGAGGAATGCCGCAATCCCATCTCCAGACGCTCGCCAGATGAGATTCCCGGCGAATGCGGTAGTTTGCCTGTCTGAAGAGGAATTGTCAACGATTCCGGTCACGATTCCGGTCAACAGGAACGAGGTTGTGCGCCAACGATGCGGGTCCGCAGCACGTCAAATTGCTGCAGAGCCCGGCAGTTATTGTGGGCTTATAATCAGGCCCCGTGGGGCTGACAGCGGCCAAACTCAGGGAGCGGCTCAGGCGAATCTTTCTGGGAACGGTTGTATTCGTACTGGGCACGGCCATCCTGACGTTCGGAGTCGACTTCGGCGTGTTTCGCCTCCGGGTCGCTGCCCAGCGTAATCCCTATGGCGCGGTCGTGGTGAGTCGTTCCTACGCCGTTCTGCAGAAGAATGGAAAGACGCAGTTCATCTTCGACCCTCCGACGCCTGAAATCTGCGTGAAGGCTCTATTTCCGCATTCGGGGATGCAGCCGTGCTGGTACCTGAGCCGGCACCCGGAGCAACGGACGAATATCTGAGTCCGAGGTGACTCGTCACTACAGCTAACTAGCGCTTAATAGCTTTTGTAATAGCTCTTGTCATTCCTAGCGGCGCAGCCGTGAGGAATCTGCTGTCCCGTGCGGCATTCCGACTGCCAGCGAGAGCAGATTCCTCGCTTCGCTCGGAGTGACAAGAGTTTGGCTGTCTGGGCTGACGTGCTCGGATATCAGCTAGAATGTTGCGGCACTTAAAACAGCGTTTTCTTGAGAGACCCATGGAGAACAGATTGGTCCGTGCATTGGTCTGCGGCTTGAGCTGTCTACTCACCTGCGCGGCTATGGCAGCGGCTCGTCCTGATCCGCGGCTCGACAAAGCATACCGCTTTCAACAGGGCGGATGGACCTACGTTCATCTGGAAGGATCGCCGTCAGACGTTGGTTATCAGCACGGATATTTGCTTGCCCCCGAAATCCAGGATGCCTTCGAGGCCATCAAACTGTTCGACACCCATCAGTCGCTGCGCGATTGGGAATTCTTTCGCACCACCGCCCGCCAGATGCTCTGGCCGCATATCGATGAGGAGTACCAGCAGGAATTGCAGGGGATTGCCGATGGCGTGAAGGCGCACGGCGTCGATCTGGATGTATGGGACATCGTGGCTCTCAACGCGTTTGAGGAAGTGCCAGACTACTATTTGCCGTGGCTCAACAAGCAGAACAAGTCGGCCAAGAATCCGAAGCTGGCCGCGCCGGGAAATTGCAGCGCGTTTATCGCGACGGGCGGCATGACGAAGGACCACCAGATCGTCATCGCCCACAATAATTGGACGAGCTATCTGGCAGGCGAGCGCTGGGTAGTCATCTTGGACATCCAGCCGGAACATGGAAACCGCATCCTGATGGATGGGTTTCCGGGAGTGATCGCCAGCGACGATGACTTCGGCGTGAACTCGGCCGGGATGATGATTACCGAGACGACCATCACTCAGTTCGAGGGATGGGATCCCAATGGGAAACCGGAATTCATGCGCGCCCGCAAGGCGCTGCAGTACGCCAACAGCATCGACGACTACGTGCGCATCATTGAGGAAGGGAACAATGGCGGCTACGCCAACGACTGGCTGATTGGCGATCGCAAGACGGGAGAGATCGCATACCTGGAGTTGGGGTTGAAGAATACGCCACTATGGCGCACGAAAGATGGGTACTTTGTTAGTTCGAACTTCGCGCGCGATCCGAAAGTCATTAAAGAAGAGACGACCTTCGATCCGCATGACGCCTCGTCATCTCCCAACGCCCGGCACACTCGCTGGGAAGAATTGATGAAAGAGGCCAAGGGAAAGATTGATGTGAACATGGCGGAGCAGTTTCTTTCCGATCACTTCGATAGTTTCGATACGGCATATACTGGTCCAAAACGAGCCAACGAGCGATCTCTTTGCGGGCACGTCGATACTTCTCCGCGAGGCGTGAAGGAATGGGAGTGGGGTGCATACAATCCCGGCGGCGCCGTGCAGGGCAAAGCCGCCGACAGTTCGATGGCGGCGAAGATGAGCTTCGTGGCGCGAGCCGGGCATCCCTGCGGCGCGGATTTCCTGGCCGAGCCCTTCCTCGAGCACCATCCGGAATATTCGTGGCAGAAGCCCTTATTGCGGGACATGAAGGCTGGTCCATGGACACTCTTTGCTTCAGGACAAAAGCACTAGCTTGGGTGCCGTAGCGCCGGCATCCTGCCGGCTGTGGTGGCGGCGTCTCGCCGCCACTGCGTGTAGCGACTAAATGCATCGAGCTCTTGCGCCGCTGTCCCATGGCAGGGGCGAGGCGGCCCGGCCACAGCCGTCAGGAACGCCGTCGCTACATTCCTGATTTCTGAATCCCTCCTATAGACAATTTTGATTGGACGAACCGGCGTACTGAACCTAGAGTCCTAAAAGTGCAGCCAAGCCGTACCCGAACCCGTCAACACGTGCACCGGATCGGCCCTCCGGAAACGGCGCTGACGTTATTTCGTCCCCCATTTCGTAATTATCAGTTCGACTCCGCCTACGACGAGATGTTCGCCTCGCCCGGTGTGCCGCGGGACCACTATCGAGCCCTTTTCCAGCGGCTGCTAGAGCTTCCTCCCGAAGAACTGCGCAAGAGCCAGCAGGCCGCCGACCTCTCGTTTCTGCATCAAGGCATTACGTTCACGGTCTACGGCAACGACGAGGGGACGGAACGGGTATTTCCCAATGACCTTTTGCCGAGGATCATCCCTTACCAGGAATGGCGCAAGATCGAGGCCGGCCTCACCCAGCGCATTGCGGCGCTGAATCTTTTCCTCGAAGATATCTACCATGCCGGCCGGATTCTGGCCGACGGCATCGTTCCGCGCGAACTGGTCTACAGTTGCCGCCACTTCCGGCGCGAGATGCGGGGTCTGTCGCTGCCCAACGGAATCTACGTCAGTATCTGCGGCACAGACTTGGTCCGATTGCCCGACAGCAGCTTTGCCGTGCTGGAAGACAATCTGCGCGTGCCTAGCGGTGTTTCCTACATGCTGGCCAACCGCAAGGTGCTGAAGAAAGTTTTTCCCACGCTGTTCCGCGACTACGGCGTCAGTCCGGTAGATCACTATTCGCAGGCGCTGCTCTCCACGCTGCGTGCGCTGGCGCCAAACTCCTCCGCCCGACACGAGCCCAAGGTCGTACTGCTGACGCCGGGCGTCTTTAACTCCGCTTATTTCGAGCACACCTTCCTGGCGCAGCAGATGGGTATTGAACTGGTCGAAGGCCGCGATCTGCTGGTGCACGACAATGTCGTCTATATGCGGACGACCGCGGGTCTCCATCGTGTGGATGTCATCTACCGTCGCGTCGACGACGACTTCCTCGACCCGCTGTGCTTCCGGCGGGATTCGAACCTCGGCGTTCCTGGCCTGTTCAATGCCTACCGCGCGGGCAATGTGATCATGGCGAACGCGATCGGCACCGGCGTGGCCGACGATAAAGCTCTGTATGCGTATGTTCCGGCCATCATCCGTTACTACCTCGGGGAAGATCCGATTCTGGCGAACGTTCAAACCTATCTACTCACCGACCGTTCGCAGAGAAGCTACGTGCTCGAGCATCTCGACGAGTTGGTGGTGAAAGCGGTGGGCGAATCGGGCGGCTACGGAATGCTGATCGGTCCACACAGCACCGAAGCGGAAAGGGAAGAGTTCCGCAGCAGAATTGCGGCCGAGCCGCGAAATTACATTGCCCAGCCAACACTGAGCCTGTCGCGTGCCCCGTGTTTTCTCGAAGGAGAGGTGCAGGCGCGGCATGTGGACCTGCGCCCCTACATTTTGTACGGCGAGAATGTCACGCTGGTGCCCGGAGGCTTGACGCGAGTCGCGCTGCGTCGCGGATCGCTGGTCGTGAATTCGTCGCAAGGCGGCGGCAGTAAAGATACGTGGGTGCTGAGAAGCTAGGGGCCAAGGGGCTAGGGGCCCGGCATCACCGCTAAGGCCTGACCCCTACTCCCTAGCCCCTGAATTCACACAGGAGCCGAACAGCCATGCTTTCCCGAGTAGCGGACAGTCTGTACTGGATGAGCCGCTATCTTGAGCGTGCGGAGCATACCGCGCGCCTGATCGAAGTCGACTTGCAGTTGCGGCTCGATCAGTCGCCGGAATCCGGCGCCGGGCGCTGGCTGCGGCTGCTGAATGCCTTGCAGACATTGGGACCAGAGGATCCAAAGATCGACGCTGCATCGATCACTCATCTGCTGACGCTCGAGCGTACTAATCCATCTTCCATTCTGTCGTGCGTGTCCGCCGCCCGCGAGAACCTGCGTCAGGTGCGCGAGCAGTGCAGCACGGAAATGTGGGAGCAACTCAACCGGCTGTATCTTCAGGTCAGCAACACTAGCAAGGCCGAGTCGTGGCTGCTGAATTCGCACATCTTCTTTCGCGCCGTGCTGGAGGGAGCTCATCTATTCCAGGGCGTTACCGACTCCACGATGTCACACGGTGAAGGCTGGCAATATATCCAGCTCGGTCGATATGTAGAGCGCACCGATACGCTCGCGCGTTTGATCGGCACGCATTTCGGAAGTCTCACGCAGCCTCCGGATCAAGCGGTGGAAAGCGAGGAATATCTGGAATGGGTGGGATTACTGAAGTCGTGCGCGGCGTTCGAAGCCTACTGCAAGACGTACACCGCAGAAATGCGCCCGTTGCGTGTAGCGGAATTTCTTCTGCTGAATCCGGAGTTCCCCCATTCCGTACGATTCTCGGTCGACATGGTACACGCGTCATTGGCCCGGATCGGCGAGATGACCGAGCGCAAAGCCGAACAGCCGGTCCGCTTAGCAGGACGGTTGCAGGCGACGCTGAACTTCAGCCAGATTGAGGAGATTCTGGCATCGGGCGCAAGCGCCTATGTCGACAGCGTGCGCTGGCAATGCGCCCAGGCGCACACGGCGATTCATCAGGTGTACTTCGACTATTCGGTAGAGTCGGCGATGGCGTAGGAGCATGAGTGAGCGATTGAGAGATTCAGCCATTGAGTGATTGAGCGATTCAGTCATTGAGCGATTGAACTTCCCACTGCACTGTTCTTCATTCGCCCAATGACTCAATCACTCAATGACTCAATCATCAAATGACTCAATAATCCTATGATTTATTCCGTCCGTCACACCACGATCTTCCGCTACGAACCCGCGGTACGCGAGAGCATCATGGAGGTTCGTCTGCAACCACGCAGCGATGGAGACCAGCGCTGCCTTAACTTCAGTCTCAAAGTCGATCCGGCGGCGAGCATCATGCAGTACCGGGATTTCGCGGGGAATGCGGTCCACCATTTCGACATCGCGGCCGCCCACACGCAAGTCACCGTGACTGCAGAATCATCAGTCGAAATGCAGACGGCGCCTGCCCCTCGGGCCGCCGATTGCGGCGACTGGTCTGATCTGGATGCGCTCGTAGCCGCTGGCGACTATTGGGAGATGCTGCTCCCCAGCTACTTCGCCTGTTCGACGCCGGCTCTGGAAGAGCTGGCAACAGCCTTGAAGTGCGAGAGGCGGGGAAATCCGCTGGAGTTGCTGACCGAGCTGAACAATTCCATCTACACGCTTTTTGCCTACGTTCCGAACAGCACCAAGGTGGACTCTCCGATTGACGAAGCCTTGAAATCCCGGCAGGGCGTGTGCCAGGACTTTGCCCACATCATGATCGCGCTGGTGCGCCGACTAAGAATTCCGTGCCGATACGTCAGCGGATACATGTTCCATCGGGACGAGAAGGAGAAAGACCGGTCGCTCGAAGGCGCATCTCACGCGTGGGTCGAGGTTCTGGCGCCGCGTCTGGGCTGGGTCGCGTTTGATCCCACAAATAATCTGGTGGGTGCGGACCGGCACATTCGCGTGGCCATCGGACGCGACTATGCTGATGTTCCTCCTACCCGCGGCGTGTACAAAGGAGAGGCGCAGAACGAGTTAAGCGTTACAGTTACGGTAAGTCCGGCCGACAAAGAACCAGTGGAGCCGGCCGCCCCGAGCTTCATAGTACGGTCGAGGCCAGTGCTGGTGCGGACCACGGCGAAGCGAGTCGATCAGGAACAGCAACAGCAGCAGTGAATCTCGCTGCAGTAGCCGCGCGGAGAGAGACGGCTACTGCAGGAGCAAATCCTCGGCCGTGCGGGATGAGATGCCCCCACGACAGCCGACAGGTTTGACGGCGCTACGGCGATGAAGGCGGAGCTCCTCACCGCCGCAGAGCCTAGTTAATCGTTACCGCGATGGTGTGATCGCCGTAGTTCCCCGACGTATCCCACACGCGTACGACAACTTTGTGTTTGCCGGTCAACATTTTCAGATAGGTGTTGATCGACGTAGTGGCGCCGCCCTTGTAAGTCGCTTTGCTATCCACGTAGACCCACCATCCGGTGATGGTTTGTCCGGTCGAAGGCGTCGCTGAAGCTCGCAGATTCACCGGCGACCCGGCAGTTGCCTCGTTCGACGGCGTTACGATCTTAACCGCCGGTTTCGTAGCATTCACCGATAGGGTAAGCGTCTGATCGCCGAAGTTTCCGGAGGAGTCCCATGCACGAACCACCACTTTGTGCGTCCCTGTGCTCATGGCGACTTTAGGGTTGATGGTTGACACTGCGCCGGCTTTATATACGCCTGCATTGTCGACATAGATCCACCATCCTGCAACGGAGTGGCCGGGGCTGGCTTGCGCCGTGGCCTGGATGGGCACCGGAGAGCTCATCGTCGAGCCGCTTGCGGGATCGCTGACGATCACATCCGGCTTGATTCCGCCGGTGCTGAAGAAGTCCGACATGTCGGAGGCCGTGGCCGAAGCGCCGGGATAGCTGCGGATTCCCAGGCTATCGAGCATGGTGCGCAGCGCATTCTCGTGTTTGTACGACGTTCTGGAAACCGTGTGCGGCGTGACTTTCGGGCCGATCAGCGCCGTATAGACCGACGCTCCACAACCCGCGTTGGTGCCACCTCCGCATTCATCGAAGGTGACGATCGCCAGTCCGTCGCCGCCGGGCTGAAAGTCCGGCGTGGCGAGAATCGGGCCGAGGTTGCTGCTAAGAAACGCATCCGCAGCCGCCAGTTTCTGTCCGGTGGTACAGCTCGACATGCCGACCGGGCAATCATGCGCGTCATGATTCCCGTCAGGCACGATGATCATGAAGCGGGGGAGGGCGCCTTTCGCGAGGTCAGTGGCCAGCTGCGAGAGATCGACGATGCGGCTCGCCGATCCGTTGGTGTTGTTCAGGATGTCGCTATACCACGTGGCGCCATTGTGGCGGCGATAGTAGGCGGTGCCGTTGTGATTGTCGGGAGTCGTGGGTGTTGCGCCGGCCTTCGCGTACGACTGCGCGTAGACCTTCCACGAAATGCCGTGATTGTTCATTTCGCGGAAAATGTTGTTGTCGGTGATGGGATCGGTAGTAGCTGTCCCAGGATAATAGCAATCGTTTCCGTTGCAGTTGAAATCGTGCGTGCCCGAGGGCAGTGTGCAGTTCGCCTTCGAATGGCAGCTGCCCGACGCGAGCCAGAGATAGTCCAGGAGCGAGCCGCCGTTGTCGGACAGATAATTTGTGGCGTAGCCATGGATATCGCCCTCGCCCGTGAGCCAGGGCATGTTGGCCATTACGTCGTTGTAGCTGGTGTTCTCATTAATCACCAGGATGACATGCTTGGATGTTGGGACTTGCGCGAGTGCTCCTGCGACCAAGCACACCAGCGCTGCGGCGGCGAGCACACTTCTCCCTGCTTTTTCTAGAATCATGTAAAACGCCCCTCAATTTATTTCTTGCGCTTGCTCCGCCCGCACGACACAGATGCACGACGGTCTTTCAGGAAGGATTTGTTTTCTTGCGGTAGAGGGAGTTTATACGAACTTCGCTCGAATTGGGTTGTGAAAAACGACGACTCATTACCACCGTAACGAATGAGGAGGACTAATCCCGAGCTGCGATTCTTACTCTGCGGTATTTCTCAGCGTCCTCTGCGTTAAGAGCTTTTACCGCAGAGTTCGCAGAGAACTGCCGCAGAGAACGCAGAGAAGATCGCATCGACAACGGGGCTACTCATTGAGCGAGCAACTGCAG
Source organism: Candidatus Sulfotelmatobacter sp. (assembly GCA_035568275.1). Lineage (GTDB taxonomy): Bacteria > Acidobacteriota > Terriglobia > Terriglobales > Acidobacteriaceae > Sulfotelmatobacter. The sequence continues at coordinate 55,120 of DATMOO010000303.1, forward strand.
TCAGCGGGCACGACGTGCGCCAGGAGGAAGTCGGCGACGCGCTTGTAGGCATCGATCTGGTTCTCTACGCGGGCGAAGCCGTGTCCCTCATTATCGTAGACCTTGTAGTCGATGGTGCCGCCGCGCTTCTTGATGGCGTCGACCACTTGCTGCGTTTCCGATTTCGGGCATCGCGGATCGTGTCCGCCGGCCAGCAGCAGCAGCGGTGCTTTCACTTGATCGATGAAGTTGATCGGCGACCGGTCTTCGTATAGTGCCTTGTTCTTGACGAGATCGCCCATGGTGGCAAGATCGCTCTCCCGCAGCACCGGGTCTTCATTCTCGATTTCGGTGAACCAGTTGACGAAGGGCACGATGGGCACGGCTGCGGCCCAGACCTCCGGGGCTTTGGTGACAGCCATCATGCTCAGATAGCCGCCGTAGCTGCCGCCCATGACTGCGATCTTTTTGGGATCAAGATGACCGGTCTGCTTGATCCAATCCACGCCAGCCAACACGTCCTGCAGATCGCCCCCGCCCATGTCGAAGAGATTGGCCTCTTGAAATTCCTTGCCGTATCCCGTTGACCCGCGGTAGTTGGGTGCGAGCACCATGTATCCCTGATTCACCGCGAACTGCACGAAGCGGTTGAAGGAATTCATGGTCTGCGACGTCGGGCCTCCATGGATGTACACGATCGCCGCATTCTGTCCATTGCGCGCCATGTTGAACGGCACGTAGAGGAACGCGGAGATGGTCCACTTGCCGTCGCGACTCGGATAGTGAACGAGATAGGGCTCAACCATATCTTCGGAGCGAATGCCGCCGACGAACGAATGAGTGATCTGCTGCGACTTGCCGTTAGCGAGATGATAGATCCAGAGATCGCCCGGCGCGGTCGGTCCGTTGTGATAGTAGAGAAGCCGAGAGCCGTCGGCGCTGAAGGCGGAACGCCCGCCGGCAGGCTCATTCACCCCCTTAGGGATCGGCAGTGCAATCGATTTGCCGGTTGCGAGATCGTAAATGTATATGTTTTCGTTTCCGTCGACGTTGGCGCTGAAGGTGATGTGCTTGCCGTCGGGGGAAAACTCGTGGCCGCGGATTTCCCACTTATCTTTGGTCAGCCATTTGATTTCACCGGGCGTGAAAACGCCATTGAGTTCGCCCTTGGTGCCAACTGTGAGTAATCCTAAGTTGTCGTAGCCATTCGACGCGTTAGACGTGATGAGTATCTCGCGCCCATCGGGAATCGGCCTAGAGGAGACATCGTTCGCGAAAAACAGTTGCTCTCCCTCATGCGGCGTCAACAATGTGCTTCGGCAGGTCGCCACATCCGCGATGAAGATGTTGGAATTCGTTCCCTTCGCCTGCTCCTGCGTATAGACGATGAACGTCCCATCCTTCGACCAGATGGGATTCGCATTGCGTTTGTCCAGAGGAGTGTTCGTCGTGAGATGTTTCACCTCGCGCATCACCATGTCGTAGATATCGATCTCCACGGCCGCGGAGGTCTTCGGCTTCACCTCGTACGCCAGATAACGCCCATCGGGCGACCATGTCGGAGCAGTCTCCGCAATCTCGCGCGTCTGCGTCAGGTTCACGACTTTGCCGGTTTTCGGTGAGACGAGAAAAATATCCCACTGCTCGTCGCCATCGTAGTCCGACTCGTAGGCGATCCATTTGCCGTCGGGCGACCAAGTGGGCGCGGTCTGTCGTTGATCACTGACCGTCAGCTGGGTAGGGAAGCCGCCCTCCGCAGGAACGACCCACAGGTTGTTTCTCCCACTCATATTGGAGATGAACGCAATGCTCTTTCCGTCCGGGGACCAGGTGGGACGCCCGATCTGCCGCGTTATGTACAGCTTCTCGATGGTCAGGCTGCGTGGCTCGACCTGAGCGTTGGGTTTCGAGGCAATCTGTTTGGGATCCGTAATCGCTTTCGGCGCAGGCAGGGTCTGGGCCGAGCTTTCCGCGACAACAGTGCTCACGAAGATCACAATAGCAAACAGAACGAAGGCTCGCATTATGCCTTCGCTCCCTTATGCATCTCCACCGTACTCCACGTCTTATCCCCGGCATGGCAGATGTTCTCGAGCGCGCACTCGGCGCACTTGGGCTTGCGGGCGATGCATAACTTGCGTCCGTGCCAGATGACCTGGTGGGAAAACAGAATCCAGCGGTCGCGCGGGATGATCTTCATCAAGTCCTGCTCGATTTTCTGCGGTTCATTCTCCTTTGTCAGCTCCAGCCGCCGCGAGATGCGGTGCACATGCGTGTCGACCACAATGCCTTCGGCCTTCTTGAACCACGTGCCGAGCACAACATTTGCAGTTTTTCGCGCCACGCCCGGCAGTGTCAGTAATTTGTTCATATCGTCCGGAACCTGGCCACCAAACTCAGCAACAATCTTTTTCGCCGCGCCCACCACCGACTTTGATTTATTCCGGAAGAATCCGGTTGAGCGGATGTCCGGCTCGAGTTGCTCCGAAGTGAGGGCCGCGAACGCCTCGACGGTGGGATATTTCCGAAACAGTTCCGGAGTCACGCGGTTCACGTTTACGTCCGTCGACTGCGCGGAAAGAATCGTTGCGACCAGGAGGTCCCATGCACTGGCGTGCGTTAAGGCGCAGGTCACGTCGGGATAAAGATCGTTCAGCCGCTTCAGGATTTCCGCCACACGCTCAGGAGCGATTGGGTTGTAGCCTTTGATCTTGGCGGTAGAAGCTGGTTTGGATTTTGCCATCGGTTTCTCGCCGATGGCTTTCTGGCGCCCCTTAGGGGCTGCTGCCGAGGTTTTGCCTCGGCCGGGACGGGCGAGGGCGCCCGTCCCCACACGAACCTTATCTTGGCGCCCGGTGCGGGCAGGTTGACGGGGAGCGACTCCACGAGGCATAACGATTCCTTCCTTGCACTTGATGAGCGCTCATCATAACAACGGTAGATTGCTGATTACCAATGCCTCGAGGTTGGGCTCAAACACCGCTGGGTCTGTTACGCTCGGCGCCTGATGTCCGACGCCTGAAGTCCGAAGTCTAGGCTTACCTGTCCCTCGGTAACCTGCCTGGGAATTGACCTCGCGGACGGCGGTCGGTAGTCTTGAATTACTCCAGAACAGGACTAACTATCGTGGCAGTCAATTCCATCCAACTCGGGCAGGTGTGGCGTAGCGAGGCCGACGGTCAGGACTACCTCGTCACTAAGGTCTACAACGAAGTCTTCACTCAGTACGCGATGCTGCGTCCGGCAGGCATCACCGCTCCCGATGCGCCAACTGTGCGCGTGAAAGTCTCGAAGAGCCCTCAAGGCTCAACGCTTCCCGGATACGCTTTCACGCAAGAAGGCTCATTCTGAGAAACAGTTCTCAGTTCCCAGTTCTCAGTAAAGGCCACCACGCGCATGTATCGGGATTTCCGATACACTTGAAAAGCAACTCATACTTCCTCGTTCTCATCAGTTCGTACGCCGTTAACTGAGAACTGAGAACTGCTTCGTGACCGAAAAGATCCTCGCCATCCTGTTCGTTTTCATCAGCAAAATCATCGCCGCGACTGGCTATGCCGGGATTGCCATTCTGATGGCGATCGAGTCGGCATGCATTCCGTTGCCTTCGGAATTGATCATGCCATTTGCGGGATATCTGGTGTATCAAGGCCATTTCAACCTCTTGTGGACCGCTACCGCCGGTGCGATCGGCTGCAATTTGGGCTCGTTGGTCGCCTACGAGATCGGAGCCTATGGCGGGCGTCCATTGGTGGAGCATTACGGACGCTGGATCCTGATGGGCCGCCGCGAACTGGACTGGGCCGACCGCTTCTTCGCGCGCTGGGGCTATCTGGCTGTGTTCATCGCGCGCCTGCTGCCGGTGATCCGCACTTTTATTGCGCTGCCGGCCGGAATCGCCCGCATGCCGCGCGGTCGCTTTCACCTCTACACCTTCCTCGGTTCGTGGCCGTGGTGCCTGGGCCTCGCGTATCTCGGAAAGAAGCTCGGGGAAAACTGGCGCGAACTGGGCAAATACTTCCACAAGTTCGACGCCGTGATCGGCGTGATCATCGTGGCCGCCGCGATCTGGTTTATCTGGAGTCACTGGCAGAATCGGATGAGCTCTCGGCCATCTGCTGTCAACCGTCAGTAGAAGGTATGCCATTCTGAGCGGAGTTGCCGCGAGCGAAGCGAACGGCGGCACAGTCGAAGAATCCCTACCCGCGTTTCTGACCTTGATCCGACGCCGCTCCTGATGTAAAAGCAAAGGCACTCATTCCAAGGAGATTCCATGACTCGCCGCTTGTTTGCCGCCATCCTGTTCGTTAGCATTCTCGTCCCCATCGGTGTTAGCGCTCAGTCGGCCGCTTCCGATCATCCCTTCGTGGTCGAGTACTACTACAAAGCCAAGTGGGGACACGCCGACGAATTCCTGAAGCTCTTCAAGAAGAATCACTATCCGCTCCTGAAGAAAGAAGTCGAGCTGGGCCGCATGGTGAAGATCTGGATGGACCAGCCGCGCTATCATACGACCGAAGACGGTCGCTGGGACTTCCGCGTGACCATCGTCTTCAAGAACGCCGCCGTCGCCAACGAAGCGTTTGATGAAGACGCGTTGAAGAGGCAGCTCTGGCCCGACCAGGACACTTATACGCGCGAAGAACAGCGGCGGTTCGAGATCCTCGACGCGCACTGGGATCTGCCAATCAAAACCGTCGATCTCGATGCGAAACCTTAAAGGCATCAACCACGAAGGACACTAAGGCACACGAAGGACTCGCAGTTCTTCCTTCGTGTACCTTAGTGCCCCTCGTGGTTCTAGCTTTGTGGTTCTAACCTCGGTCGATCTTCAGAAAGTTCGCGATCAACTTCTCATAAGTCCTCCATGGCACAAGGCGCTTCAGTGCCAGTTGAATCTTTGCATCGCGCCCCACGAGGTATCGGAGCTTAGGGTTGGGGTTCTGCGCGATCGCCACGACAGCCCGGGCCACCGTAACCGGATTGGTTTTCGGAATCTTCTGAATCACCTCGCGCATGCGCAGGCTGCGCGCGAAGTTCGGAGAAGTACTTTTTGTCGACTCCTCGCCCATGCGCGTGCCCTCGCTCCAGATGCCAGTGGCGAAGGCTCCTGGCTCGAGCAGTACGACTTTAATGCCCAACGCATTCAACTCGAGCCGCAGCGACTCACTCCAACCTTCCAGCGCGTGCTTTGACGCGGCATAGCTGCTGATGATTACGGAACCCTGCAATCCCAGGATCGACGACATCTGGATGATGTGCCCGGAGCGCTGCTTTCGCATCATGGGTAAGACGGCCTTGGTCATCGCAACCGCGCCGAAAAAGTTAGTTTCGAGTTGCAAACGCAGTTCTTCGAGCTTGATATCCTCGGCGAAGCCCGACACCGCGAATCCCGCATTGTTGACCAGCACGTCAATACGTCCGTAATCGTGCGCCACGGTGCCTACAACACTAGCGATGTCCGAAGACACCGTGACGTCGAGGACGCAGACGTAAAGCTTATGCGCGACGCCTGCGGCAGCGGCCGCCTGGTCGAGTTTTGCGCGCTGGCTCAGATCGGGCATCGTGGCAACGACGCGGTAACCTGCCTTTGCCAATTCGATCGATGTAAGGAGCCCAAACCCGCTCGAACAGCCGGAGATGAGGGCGATCTTGTCAGCCATAGAGATGGTGTATCACAGGCCCCAGGCGAGGAGTTCTTCATAGTCATCGAACTCAGCGATCGCTGCGCGGTTTCTCGGCGATCTCCGCGGTAAGGAGAAAAGCTTGAACCGCTGAGAACGCTGAGGGACCGCAGAGGACGCCGAGAAAAGCTCAGGTTGACGACGGAAATCACTCGACTACGAATTACTGGAACCCCGCGCTAAAAAGTGGCACAATGACAGTAACAAGTTGTCTGTTGCCTCCGCGAAAGCGCGCCCTTAGGAGGTCTCAATGCTGGCGACAAGGCATCGCCTACCGCGCAATCCGCTCTTCCAGTTTCATCCCATGCACACTCTGTTTTCCGTTCTTGGTGCGTTGATCCTGTTCGGATTGCTGATCTGGTTCATGGCAGTTCCGGCCAAGTAACGCGAGTTCTCCGCGAAGAGCACGCCAAGGACCCTTCTTGTCGCACTCGCTTGCGATGCGCGTACCGGATCGCGCGATGTTAAACCTAGGTAACAACTGGCAAGGAATTCCTTTATCCGCACAATCAAAATTTGGAATTAGACATTGTCTCTGCCAAATCGATAATGTCTGTTATGGACTCATTTTTGACAGTGGAAGATTCACATGTAGACGTACTGCATGAAATTACGGCCCGTCTGAACGCGGCAGACGGATTCCATGAAGTTCTTGCCCGGGTTGTCGATTTTGCAACCGCGCTTGTAAAGTGCGATGCCTGCCTCCTCTATGTGCTCGAAGGCGATGAACTTGTCTTGCGGGCGTCGAAAAATCCACATCCGGAAGTGGTCGATCGCCTGAAACTGCGCGTCGGGCAGGGAATTACCGGATGGGTCGCGGAGCACAGCGCACCGGTGGCGATCCCGGAGAACGCCGCTCACGATCCGCGCTTCCAGTTTTTCCACGAACTTCCCGAAGACAGTTATGAGGCTTTTCTCTCCGTGCCGTTGATGTGCAGGGGCCGGGTGGTCGGTGTCATCAATCTGCAGCACCGACAGCACCACGTGTATCGCCGCCGCGAAATTCGTATGATCTCCACCGTGGGATTTCTGGTCGGGGCCGAGATCGAATTGGCGAGGCTGGAGCAGGCGAATTCTACACTCGCGGAGCAATTGCAGACTCGAAAAATCGTCGAGCGCGCGAAGGGAATTCTGCAGCGCGATCTAGGCCTGAACGAAGAGCAGGCTTACCTGGCGATCCAGCGCCAGAGCCGCCAGAAGCGCAAGCCCATGAAGGAAATCGCCGAAGCCATCGTGCTCAGCGATGATGTGCGTGGAAATTCACAGGGGCAGGCGACTTAGCCCCTCTGGCATGACAGCAGCGGGCGCTCATGGTTGCGGAGCGCCCGTTTCACTCTTCGCTTGCCGAAAGGCGTAGCGGAGATCTTGCAACCAGTTGATCATTTAGCGACTCCAGCTTGCTCAGCTTTCAGAACAATCATGCTGGCGTCATCCTGAAAGTGGTCGCCACAATGCTCGGAGGCCGCGCGCATCAAGAGTCCTAGCAGTTCCTCTGCGCTCGATCTTGAATGTTCCTGTGCGATGCGAACCAAATTGTGCTCCGAGAAAAACTCTTCCTCTTGATTGCATGCCTCCACCAGTCCGTCGGTGAAGAGCAGCAAGCGATCGTCGTTCGCGAGTTGCCGCTCGCTCTGCTGATAGAGCCAGTTGGGGAACTGTCCTAACACTGCGCCTTCGGCTTGCAACTCCGTCGCCGTGCCGTCCGCGCGGAGTAAGAGTGGTGGATTGTGGCCGGCGTTGCAATATGTGAGGCGATTGGTCGCGCTGTCGAGCACGCCGTAGAAGAATGAAATGAACTTTCCCACCGGAGTCAGATCGCACAGAATGCGATTAAGCCGGTGACACAATTCACCGGGCGGCAGGTTCTGACTGATCAGCGGCTGCAGCGCGGCCTGCAAGCTCGACATCAGCAGCGCGGCGGGCATTCCTTTACCCGCAACATCGGCGATGCAAAGAGCAGTTCGCCGATCGTCGATCTGGACGACGCTGTAATAATCTCCGCCCACGAAGCGCAGCGGACGGCTAACCGCGGCAATCTTGTACCCGGGGATTTCTGGCAGCATCTTCGGAAGCAGGCTGTCCTGAATCTCGCGTGCCTCGCGCAATTCTTCCTCGCGCTGCCGCTGCTTTTGCCGTTGCTCCCGCCCTAACGAGAGTTGCTCCTGCAACTTATGGAGAAGCTCGCGATTCTCCCAGGGCTTCTGCACAAAATCCGAAGCTCCACGCCGCATCGCTTCAACCGCCAGGTCCACGCTGCTCCATGCGGTCATCACCACGACCGGAACCAGACTGTCCATCGAGCGGATCTTCGAAACCAATTCCAATCCCTCCGCGCCCCCGACGGTGTCGCGGGTGTAGTTCAGGTCCATCAGCACGGCGTCGAATGACTCGGTCTCCAGCGCGCGCAAAACCCGCGACGGATGCGTCACCGTCTCCGTAGAGAAGCCCGACCCGCTCAGAAGCATTTGCAAGGCGAACAGGACGTGCTGCTGGTCGTCTGCAATCAGAACCCGGCCGGTGGCTGGCTTGGAGGTCTCGGTTGCTCGCATGGATTGCACGTTCATGCATCCGTCTATTGCATACTCGTGGCCATCCGGCGATGCCATACAGGTTGTTGATTTCATAGGAGACAACCGAACTTTGGCCCAACTCGGCGGAACAGGGGGATGTGCACTCATGGAATCGGATGTCCGGAAACGGACAAGGAAGAGGCGTGGGAATGGAGCAAGTGAAAAGGCGGATACCTGGTTGAGTATCCACCTTTGTTTGTTAGCGTTCTGTTATTGTCCGGACGGTGCGGCGGCTGGAACCGACTTCGCCATCTGCTTCAGCGGATGTGACGGCACGTTGAAGTGCAGTGTCATCCCGCACTCGGCGAGCTGCATCGTCGAGACGTAGCTGCTGTCGGCCACGGTCTCCAGCAGTAGTTGGTTCGAATCCGAAGGCTTGCTTCCTTCGGAGCCGGTGACCAGCAGCATGAATCCGGCTCGCGCTCCGCTGAGCTTACTCAAGACCAGTACTGGAGTGGACTGGTAGGGATCGTAGGAGAACTCGTAATCTCCCGCCGGCACGACCGCGTTGCCCCAGCCGACGTTGTGTTTGAGTGTGAATTTGCCGTGCACCGGTTCCTGCGCTACAGCCAGGCTGGGCGCGAAGTTCATGGCAGTCGCTGCCAACAGTGCGATGTAAACGAATTTGCGAATTGTGGTCATGGAATCTCCATTCTGCCCTGCATGTGAGGGCAAGTCTGATGAGCACGCTGTCCGCTGGACACACGCATTCGGTCACGCGGATCGCATGGGCTCAGGCTGTAGTGGAGAACGACAGGGTCAGGAGATTGTCGATGCCGCGATCTTGGCAGGCATGCAATCAGCGACTCCGCTGGGACCGGCAAACTTAGCTGGGACGCGAAGTGATTCCACTATGCAACAGGAGTGGTGCATCAGTCCAATTCAAAGAATCTATGGCAGGCATCAGGGCAGATTCGGTACTACAGTAACGTCGCACTGAGTTACCGCCCAAAGGAAAAGGCACATTGGCCTTTGCAGTTGCCAAAGTGCCGCGAGTTTTCCGCATGTTTGGTGGAGCGCTGACCTCGCACCCGCATGACATCGCCGCAGATTGACATCCCGCGGTGGGTGGACCAGAATGTCGCAATCATCCGGTGGATCAGATTTCCGAACCATTTTCGCGAGGCAAGTGAGTGACGACGACGCGGCGCGATTTCCTGACGACAGCGGCAGCCACCGCGGGAGCGGCCATGACCCCTGAGCTTACCCCGGAGCATCACCATGAACACGGCCATGACCACGAGCACCAGGTGGTGCCGTCTGATCCAACACTGCGCGTGAAGGCGCTGGAATCGTTGCTGGTGGAGAAGGGCATCGTCGACCGGGCAGCGCTCGATGCATTGGTCGATACCTACGAAAACAAGATTGGCCCGCGCAATGGTGCTCGTGTGGTCGCGCGGGCGTGGGCGGATCCCGCATACAAGGCGCGCCTGCTGGCCGACGCGAACGATGCCATGGCCGATTTCGGATTCCTCAGCCGCCAGGGCGACCGCATGGTGGTAGTCGAGAACACACCCAAGGTGCACAACCTGATCGTCTGCACGCTGTGCTCCTGCTATCCGTGGCCGGTGCTCGGATTGCCGCCCGTGTGGTACAAGTCGGCGCCTTATCGATCGCGAGCGGTGATCGATCCCCGTGGTGTGCTGCGCGAATTCGGAGTGCAGTTCGCCGAAGATGTGGAAGTGCGCGTCTGGGACAGCACGGCGGAATTGCGCTACCTGGTGCTGCCTGAGCGCCCCGAGGGGACAGAACGAATGAGCGAGAATGAATTGGCGGCACTGGTGACGCGGGATTCGATGGTCGGCGTCGCCAAAGTGCTGCCACCATCGAAGGTGCAGTCATGAATGGCATCCATGATATGGGCGGGATGCAGGATATGGGCCCCATTTATCATGAGAAGAACGAGCCCGTCTTTCATGCTGCGTGGGAGTCTCGTGTCTTCGCGATGTTCCTCGCCGCCGGCGCCTGGCACAAGTGGAACCTTGATGCCTTTCGGCATACACGGGAGGTCTTGCCTCCGACGGACTATCTCGAGTCCAGTTACTACGAGCAATGGTTTTCCGGATTACTGGATCTGCTGGTGAGGCGCGGACTGGTCACCGCAGAGGAGATCCAGAGCGGAAAGCCCGCACCCGGTTCGACTCGCGCCACTCCGCCGCTGACACCCGAGAAAATTCTGCCTGCGCTCCCCAACCGCATCCAGGCGCAGCGCGACGTGCCGGGGCCTTCACTCTTTAAAGTTGGACAGAGAGTGCGCGCCCGCAACATAAATCCCATGGGACATACCCGGCTGCCGCGGTATGCGCGCGGCAAGGTAGGAACGATCGATCGTGACCACGGCGTTTTCGTTTTTCCGGACACCAACGCGCATTTCCTCGGCGAGAAGCCGCAGCATGTGTATTCGGTGTGCTTCGCCGCGCGTGAACTGTGGGGCGCGCAGGCGCCGGAGCGAGATTGCGTGTATGTAGATATGTGGGATGACTACCTTGAACCAGCCTGATTCAATGCAAAGCTCCGATAAGCTGACCGCTCTGCCGCAACTTCCCCGCGACGAAGGTGGCCCGGTGTTCGCCGAGCCCTGGCAGGCGCAGGCTTTCGCCGTGGCTGTAAGACTCTCCGAGCAAGGACACTTCACCTGGAAGGAATGGGCCGCCACTCTGGCCGAAGAACTGAAGTCCGCCGCCGATCGCGGCGAACCGGACGACGGTTCACACTACTACGAACACTGGCTCGCCGCACTTGAACGTCTGGTGACTGAGAAGGGTCTCTCCGATTCGCGCGCGCTGCTCGCCCGCAAAGAGGCTTGGGCCGACGCCTACCGCCACACACCGCATGGGAAGCCTGTCGAACTGAGGTCTAGGACAGGCGATTCATAATGCGGTCCGCTGTCTTCCTGCGTCAGAGACGACACTGGGAGACAAGTATCCGAAGTATCTCGACTTACGCGATGATGAAAAATTGATCTCGAATCGAGACCACACTATTGATCTCGAACCTGCGCGGTGGCATCCTGCGGCGCAGAGGTAGCCATGTTGAAGTCGAGGGCCGCCGTCATGCTGTGCCTCATCCTCTGCGGGTTAGTCCGTGTCGGCGTGGCCCAGCAGAAGCAAACCACCGAGGCATTCGATCGCTACGTTGCGGCCGCGGAAAAACGGGTCACGCAGGCGAGAGGGAAGAGCGAGTCGTTTCTGAAAATCGACGCCCTTGCAGCGGCGCAGCGGACGCAGGTGATCGCTCGCCTCCGGCAAGGCGAGGTCGTTATTGAGAAACAAGGGGAGACGCCTTCCGAGATTCCCGGCGGATTGATCCACGATTGGGTCGGCACGATGTTAATTCCGAAGGTGACGGTGGCCCAGGTGCTGGCGCTGATCCAGGATTACAACCATTCGAGCAGCCATTATTCGCCTGACGTTGTGCAATCGCGGCTAGTCTCGCACAAGGGCGACGATTTCCAGGTTTTCATGCGACTGCACAAACATAAGGTCGTAACGGTGGTGCTCGACACCGACTACAGCGTGCATTACGGACGCCTCGACGCCACGCACCAGTTCAGCCTTTCGCGCAGTACCCGGGTCAGCGAGATCGCCGATCCTGGAACGCCCAACGAGCGCACACTCGCCGCCGGACACGACCATGGCTTCATGTGGCGACTGAACTCTTACTGGGCCTTCGAACAGCTCGACGATGGCGTGCTGGTCGAATGTGAAGCGATTTCCTTGACCCGCGACATCCCCGCCGGTCTGGGTTGGATGATCGGCCCCTTCGTCAACAGCATCCCGCGGGAGTCCCTGCAGTTCACACTGGGCGCGACGCGCAAAGCGCTGGCAGGAAAAGCCCACGATGCGGGGCCATAGAATCCATCGTGGAAGAAGATCAAAGGCGTGAACCACTAAGGACACGAAGGTACACGAAGGAAAAATCCGCGAAGATTTCCTTCGTGAACCTTCGTGTCCTTCGTGGTCAAAGGTCCTCGCAGGAATTTCACCAGCCGCATCGGTTTGCCAAACCGGCCGCGTTCGTGAGACCATCGGCAGTTGATTTGGTGGCGGTGACGGTGGCGAGCCACTGCCACCCCTGAAAAGGGACTCATGTATCAGAAGAAAGCGGGAGTGTTCATGGCGGACTGGTGGGATGCCGACGGCCGCCGTCATCGTAAACAGTTCTCCACCTCAACAGCAGCACGCGAGCACGAGCACCGCGAGACCGCGCTGGCGCACGCCGAGCGGGCCAGCCGCGAGATGAAGCTGGCGGCGAGGACAGGTGGCGTTAAACGCTCCTCGAAGAAGGCAGACAGCGGCACAATCGAGCCCGCCAAGGGCAAACTCGGCGTCATGATTCCCGGCATGGGTGCAGTCGCGACCACTTTCGTAGCCGGCGTCGAAGCCATCCGCAAGGGCCTCGCGAAACCGATCGGATCGCTCACACAAATGGGCACCGTGCGGCTTGGCAAGCGCACCGACGGCCGTTCGCCGAAGGTGAAGGAATTCGTCCCGCTCGCCGGACTTGATGACCTGGTCTTTACCGGATGGGACATTTTTGAAGACAACATGTACGACGCGGCTTCGAACGCGGGCGTGCTCGATCAGCGCCTGCTCGATCAGTTGAAGCCGTTCCTGTCGTCGGTGACCCCCTGCCCCGCAGTCTTTGATCACAACTATGTGAAGAAGATCGACGGGCCCAACGTAAAAAAAGGCAAGAGCAAGATGGATCTTGCCGAGCAGTTGCGCGAAGACATCCGCGAATTCAGGAAGTTGAGCGGTGCCAGTCGCCTGATCACGATGTGGTGCGGATCGACCGAATCCTACATCGAACCCACCGAGGCGCACCAGTCCGTGAAGGCATTCGAGAAGGCGCTGCGGGAGAACGACGAGATGATCGCGCCCTCGATGATGTACGCATACGCCTCGTTGATGGAAGGCGTCCCGTTCGCCAATGGCGCACCGAACCTGACTGTTGACTTGCCAGTAATGCTCGAATTGTCACGTAAGAACGAAGCGCCGATATGCGGCAAAGATTTCAAGACCGGGCAGACGCTGATGAAGACCGTGCTCGCGCCCGCGTTCAAGGCGCGGTTGTTAGGCCTCAGCGGATGGTACTCGACCAATATCCTGGGCAACCGCGACGGTGAAGTGCTTGATGATCCCGGTTCGTTCAAGACCAAGGAAGAATCGAAGCTGGGCGTCCTCGAGCACATTCTTCAACCCGGACTTTATCCTGAACTGTACGGGAACATCTTCCACAAGGTCCGCATCAACTACTACCCGCCGCGCGGCGACAACAAAGAAGGCTGGGACAACATCGATATCTTCGGATGGCTCGGCTATCCCATGCAGATCAAAGTCGACTTCCTGTGCCGCGACTCGATTCTGGCCGCACCAATAGTGCTCGACCTAGTCCTGTTCCTCGACTTGGCGCAGCGCAGTTCTGAACTGAACGGCCTCGGCATTCAGGAGTGGCTCAGCTTCTACTTCAAGTCCCCAATGACCGTACCCGGGCTCTATCCCGAACATGATCTGTTCATCCAACTGATGAAGCTGAAGAACACCTTGCGCCACCTGAAAGGCGAAGAGCTGATCACACATTTGGGATTAGAGTATTACGACTAAGCTCTAGGGCATTAGTTTAGTCATGTTATAATGACCATAGTCATGTTGAGGTGACTATATGAGAACGATGCCTGCCGGCGAATTCAAAGCGAAGTGTTTGCAGGTGATGGAACAGGTGAGATCAACCCGAACACCCGTTGTGATCACCAAGCGGGGCAAAGCGGTGGCCAAGCTCGTGCCTGCGGACCAGGTTTCGAAGTGGGTTCCCGGACGCCTCGCCGGCAAAATTGAAATACTCGGAGATATCGTTTCTCCTGTCGTGCCGTGGGACGACTGGGAGGCGCTGAAGTGATCCTGCTGGACACGCACGTGCTGGTGTGGATGGTAACGGACCCCAAGCGCCTCTCTCGAACGGCCGACCGCGAAATTCACAAAGCGCAGCGTGACCGCAGCTGTGCAATTGCCTCCATTAGCCTTTGGGAACTAGCGCAGATGTTTCACAACCACGATTTGCGAGGCGTGGGGTCCATAGAAAATTCCATTCGCGACATTCTCGAAGACACCGGGGTGAAGGTATTGGAAATTACTCCTGAAATTGCAGATTTGAGCATGGCGTTCCCTGAAACCTACCCAAAAGATCCTAGTGATCGGCTGATTGGCGCCACAGCGCGGGCCTACGGACTGACTCTGCTCACTCGGGACGAAAGAATTCTCTCCAGTCCCCTGATTCGTGCGCTCTGGTAACCGAGTACCAAGTTAGGTCTTCAGTTTCTTGTAATCGTCGAACTTCGCCAGAAACCTGTCGATATCTTTCTTCTGCAGATAGTACGGAGTCGACAGCCGTAGCTTGTGTGGGTCGCCGCCGCGGATGCGAATCTTATGTGTCTTCCACAACCAATTCTCCAGATCGGCGCGCTGAATCGGTGGGACGTTCACGCTGACGATCGCGCACCGCAGAGCGGCGTCGGGAGACGTCCACGACTCGGCTCCGCGCTTCTGCATCTCGGCGAGAATGTAGTCGGCGAGCGTGCGATGGCGCGTCTCAATACGATCCATCCCAATGTCATTCGCGAGCTTGATCGAAGCGCGCAGCCCCCACAGCGCGGGAACATTCGAGCTGCCGATGCGTTGGAAGCGTTCGGCGCGAATCTTCGTGTCGTCCCAGCCTTCCGTAGCGATGGTGTTCCACAACCGGTCGATCACTTCATCCCGCACATAGAGGAAGCCCGAGCCTTTGGTCGACTGCAGCCACTTGTGCGGGCTCGCGGAATACATGTCGCAGCCGAGGTCGTGGACATTCAGCCGCATCATGCCCGGCACGTGCGCGCCATCGACGGCGGACAGGATTCCTTTGCTGCGCGCCAAGCCGGCGAGTTCCTTCGCAGGCAGTACCACTCCCGAGAATGTCGTGATGTGGCTGAAGAACATCACACGGGTACGCGGGGTGATCGCGTCGTTGAATAGGTTGAGCACCTGAGCGGCGTCCTTCACGGGGCGGGGAAGCGTGACCTTTTTGATGACGATGCCGTAACGCTTCGCCTTCAAGTCCCACGGATGTTCGCCGCCCGGATGCTCCTGGTCGGTCATCAGCACTTCATCGCCGGGCTTCATTTCGACACCGTTGGCGATGTAGCTGTTCGCTTCGGTGGCATTGCGCAGCAGGGCAATCTCGTCGCGCTTGCAGCCGACAAAATCCGCCAGGGGATCGCGGAATTCGTTCCACGCGGCGTATCCCCAGATGGGATAGTCCTCGGGATCCTGCTGGTCCATTTTCTCGGTCGTGGTGTAGCCGTCAAAAATTGCGCGAAGGACGGGCGCGGGACTCGATCCGACCGTACCGTTGTTCAGATAAGTGTCGTCGTCTGGGATCAGGAACTGCTTACGCATCTCGGCCCAATACGCGTCCTCGTTCTTGTCGAGCAGCGAATGGTCGGGCAGGGGCGGAGTTTTCTCGAGCTGAGCAAAGAGATTTCCGCGCAGGGCCAGTGAAGCGGCGATTCCGGTCGTGGCGCTAGAGAGAAAATGGCGGCGGTTGAGCACAAGGGACCTCCCGAGGTCGCGAACGTTATACCACGAAGCGACGAAGAAAAAAGACGAGCAGGCAGCGGCACAATGACGAATGACTCCGGACGTGACAGTTCTCGGGAGGAGAACGCTTGCCACAAGAAGGTCGGAAACAGGTTGAGTACCCGATGGGGTTGGAGTTGCCGGCGGTGGCGACAGCCACACAACGCTTCGATTGAAATGCCCTGTTTCTCGCGCACAGAACGCGCGAGAAACAGGGCGCGCCCGAGAATCATGTTGTCGAAGCGATCTGGTGGAGGTATTCGACGAACGATCGCACGGCGCCGTCCATTCCTTGCACTTTTTCGTTCTTTGACTCGATGACGTAATACTCGTCGGGCGCGTGAGCTCCGCTGCCGTGACCGAATCCGAAATGGCCGGCGGCGAGATGCAAGGGTTCGTTGGTGAACACGTACCCAGGCCAGGAACCTGCGCTGCGCGGGAGCACGATGGGATCGATGTTGTTGTTCTTGTAGACGGCGGTCTGGGCGCGAATGAGCGCGGCGTCGGCAAGAGTGCTGTTGGGATCGTATCCGCCCGTCATGTTCACCTCAATGTCGCCGAAACCATGCTTCGCCAGATGAGCCTTGAGCGCGGCGAGAGCTTCGGTGGCCTTCATGTCGGGGACGAGGCGCATGTCAATTTTCGCGACGGCGCGGTGAGGAAGAATCGTTTTGCCGCCGGGGCCGGTGTAGCCTCCCACCAGACCTTCAATGTTTACCGTGGGGCGGGACATCAGAAGTTCGAGAGCTTCCTGCCAGCTCACGTCGTGAACCCAGTGGTCGACGCCCATCTGTTTCTTGGCCACGGCTTCATCGAGTCGCTGGGCTGCGGTAGCGATCATGGCCTTTTCAGCGGCCGAGAGCGGTCGAGCCTTGTCGGCGAAACCCTCGATGGCGGGATCGTTGCCGTCTGGTGACACCAGTGTTACCAGGGCTTCAACCAGATGCCACGCCGGACTGTCGACTCTCGCTTTGTTGCTGGAGTGAATGTCGCGACGCGGGCCGCGTCCCCAGCGCTCGCCGCTCGAAACTAGCTCGAGTTCGACGACGCCCTTGGCACCTAGAGTCATCGTTACCTTGCCATCCAACTCCTGCTCGGCGGAAGGCATGAAGATTCCCATGCACGGGCGAAGTGCGGCCATCACTTCAGGACGATTTACGATCTGCGGAAAATGCGGAGAGCCGATCTCTTCTTCTCCTTCAGCTACCAAGACAAGGTTCACAGGGAGTTTGCGGCCGGCGGCACGCATCGCATGCAGCGCCGCAACGAATGAAGACTCCGGGCCCTTTTGGTTGACGGCGCCGCGGCCGACGACCACCGTTCCAAGACCAGGTTTTTCGACCAGTGACGCAGCCCAAGGTGGCGATGACCATTCGGCTGGATCTGCCTGCTTGACGTCATACATGAAGTAAAGCCCGAGCGTCTTCGGAGCTCCCGCATCGAGCTCGGCAAAAATTCCCGGTTGCCCGTCGGTGGGAATCTTTGTGACCTCGTTGAATCCGGCCTCGCGAAGGAAACGCATGGTAAGGTCGCAACCTTCGTTGACTCCGCGATTCTCGGCGGCGATCGAAGGCTGCTTGATCCATTCCTGCAAACGCTGGACGGCCTCATCATGATGCTCTTCAATCTGGGTCCAGATGGGAGTAAGGTCCGCCTCAGCGGCGGCGGCTCGGGGGGGAATTGCCAAGGTGGCGGCGCCCGCGAGGGTGCCCTGAAGGAAGGTTCGTCGGTCCATGACGGGAGAGGATAATCGCTGGAGAAGGGTCTCGTCTAGCAGGAATCCGCCAGAGAGAATGTTGTGATTTCAAATCCAAACTGTGAGGGATGGAAAACAGGAATGGCGGAGAGGGTGGGATTTGAACCCACGATACCCGTTAAGGTATGTCCGCTTTCGAGGCGGATCGTTTCAACCACTCACGCACCTCTCCGCGTCGGACAAAGCCGTCAGCTCTCAGCCGCCAGCAAAAGCAGATTCCTCCGCCTTCGCTTTGCTCAGCGTCGGAATGACAAAGAAGCGGACGCTTGGCACTTCTCACCTAAGACTGACGAGCAACGATTAACGACGATTTTTAAAGAACGTTTGCAGCAGTTCTGCACTCCGCCCGGCTAAGACTCCGCTTCTCACGTCGAGTTTGTGGTTCAGTTGCGGGTGATTCAGAACCTGCATGACCGACCGTACAGCGCCAGCCTTCGGATCATCCGAGCCGTAGACCAGACGCTTGATGCGGGCTTGCACCATGGCGCCGGCGCACATGGGGCACGGCTCAATTGTAACAAACAGCTCACAGTCTCCCAGGCGGTGGTTACCAATGGTTGCACCGGCTTCGCGGAGAGCGACGATCTCTGCGTGGGCGGTGGGATCGGAGCCGGTGATGTTGCTGTTCCATCCACGACCGACGATTTTGGCGTCGGAGACCACGATGGCGCCCACTGGGACTTCGTCCATTTCTAGAGCGCGACGGGCACAGCGGAGGGCTTCTTCCATCCAGAGTTCGTCGGAGCGAAGATCGTCGTTGGTCGCTGGGCCTTGGTCGTTGGACATTGCTGACGAGGGTATTCTACGTGGATCTCTGACAACTGCGGGACGACAGATTCGTTCGTGCGCAGGATCAGATCACTGTAAGCACGTTTTGTACGACTTCGGGCACGACTGCGCGGATTACTGCGGGAACGACGATGCGGGCGATCGGGTAGGCAATCGCCAGGCTAGGGACGACCAGGAGCAGCCACGTCTTCATAGACAGATTGTTGAAGTGGGCTCTCATCGCGTCCTCTGGTAATGGATACGGAGCCTTATATCGGAAAGTTCCGTGGGAAGCCGATCGCTAAACCACGGAGGGCACAGGTTCACAGAGGAAACGTTCTGTCATCCGAGGCTGGTTTGGAGAAGATACCCCACCCGATTGGGTAACGCGGCTGGCCGTGGTATTCTAGGCGCGTTATGGGCTTGCCGAACTTGCTGCGCAAAGTATTTCTCGTTGACCTGCTGCAAGGTCTGAAGGTCACCTTCCGCTATCAGGATCCGAAGGAGATCTATACCGAGCAGTATCCGCTGGAACGGCCGCAGGTCGCCGAGCGTTATCGTGGAGCGCCACGGTTGAACGTGAACCCGGACACCGACGAAACCATGTGCATCGCGTGCGACCTTTGCGCGCTGGCTTGCCCGGAAAATTTGATTGTTGTATCGAGCGAACGCAACGAGAAGACCCGCCGCAAAGAGCTCACCAATTTCACCTACGACTTGAGCCGCTGCATGTTCTGCGGGCTGTGTGAAGACGCGTGTCCCACGGATGCGCTGGAACTGACCCAGGACTTCGAGCTCGCCAGCTACACCCGCCAGGGATGGATCTGGGACCGGACGACGTTGGAAAAGGGGCCGGAACCTACGCTGTATCGGAAGTAAGTAATTCGAAGAAACGTGCCGTCCCTACGGGACTCTCGGGTCGGTTTACTCGTTTACCCGACGTTTTCATGCCGGGCTTTCACATTCCGCCGTTACGCGGCTGCTTTGTTGGCGCCTCCTGCATCTCGTTACATCTCGGTTGCCAGCGGACATCTCGCATGACACTGCGGCACGCTCGCTTACGCTCGCGGGACGGACGAAGGCGTCCGTCCCTACACAATCGGGGCTACGGGATTCGCCGGATACCAGGTTCCCCTACGGAGTTTGAGACTTGGGAGCGAGCCTTATTCTCGAGGAGATCCCATGGCAAAACGGCTTATTCTGCTTATCGCAATTCTGAGCTGCGCTAGTTGGTTGGCCGCGCAGCATACACGGACTGCGGTGCCTGCGGCTCCGCCGCCTCCACCTCCAACTGCGACAACTACACCTCCGGCGCAGACGACTGCACCGAACGCGGCTACTCCAACGGCCCCAGCTGCGACTGCAAACACTAGCACTCCGCCGGCGAATCCAAACATGACGCCGCCGACCAATCCGATTGGGCCGCCGACACCGATAACGACCAAGGCGGCAGGGGAGGGAACGGAGAGCGTTCCTCCACCGATAAGCAGCGCGGAGACTCCGACACCGACTGGGGAAGCGCCGACTCCGACGCCGCAGACTCCTGTACCGGGCAGCGGTCAGCCCGTGAGTCCGGGGCGGCCTCCTGCTCCTGTCCCACCATGCGTGAGCGTCTCGGGCGCGGCGGCGAATAATTCGAACACGAATGCCAGCCCTCAAAATTCGAATCCGCCGTCCGGCTCTACGCCAGTGGCTCCGGGGAGCACAACCGCACAGCCTGGTGTGGATCCCATGACCGGTCCATGCCCCGTGGGTACAGTACCGAGCGGCAGCGCGCCACCTTCGCAATGAAAGGGAACGGGGAGTGGCAGTAAGCCGGAGTGAGGATCAGCACCTTGCTGGCTGCCCATAATCCTTACTCCTGCCCCGATGTGATCAGTTTTCTCTCCGGCAGGAAATACATCGCAGGGATCAAGGCGAAGATAAAGAACGAAGCGTAAACCGAGACGTAGGCAAGCGGGATCGACAAGAAATAGAGCCCAGCCGAGAAAGCGTTCTTCCGCTGCACGCCGGCATGATAGTCGCG
>DATMOO010000304.1:0-4188 GCA_035568275.1 Candidatus Sulfotelmatobacter sp.
GTAAAATCCATTGAGCAGTTTCCAAGCCACTATGCGAACCGCTCACGATGTGGGAGCACGCAGCTTGGCACGCTTAGTCGGAGAAGGCACGCGAGCGTGCCCATTTCAATTCAACGCAGCAGACAAACGGAGAGGCCACCAGTGTCAGTTCTTCTTGCGTTTAACGCCGGGGCACAAATGATCGCCGCGTTCGTGATCTTTGTTGTTGGGTACGCCGCTCTTTTTGGAACTCTCTCCATATGCCTGGCGATCGCAATAGGTTTGTATGAGGGCGCAAAGCGAATTTGGAAGTACTCGACAAGACAAGTGATGGCTCGTCGAGACAAACGTTGCGTGCTTCCAGCCTGAGCGAAAGATAAGTTCAACGGCCGTCGAGCGCCGGTGAGCCGTGCGCGGGGAATTCAAATCGTTCACGGCCCAAAGGGCGCGTAAATTCGTGGGCCTAAGAGTTCAGTCGCCTGAATATTACATCATTCGTGCAGAACGACGCTTAGGAGCGAATTGTCGATTTGCAGGCCGCCGTTGTACTTGATGAAACCGAGTTTGCGGAATTTGTTCATGAAGAAATTTACGCGGGATCGCGTGGTACCGACCATTTCCGCGAGCATCTCTTGCGAGACTTTGGGAAGAACCCGTTGGAGTGTGTCTTCCTTGCCATAGCGTGCGAGAAGCAACAGCGTTCGTGCCAAGCGCTTCTCGCTGGAATTGAAGAGTTGATCGACCAGGTCTTCCTCGATTCGGATATTTCTCGCCAGCATGAAGGTGATGAAGCGGTCGGAAAACTCATGTTCGCCGTGAAGGACACGAACCATCTCGGATTTTTCGATCACGAGCACGGTGGTTGGCACAACAGCTGTCGCCGTACCGATCCGAATCGGCTGACCGGCGAGGCATCCTTCACCAACGAAATCCCCCGGCCCCAAGACGGCCACGACCGCCTCTTTGCCGGATTCATTGACAACGGAAAGCCTTACTCCACCTTTCTGAATGTAGAAGACACTTCTGCACGGATCGCCCTGCGAAAAGATCGTTTCTTTTTTCTTGAATTCAGCGACCTTCCGGGCCACACCCGCCGAATCAAGAAATTTTTGAGCGTTGAATAGCGCCTTAGAGGCGGCTTTTGCGCGCTTTGGACGCTTCGGAACCACGGTTTCTTATCCAACATGGTAGCACGCAACAAGAAATTCACAAGAGAACGGAAATGTGTGCACAAGTGAACAGATACCTGCCGCGGGATCTTCTAGGATTGGTTTGCGGTTGAAGCATTGGGACCGGGCGAAACCAAGTCCGAGTGTTTCTCTCCGCTAAGAGCAAGAGTAATCGCAGGTTCCTTCCTACTCTGCCCGCCATTCGCATTTCGTGGCTTCAGACTGAAATAGGGTGAATGCCTTGGACAGGCCGGAGTATCTACCTGCGAAGAGACTGGAGATATTAAATGCCTTTACTTCAAATACTGATGGTTCTAGTGGTGGTCGGGGTTCTGCTTTGGCTGGTCAATAGCTTTATTCCGATGCAAGGACAGATCAAATCGATCTTGAACGGGGTCGTAGTGATCGCTGTGGTCTTGTGGCTTCTGAACATTTTTGGGCTGTTTCATTCGCTCTCCCACATTCGAATTGGGGCTTGAGCAGATTCGAAATAGTAGAGATGAGCAGTCTGCCATTGAACGCAAACGACAGGCCGGGCCCGTTGATGTGTCGGGCACACGGATTCAGTAATGGAGGCAACAAGTCATGAAAGCATTTCAAGTCATCAGCACGACAGTTCTGTTCTTATTTCTCGGCGCGACTCTTCCTGCATTCGCGCAGGAAGAACGTCACGAGGAAGCGGCTAAGCCTGAAAAGCAGCAAGAACAGGCCAAGTCCTCAAAGCAGGAGCAACAGCATGAGCAGCAAGTGAAGGGTCAGCAGGAGCAACAACAGAAGCAGCAAGAACAGGCCAAGTCCTCAAGGCAGGAGCAGCAGCACGAGCAGCAGGTGAAGGGTCAGCAGGAGCAACAACAGAAACAGCAGGGTCAGAACGAACAGCACGCCGCCCGCCAATCAGAGCAAGAGCAGCACAGACAGGAAGGCGAACAGCGCGCAGCGTGGACGGACCACCGCGCGCATAACTGGAAGTCCGAGCACCGCGATTGGAAGGAACGGGGCGGCTACAACGGTTACCGAATTCCCGAGGATCGTTATCGCGGCTACTTCGGTGCGGAACACTCGTTTCGCATTTACACCTATCCCGTGGAGATCGTCGGTGGGGATCCGCGATTTCAGTATGGCGGTTTCTGGTTCAGTGCGGTGGATCCCTGGCCGGAATATTGGTCGGCCAACTGGTACGACAACGATGATGTGTATATCACCTACGCCGACGACGGGTATTACCTCTACAACCGCCGCTATCCACAGGATCGAATCGCGATCTCCGTGTACGCAAACTAGCGGATTCTCAGTAAGCCCGGCGGGAAATGCTGGGAAAAGGAGCAAACAATGCTGGGAACAATCTTGATCGTAATTCTGGTGATGGCAATTCTCGGTGTACTGCCCAGGTGGTCTCACAGCCGAGAATGGGGCTACGCCCCATCGGGAGGGATAGGACTGGTGCTGGTGATCGTCCTGGTCCTCCTGCTCCTGGGTCGCATTTAGGGCGCTTGAGTGGGTGATGCGGATGGTTGAATAGCAGTCATCAGCGTCATACGTGCAGGCACGAGCGTCCGGAACAAAAGGTGCCCAGCCGGTGGCCGGGTTTCCCTTCGACTTTCACGCATTTTCATAGGCGACAACTCGAGGTGAAAAATGGACGAGTCCAAAAGACTGGCGGTTCAGTTTCTCGAAAAGGAAATCAAGACATACATAGCGCTGGCGTTGTTCTTGTCGAAGGAAGGAATCAAAGAACGCGTCCAGGTGGGAGACAACAAGGTCGTGATCAGTTCTACGTACTACAAGGAAAGAATGAGAGAAGCGCGGAAGCTCGTAAATGAACTCAGGAAACCGAGCTGATGTGCGGCTCTCTCGGCCCCCGGCTCCCTGGATGCTGGCGGCGTGTCGGGCAGTATCTCCTTCGCACATTCCGTACTCACGCACGAGGAAATCGTCGATCTTCTCTGGGCCGGGAAGCGGGCAGCGTGAGGGAAGTTACCGGTGAGGGAAAGCTTGAGACGCAATTCTGATCATGGAGGTCAGCGATGATTCGTAAGGTTACTTTGACGGTATGTTTCTTGCTTCTAGCGGCAGCGCTCTACGCCGCGAACAAGGAACAGGAGCGGCTGGAAAATTGTGGCGTCGTGATGCAAGAGATTATGAATGTTCCCGACAATATCCCTCAAGAGGTGATGGAGAAAGCTGAGTGCGTAATTGTATTTCCGTCGGTTCTGAAGGCAGCATTCGTGGTCGGAGCAAGCTATGGCCGTGGCGCTATGGTTTGCCGCACCGGAGAGCATTTCAGAGGACGTTGGGGGGCTCCAGCGATGTTTGCGCTCGAAGGGGGCAGCGTTGGATTCCAGATCGGCGGACAGGCCACCGACCTGGTGCTGCTCGTGATGAACGAGAGAGGTGCGGATTCGATTCTCAGTAGCAAAGTGAAATTGGGCGGCGATGCCTCGGTGGCTGCGGGCCCTGTGGGGCGCGACGCTTCCGCAGATACGGATGCCTATATGCGCTCGGAAATCCTGAGCTATTCGCGCACACGCGGTTTGTTTGCCGGCATTTCGCTCGAGGGTTCCACGCTCCGACCAGACGACGATGCTACCCAAGACGTCTATGGCCGCAAACTGACGGCAAGGGAGATCGTGATCGGGGGAAAGGTCGGAGTTCCGGAATCCGGCCGTCATCTGATTACCGTACTAGACAAAAATTCGCCGAGAAATGAGTCGAGAAAAGAATCCGCGAGGAAATAGCAGGTGGAAATACAGATCATTCAGTTTTTATGCGCCAGCGGCGTAATCGTGTGAAGGAGCGTTCAGATGAATATCATTCGCAAATCTATAATTTCTCTTGGTCTGGTTCTGCTTGCAACGCCCGTGATTTCCGGCCAGGACCTTTCCAGGTATCGGAAATTTGTCCTCGGGACAAGTCTGTCTGCAATTTCAAAGCAGGTCGGTAAGGACGAGGGGCAGGCAACTCTAATTGCCCAGAGTCCTGCGCTCATCCAGCAAATGACCTATTGGCAGGTAAACTCTTCCGACAACTCGGGCGGAATGGA
>DATMOO010000305.1:0-80890 GCA_035568275.1 Candidatus Sulfotelmatobacter sp.
ATTCCAGTTCCCCGTCACGTTCTGGTGCTCGGCGGAGGAGACGGATTGGCCGTCCGCGAAATTCTAAAGTACCCGCAAATCGAGAGCGTAACCCTGGTTGATCTCGATCCAGAAATGACCAAGCTGTTCTCCACCAACCCCATGCTGACTGCGCTGAACCAGAAGTCCTTTCTTTCGCCGAAGGTCCACATCATCACCGCGGACGCTTTCCCTTGGGCCGATTCCAACGCCGACAGCTTCGATTTCATCGTCATCGATTTTCCCGATCCCACAAACTACTCACTGGGCAAGCTGTACACGACAGCTTTCTACAAAGCCGTCGCGCGACATCTCAGCGCACAGGGGCTAATGGTGGTGCAGAGTACATCTCCCATGTTCGCGCGCGATTCTTACTGGTGCATCGCGGAGACGCTCAAGCAAGCGGGCTTGCAAACCTATCCTTATCACGTGTATGTCCCGTCGTTCGGCGAATGGGGATTCGTAATCGCCGGCCATCGTGACTTCCAATTTCCCACTTCCCTGCCCGTCGGCCTGCGCTTCGTCACCGTCACCGGGCTGCCCGCGATGTTTCAATTTCCACCCGACATGTCTCCGATACCCATGCCTCCCAATCGCCTGAACGATCAGGTTCTGGTACGAGCCTACGATCAAGACTGGAAGGACATCAGTCATTGAAAGCATCGCGGCGCCAGTTCTTGCAGTCTGGCAGCGCAGCTCTGATCGGCCTCTCGATCAAAGGCGACCGCGCGATTGCCGGATCATTCGTCAATGACTCATTTCAGCTCGGACACCGGTTGCGAGACCGGGCGCAGTTTCCTGCACCGAAGCAGGTTGAGAAGCGGTCAGTCGTAATTGTCGGCGGGGGCATCGCTGGTCTTAGCGCCGCCTGGCGCTTGCACAAGAAAGGCTTCACCGATTTCGTCTTGCTCGAGATGAACGAGCAGCCGGGCGGCAACTCACGCTGGGGCGAAAATGAAATCACCCCTTACCCCTGGGCTGCGCACTATATTCCCGTTCCCGGTCCGAAAGCGACCTATGTTCGCGAGTTGTTCGAGGAGTTAGGCGTCCTCAAAGATGGAGGTTGGGAGGAACGATATCTCTGCTTCTCACCGCAAGAAAGACTCTTCCTCTATGGAAGGTGGCAGGACGGGATCGAACCGGCGATCGGACTCACAACAGCTGATCGAGACCAGTTTCGACGACTCGAAGATCACATCCACGGATTTCGCGCGACGGGCAAGTTTACCGTGCCCATGGAAGTTGGCTTTTCTGACAGCACAGCCGATCTCGATCGCATCTCATTCGCCGAGTGGCTGCGCGCTCAAGGAATGAACTCCCGCATTCTGAACTGGTACCTGAACTACTGCTGCCGCGACGACTACGGCGCTACTACGGCCAATACTTCTGCCTGGGCGGGGATTCAGTACTTCGCATCGCGCGAGCTGGAAGAAAAAGGTCCGCTCACCTGGCCCGAAGGCAACGGCTGGATCGTCCGCCGCCTGATGGAGCGGATCGGAAATTTCGTTCAGCCCAATCGCGTGGTTCATAGAATTTCGCAGCCCAGTAAGGGTGTTTCGGTTTTCTCCGGCGACACAGAATATCGCGCAGAATTCGTGATCTTCGCCGCACCGACTTTTATCGGCCCTTCCCTGATCGAGGGAATGGCCCGGCTGCGAGATTTCGATTACTCCCCGTGGCTCACCGCAAACATCACCCTCGAACATCTGCCTGCCTCGTACGGCACAGATCCCACCTGGGATAGCGTCTTCATGGATTCCCCTACTCTCGGCTACGTGGACGCAACGCATCAATCCCTGCGCACGCACATGGATCGCACCGTGTGGACCTTTTACTGGGCACTGGCCGAGGGCACACCGGCCCATAACCGACAACTCTTATTAGATAAGGATTGGAACTACTGGAAAGAAGCGATCCTGCACGATCTGGAGCGGGTGCATGCCGACATCCGGCAGTGCATTTCCCGCATTGACATCATGCGAATCGGACATGCAATGGCCCGCCCCAAGGTCGGAGCAATCTTCTCCGCCGAACGCCGCACACTTACCAAGCCGCATGGCCGCATCCTCTTCGCAAACTCCGACCTTAGCGGTTTCTCGATCTTTGAGGAAGCTCAGTACCGCGGCGTGATCGCTGCGGACCTCGTCGTCAGCAAACTCGGCGGCCACCGCACCTCACTCTAAGGAACACACCGACCATTTCGCAATTCTGATGCTTTGGTCTCAAACAAAAAATCCGTGGGACATTGTCACCAACTGAGTTGGGGGCATAGGCTATCCAGAAGGAGTTATCTATGAGCACGATCGAAGCCAGCAGCCCAGCCGAAATCCTCGAACTCAGCCCTTATGCTCCGACCCGGTCGACCATCAAAGATAAACCTCTCAGTGCAGAAGAACTGCGCAAGACCGAAATCTACTGGCGTGCCTGCAATTACCTCAGTCTGGGAATGATCTATCTTCGCGATAACCCTCTGCTCACCGAACCTCTGAAGCCCGAGCACATCAAGAATCGCCTGTTGGGCCATTGGGGATCGAGCCCCGGACTTTCTTTTATTTATGTCCACCTGAACCGCCTGATCAAGAAATACGATCTCGACATGATTTTTCTGGCTGGCCCTGGACACGGCGCTCCCGGCGTGCTCGGCCCCGCTTACCTGGAGGGCACGTACTCCGAGGTCTATCCCGAGAAGAGTCTCGACGTCGATGGCCTGCGGCAGTTCTTCCATGAATTTTCCTTCCCAGGTGGGATCGGGAGTCACTGCACTCCGGAAACTCCGGGTTCAATTCACGAAGGTGGAGAACTCGGCTACGTCCTCTCTCACGCGTGTGGTGCGGCCTTCGACAATCCCGAGTTGATCGTTGCGGCAGTCGTGGGCGATGGCGAGTCAGAAACCGGTCCGCTTGCGACTTCCTGGCACATCAACAAGTTTCTGAACCCTGCGCGCGATGGCGCTGTGCTCCCCATCCTTCATCTGAACGGCTACAAGATCGACAATCCGACCTTGCTGGCGCGCATTTCGCACGAGGAAATTGAAAGTCTATTCCGCGGCTACGGCTGGAAGCCCTATTTTGTAGAGGGCTCCGATATCGACAGCATGCATCAGGCCATGGCGGCGACAGTGGAACGCTGCATCGATGAAATCCGCGAACATCGGCGCGCCGCACGAGAGCATCGCGAGATCACCAGACCGCGGTGGCCCATGATCGTACTGCGGTCCCCAAAGGGCTGGACCGCGCCGCGCACCCTGGAGGGACATTTTCTCGAGGGCTTCTGGCGCGCGCATCAAGTTCCGCTTCCCGCAGTAAAGAAAGATCCCGAGCAATTACGTGCTCTTGAAAACTGGATGCACTCGCAAAGGCCCGATCCCTTATTCGAAGGCAACGGCCGGCTGGCTTCAGTGTTTCGTGACTTGGCGCCCACAGGCGACCACCGTATGAGCGCTAACCCGCACTCCAATGGCGGACGTCTGAAGAAAGCTCTTCGCTTGCCCGACTTCCGTGACTTCGCGGCCAACATTGACAAGCCGGGCCACGCGCAAGTCGAGAACACCCGGCCGCTCGGTTTCTTTCTTGCTGAAGTTATGAAGAGAAACGCCAGCAATTTCCGCGTATTCGGTCCCGACGAGACTAGTTCCAACAAGCTCGATGGGCTCTACACGGTGACGAAGAAGTTCTGGATCGAAGAGCGATTTCCCGAAGACGATGACGGCGGCAATCTCGCACCCGACGGCCGCGTCATGGAAATGCTCAGCGAGCACACCATGGAGGGCATGCTGGAAGGCTATCTTCTGACCGGACGCCACGGCTTCCTCTCCACCTACGAATCATTTGTGCACGTTATTGACTCGATGTTCAATCAGCATGCCAAATGGCTGGAGATCTGCAATCATCTCACCTGGCGGCAAGCGATCGCATCGTTGAACCTTTTGATCACGTCGACAGTGTGGCGGCAGGATCACAACGGCTTCACGCACCAGGATCCTGGGTTCCTTGATGTCGTGGTGAACAAAAGCGCGAACGTCACCCGCATCTATCTGCCCCCAGACGTGAACTGCCTGCTCTCGGTCGCCGACCACTGCCTGCGCAGCCACAACTATGTCAATGTGATCGTCTGTGACAAGCAGAAGCATCTGCAGTATCTGAGCATGGAAGCCGCCATCATTCATTGCACGAAGGGCATTGGAATCTGGGATTGGGCCAGCAATGACGAAGGCGGCGAGCCCGATGTCGTCATGGCCTCAGCCGGCGACATTCCCACGCAGGAAGCACTGGCCGCTACCGATCTTCTGCGCAAGGAATTCCCGGACCTTAAGATTCGCTTCATCAATGTGATCGATCTATTCAAGCTCCAGCCCGCCAGCGAACATCCTCACGGGCTCTCTGACCGCGAGTTCGATTCCTTGTTCACGGTCGACAAGCCAGTCATGTTCAACTTCCACGGCTACGCGCAACTGATTCACCGACTGGCTTATCGCCGCACGAATCATTCCAATATTCACGTGCGTGGATATAAGGAGAAAGGAAGCATCAACACGCCGCTGGAACTGGCGATCGACAACAATATCGACCGCTTCAGCCTCGCCATGGATGTCGTGGACCGCGTCCCCAGGCTGCAGAGAATCGGCGGCCACGCCAAAGAGAGATTCCTGAATCAGCAGATCGCATGCCGCAACTATGCCCATCGGTACGGCATCGATATGCCCGAAGCGACAGACTGGACTTGGCCGTATTGATGGTATTGCAGGATCGATTTAGCGCAGTATTGATGGCAGGACTTCTCTCGCGGCGACGGTCGCGCGGGGCGTCTCGCCCGGCGACGTGACACTTTGGATCTGTGGCACCGCGAACCTTCGCAAAAGGTTTGCCGGCTTACCTCTGCATCGGTGCAACTGTAGACTAGCGCAACCGCGGAAGAGCGGCCCTTTAGGGCCGCGTTAAAGCACTGCTAAACAGATGGGCTTTAGCCCCCGCACTCGGTCTCAAGGGTGCGTTATCTTTCGCACTCTCAAGACGGGTGCGGCTCGCCCTTAATCACCCGCACCGTATCGCGAGCAATCAACAATTCCTCGTCGGTCGGAATCGCATAGGCAAGCAACTTAGAATCCTCCGTGCTGATCAGGCCCTCGCGCCCGACCGTCTCCTGATTCTTCGGCGCATCCAGAGACAGCCCGGCCCACTCCATCTCACTGCAAATCCGAGCACGCACCTCGGGCGAATTCTCCCCGATGCCGCCAGTAAACACGACGGCATCTGCCCCGCCCATAGCAGCAAGATAGCCGCCAATGTACTTGCGAGCCCGGTAGCAAAAGATCTCAACCGCCAGGCGCACTCTCCGGTCATCGTGCTCCTTCAACTCGGCCTGCAACTCGCGCATATCGTTCGTCAGCCCCGAGATTCCCAGGAGCCCGGACTGGGTATTCAGCAATGTGTCCACTTCCGAAGACGACATTCCCTCTTTCCGCGCGATGACACTCACGATCGCCGGATCCAGATCGCCCGACCGCGTGCCCATCACCAGTCCTTCGAGCGGCGTCATCCCCATCGAAGTGTCGACCGAAGATCCCGCTTTTATCGCTGCAATAGAGCACCCGTTCCCCAGGTGAAGAGTAATAATATTCGTCTGCTCCCGTGTGAGTCCGCGTAACGCCCGATATCGAAACGCAACGTAGCGATGCGACGTCCCGTGAAATCCGTATCGCCGAATGCGATGCCGCCGGTAGAGGTGATACGGAATGGCATACAGATACGCCCGTTCAGGAATCGAATGATGGAAAGCTGTATCAAATACCGCAACCTGCGGGACGTCGCTGCCAAAAAGCTCGCGCGCCGCCAGAATCCCCTTCACATTATTCGGATTATGCAGCGGCGCCAGATCGATACAATCCTCGATCCCCTTGAGCACGCGGTCATCAATGAGCGTGGACTCCTTGAACAACTCGCCTCCGTGCACCACGCGGTGACCGACGGTATGTATCTCGGCCGTATTCTTGATCTCCTGAATTCCCGAGCGCTCCGATGCGAGGTAGCGGAGCAGATAATCCAGCGCCGCTCCCATGTCTCTGACCGGTGCCGTCAGGGTCTTCCCGGGCTCCTTGCGATAGCGGATCTTGACGATCGCTTCGCCCCCGATCCCCTCGACTTCCCCACGCAGAATACGGTCGTCCTTATACGCCTTAATCTGCTCGAGGTCGGTGGCAATGATCTGAAATTTCAGGCTGGAACTTCCGGAATTCAATACCAGTACGTTCATTATGCGCGCCTCACGTTCACGGCAGCCACCGCCTTCAAAATAAGCTTTCTTGTCCGTAGCCAGCAGCGATCATGCGCTTCCGGTTCCCAGCGGAGCGCCCAAGTCCTCCGCCGATTGCGTCAAGTTCGCTGAGATCATCCACATGGCAATCCCGGCACTCAATACCGCAAGACCTGTGCAAACAGACATGATCAGTCTAAAACTAAACAGAAATGCCTGAGTGATATCGCTTCGGAGTATCGCCCTCATCCCAGCATCCAGTCCACTCGGAGGCTCCAAAGCGCCTAGCCTGATCAGGTTGGATTGAATTTCATGGAAAGCATCGGCAGGCAAATCGCGACTGCGGAGCGACTCGTTCAGTTTGTATCCAAAGGCTTGCACCATCACTCCACCGAGAATCGCGATGGCAAGTACCCCCGCAACACGAGCAACCGCGTTATTCACTCCCGATGCGGTTCCGGCATGATTCGGTCCGACCGAACTCATGACGACCGTTGTCAGTGGCGCCACGGTGATTGCGGTTCCCAGGCCGAGCACGACAAAAGCTGGGAAGAATGTCGTCCAATAACTGCCTCCAGTCGCTGGAACAGCGCACATTAGAAACCCGGCCGCGACAATCAGCGGACCAATCATTAGTGGTTTTCGTGCCCCGAATCGCCTGACGAGTCCTCCCGACCACCGCGACAGAAAGAACATGAGAAGAATCATCGGCAGCACCGCTGCCCCCGTTTTCGTTGGCGAGTAACCCTGGATCTGAATCAGGTTCAGCGGATACACAAAAAAGAAGACACCCAGCGCCGCATAAAGCACCAGAGTCAAAAGATTCGCGCCGGTGAAACTGCTTACGCGGAACAGTTGAAGCGGGAGCATCGGCTCCGACACGCGCTTCTCAACGAAGACAAAAATGAAGAGAGAGGCCGTTCCGACCACTAAGCTTCCGATCACAATCGGCTGCCTCCAGCCGCGCGCGCCAGACTCGATAAATCCGTAGATCAGTCCAGCAAGACTGACCGTGGCGACCAGAGCGCCGAGCCAGTCAATTTTGCTCTTCCGGTCTTCCGAACGCCGCGATTCTGGAATGTGCCGCAACGAAATTGTAATCACCGCGGTAGCCAGCGGAACATTGATAAAAAAGACCCAGTGCCACGAGGCCCGCTCAATGAGCCAACCGCCGAGAACCGGGCCCACCGCGGTCGTGATGGCGGTGAACCCAGACCAGGTTCCTATCGCCTGCCCTCGCCTCTTCTCGTCGAAAGATGCACTGATAATCGCGAGACTGCTCGGCACTAAAGCAGCCGCTCCAATTCCTTGCGCACAGCGGGCCACAACCAACTGCGTAACATTCGAAGCCATGCCACAGCCTATCGATGCCGCGCCGAAAGTGCCCGCCCCAAGCACGAATATCAGCCTGCGCCCAATCGAATCACCCGCAGCACCGCCCACCAGAATCAAAGCAGAAAGAAATAGTCCGTAGGACTCGACCACCCACTGAACGCCCACTACGCTCGCGTGCAGGCTCGATTGAAGGGCCGGCAGGGCGACGTTGACCACAGTACCGTCAATGAAGGCCATGCTCGAGCCGAGGATCGTCGCCGCGAGCACCCACGATTCCGAATTTCCTGCGCAAGGGGTGGCGAAGGTCCCCGCCTGAATGATCGACTCATCACATGGCTGCCTCATGCAGGGTGTGGATGCGAAAACAGTCGCGCCCGATTCTCTCGATCACAGTATTTTTCGGGAACGGAAGGCAGACCTCCGCCATGGACGGACGACGATAAACGATAAGAACGTATGCGCCGCCGAGGGGTGGTCCGGTCTACCGGAATCTGCCGCTATCGCGCACCTTGCGTGCCGCGTCCTCGAGGAAATCGTCGACGTGCTGATGGGATTGGGGCTGCAGTCCAGTTTTCGCCTTGATGCGCTCGGCAATCTGGATGGCCGTTCGCAGCCGTACCTCCGGGTCTAGTTCAAAACGGCGGCTCAAGTAGGTCTCGATCAGCACGAGTTCCTCGGCCGTCACCTGCGCCATTCCGCCTGAGGAAGACGCGGGATCGGCGGCCGTATTCCAAGTAGGCCGCACCTCCTCGCTCGGCTTCTCGTGAACCACTACCGTACCCGCCACAAAGTCTCCCAGTCGGCGGCTTTGCTTGTTCAACATCATGCAGACCAGACCAAAGCCGTAAAGTATGCCGGGCTGCATGTCGACAGCTCGCATGAAATTCCGCCCAATCGCCTCGTAGGCATTGATCGGGCGTCCGCTTTCCTTGATTACCCGAATTCCTGCAATTCTTTTACCTGGCGTCTGTCCCTTCCACACGATTTCGAAAATCGCGAAGTATCCCCAGTAGATGGCAAATCCAACGAAGATCGCCATCGCCGGTCCCAAGGTCTTCGGCAGGAA
This sequence comes from Candidatus Sulfotelmatobacter sp., assembly GCA_035568275.1. GTDB lineage: Bacteria > Acidobacteriota > Terriglobia > Terriglobales > Acidobacteriaceae > Sulfotelmatobacter. The sequence continues at coordinate 8,669 of DATMOO010000305.1, forward strand.
TGTGAACATCGAGAAGCCTTCCGGAAGTAACAGAAGGAAGATGAGTCCTGTTATGAGATAGAGGGCGATCTGGATTAAAGTATCAATGGCAATCGCCAGGAACCGGCTGCCGATCCCGGCGAGAGGCAATTCCAGCGCGATCTGCTCTGGAGTATCGATCTTCAGTTGCTCGAATGAATCAACCATGATTTCCACCCGCTGGCTCGAGAAGCGCAAACCGCACTGGGCGAAGCTTGAAGCCCTCCTGAACCAGAGTTCCAAAAGCGGACTGAAGTCGCTCTCGCGTTCCGATCTGCAGGAACTGAGCCTGCTCTATCGCCAGACCGCCGCCGACCTCGCTGCCATCCGCGAAGATCGAGGATCGGTGCACTATGCGCGCTATGTCAACCAGTTGCTGGTCCGCGCTCACAATACCATCTATTCCGGCCACCGGGCGAGTCCCAAGGCCGTGATTTCCTTCTTTACGAATACATATCCCGTCGCATTCCGGCGTCACCTGCGCCACGTCGCGCTCGCCACCGCCATCTTCGCCATAGCCGGACTCGTGGGCGCTGTAATTACTTATCAGAATCCTGACTTCAAGGTTAAATTGCTCGGGCCGCAGATGGTCGAAACCATCGACCGCCACCAGATGTGGACGCACTCCATCGTCGGCATCAAGCCGGTAGCGTCCAGCGCGATCATGACCAACAACATGAGCGTCGGTTTCACGACGTTCGCGCTCGGTATCACTGCTGGCATTGGAACGATCTATATGATGGCATTCAATGGCCTGCTGATCGGGGTCATCGGTGTGGCCTGCTATTTCTCGGGCATGAGCCTCCAGCTCTGGAGCTTCGTCGCACCTCACGGTGTTCTCGAATTGCCCGCGATCTTCATTGCCGGAGGCGCTGGCCTGCGGATCGCTCAAGGCCTGCTCTTCCCCGGCGCCCTGCCGCGGCGCGATTCGTTGGCTCGCGCCGGATCCGAAGCGGTACAGCTACTGCTCGGAACCATTCCCATCCTGATCATTGCAGGCATCATTGAGGCGTTCGTTTCGCCAACTGGTCTTGCTGTCCCCCTGAAATTCTCCATGGCAGCCGCGCTGTTCGTCTTGCTGAACGTCTACCTGTTCGGCGTGGGAAGATAGTCCCCATAGCCGGAGCGCCCAAAAAGTTACTCGCCGGGATAACTTTCCTTCGTGTAATGTGTCCGCAACGATCGTGGGCCAGAAGAAAGGCAAGCACCCTTCAGTGCGGGGGGGCACTCGCCAGCATTCAATCTGCGTTTTGTGCAAGCAGCCGATCACCCGTCGGCAACGACCCTCCGTCCGATTACAGCCTGGCCAAGAAGCCCACATGGAGTGCTTCGTTAAACGCGAACTCGACACTGGCAAGCCGAACTGAACTGAGTCATCACGCTCATGCGCTAAAGCTGGCTTCGCTCCTTGATTTGCAGGTAAGCGTTGACCACGACGGGCGACACGGAGCCCGAGCTGACTTCCATGGCCAGGGCTCCCCGCTCCCGCAGGCGGGCCAGCAGCAATTCGCGGCGGTGGACCATTTCTTGGGCGGCGGCAATGCGATACATTTCGGATTCACTCTGAGGGGACTTTGCGGCGAGCTCTCCCAGATCGGGCTGGCCGATCACGACAAACAGAACAAGGTGGCGCGGCATCATCATGGACGCCGCTTCAATCACCTCAGGCGTCATGGCGGTCTCGGCAAGGTCCGTGAGCCAGACAATCAGGCTGCGGCGCTTCTGATCGGTGAGCAGGCGGCTCGCCATTTGCAAATGATCGGCCTCAGATCCTTCCTCCTGCACCAGAGCGAGTCGCTCGATCAACTGCCGCAGATGCGCGCTTCCTTTCGCAGCCGGAAGCTGCTGCCGAATACCACGTCCGTAGGCAATCAGTCCGACGCGGTCACCTGAGTACAATGCAATCTGTGCGAGGCTGAGCGCCGAGTTCACCGCCTTGTCGAGCTTGCTGAAACTGCCCACTCGAGCTCGCATGAGGCGGCCGGAATCGATCACGATCCAGACCGTCTGGCTGCGTTCCATCTGATAGATGCGAGTAACCAGCTTGGCTCGGCGTGCCGATGCCGTCCAGCAGATATCTCGGTACTCGTCTCCTTCCTGGTACTCGCGCAGGCTCTCGAATTCGCGGCCAATTCCACGCATCCGCGTGTGCCTCTTCTCCAATGCGATCTGCCGGCTGCGCAGCAGATACATCGAGTGTCGTTTGGCATCCTCCAGGTCGGGGTAAATCCGGATCGTCTGCTCCAGCGGCGCCCTCACCCAGCGCTCGGCAATCCGAAAAACGCTTTGATAACGAACGTAGCAGGGGCCAACCTTGGCGTCGCCGCGCTGCATGGGCCGGATGCGATACGACACGCTGCCCTCGTTTCGGCCGCGTGCTCGGATCGAAAGAGTGGGTGGCTCGGTCCGCAGTTGCTGCGGGACCGAGTCGATCAACTTGGCATGGATGCTGGCGCGGGATGAATTCTCAAGAACAAGCCCGACTTCGGACTCGATCGACAATGCGGCGGGAGAGTGCCAGCCCCTCTTCACGGCAAGCTGCGCGGGCCGTGGCATTTGCGCGAGGTCGATAAGCCACAGCAGGAGCACGAACGCGTCCCAGGCGAGCATGGCATACACGAACCGTGAATCGAAGAACGCCGGCCCGAGCCACACCAGGCCCACAAAGAGAAGCATAAAGAAACGATCGCCGAAAGCGACGCCGATGCGTTTGTAGGAACGCGTGGCCGCCGCGATTTCAGGCGGAATCAGGGTGGGCTGTTCGTTCACTTCCTGGCCTCACTTCGGAACTTCTACTGCTCTGAGAACCTCTTCCACGACTTGATCCGGGGTCACGCCTTCCAGGTCGGCTTCAGGCCGGAGCATCACGCGGTGGCGCAGCACCGGTCGAGCGGCAGCTTTTACGTCATCCGGAATCACATAGTCGCGTCCGTCCATCGCTGCGAACGCCTTCGACACCGCCATCAGGCTCACCGCTGCGCGGGGGCTCGCTCCAAGGGAAAGCGAAGGCCAATCCCGCGTCCGCCGGACAACCTGAACGATGTAGCCGAACAACGCCTCCTGCACGGTCAGGGCTTTGACCTCCTGCTGCGCCATCGCAAGCAGGTCGGCCGGGATGGGATTCAGGCTCATCTTGTCGATGTCACGCGATTCGAAGCCGTTTTGCACGTTGGCCAGCAGTTGTACCTCGTCCTGCTGCGCGGGATAGGTAACACGCAGCTTGAGCAGGAACCGGTCCAGTTGAGCTTCCGGCAGCGGGTAGGTACCTTCGAATTCGATTGGGTTCTGCGTGGCAAAAACGGTGAAAAACTGCGATAAAGGATACCCTTTGCCATCGATCGTGACCTGATGCTCTTCCATGCACTCCAGCAACGCAGCCTGCGTGCGTGGAGGCATGCGGTTCACTTCATCGACGAGCAGCAAGTCGGTAAACACCGGCCCCGGATGCAACTGAAAGGCACTGGTTGCCATATTCAGAACATTGGTTCCCACGATGTCGGCGGGCATAAGGTCGGAAGTGCACTGCACGCGTTGAAACTCCAGGCGCAACAGCCGGGAGAGTGCTTTCACCGTGAGTGTCTTCGCAATGCCCGGCACGCCTTCGATCAATACGTGGCCGCGGCATAATAGTGCGATCACACACTGGTTGCGCAGTTCATCCTGCCCCACAACCACCTTGCTCATTTCATCGCGAATGTGTTGTACGAGTTCCGGAACCGCTTTCATTCACCTTTCTCCTTCCGGCGACCTTCAAAGAGCTTCCAGCGTGACGCATATTCCTCGAGTTCCTGCAGCAACTGCAGGGCTTCAGCCTCACCCAGATAAGGATCAGACTTGGCGGACTCGCAACGGCGCAGGATCGCGCCGAAACGATCATCCTTGGGCGTAAAACGGTCGCGCACTGCCGACTCGAGATCGTTGATGGAAACGTTATTGGCCACTCCGAGCCGCCGGGTTAACCAGTATCGAAAGCGCTGATAACAGATGTCGACCGCAACCGATGCTGTACCGGCGTTTTCGTACAACCCGCCAAGGGTTTGCACAAACTCAAGTGGAGACAGCCGGACGTCTGTAACCGGAACAGAAAGCGGGCCGCTTCGGCGCGAAAACGTTGCCACCACGGCCAAGCCGAGAAGCGCCATCTGCAGCAGAAGCCACTTCACCGAAGAATGGGCGACCGATGATCCCAGATCTTCACGATATCCGTGGACATACTCGTCCCAGAGAATAGGCGCTTTCGTATCACCTACATTTGCCAGTAGGAACTCGAGATTTCCAGGCTCTTTCAGTCCTGCGTTCGTGAGGGGCGTCGCTGCCGCCCACCACAAGACTTCCCCCCGGCCGTAGGGATATTTCACGACGACAATCTCATCTCCGTCACCGTAAAGCGAGTACGCGGGTGAGTAGGACGGCCAGCGCGCCTGCGGCGCGATTGTAATTTCAGGCGCGGCGCGGGTGATGGCGGAGGGTGAAACGGCTGAGGCCTTTTTCCACGTCATTCCGAGCAACATATCGGGGACAGAATCGTTCTCGGGCAGGAAGGTTCCGGAAAACATCCCGGTCGCGATGATCCGGCCGCCGTCGGAAAGGAAGCTCTTGAGCGATTCTCGCTCCTCGCGAGTCGGGGCCTCCAGCGGATCAGCGAGGATCACCGTGGTGCCCACTGTCTTCGGGAGATCAGTAAGAGGCTTTTCCCAACGCTGGACGTTGTATCCCGACTGCCCCAAGAGCAAATAGGCAGCCTTGGCGCCGCCCGAGGCTGTCGAATAGCTGCTGGGGGCTTCCTGCCGCTGATCCGCATCGCCGCCAAAGATCACCGCCCCAGAAATCAGCAGTACGAAGACGACCGCCGAACCCAGAAGAAGCTTTCGGTCGCGCCGATCGATTGTTAGCGGCATCCGAGCTTCTCCAGTTGCTCCAGTGTTTGCGAAAACGTCTGCTCACTGGCGTCACGCTTGGCGTACCAGGCGAGTTCGAAAAGGCGGGTCAATACAGTCAAGATCTCGCGCTTTTCACTCTGAGCTGAAATCAATCGTAAGTACTCCCGCGGAGTGCGTGCGCGGTCAGGCTTCCAGAATCCCTCGCGCTCCAGGAAGGAAATGCCAGACCAATAGGCCAGATGAATGGCATCGCGCCAGTCGCCTCTGGCCGCGGCCGTGCGCGCTTCGGAGAGCCAAATGGTCCACTCCTTCGCTGAGACCGGAAGGTCCTTCGGAATGATCTCTTCGAGTTCGGGGTTTTGGAAGATGCTGCGATAGGCGAAGTACAACAATGCCAGCCCAGCGATCCCGATCAGAACATAAACAAAATACTTTCCAATCGTGGGAATCGCACTCGAATGAAAGAGGCGACGAAAAATCCCGCTCAGGAACCGAAACAACTTTTCAAGCGCCCATCGCTTGAAGCGGTCCATCCAGGATGGGCTAGAGACGTCGCGAAACTCGCGCTGCGCCAGGATGGAATCGAGTGCTTTTCGGTCGGCCGATACGTCAGATGGAGCCTTCTCGAATCCCTCGATCTCGCGGCGCAGGCTCTCCAGGCGTGCGCGGATGGCGGTGGCATTTGCGAGGTTCCTTTCGGCGTTGTAGCGGCGGACGTCCCGCTGCAGTCCCTCGGTTGAGATCTCGAAATCACGCTGATCGGTGTGCACCGGCCAACTCTGCGGCAAGTGCTCCAATGCGTCAGGAGTTGCACTACCGGAACCGTGGAGTTGTTGAGTAGCAGCCAGCAGTCCATCAAGCTCGGCACGATATTCGGGGGGTGTGAGGGCACGCCCCGGCGCCGAATCAGAGCGGCAAAAAGCTGATCCGAGGAGAAGACAACCAAGGATGTAGGTCCGCCATGTCGTCATGCGCCGACTTGTGCGGGAGAACTCGGAACTGCGGATGCATCGATGGTACTCATCATCAATTGCAGATCGAAAGCCTCCTTGCGCACGCGCTGATCGTAATACACGAGTGAGAGCGCGATGGTCCCCAAGGCGCCGACAAGGCTTCGGGAAACGAACTCAGCAACGAGAGCAGCCACTTGCCAGCCGATCGCCATACGCTGAATACCGGTTTTCAGGCTGAACCCTGCGGCGATGAGGATCGGCCACTGCAGAAGCCAGCTCACGCCGATTGAGAGCACAAAAATCAGCAGACCGATCACGAAAATCCGGCCGCGACTCCCCTTGGTGAGTTCCATACTCCGTGACATGGAATCCGTCGCGCTCCTGTGTTCCAGAACCTTCGCCGGCACTGCCAGCGACCACATGATAAGAAGCAGGACACCAGGCACGATAAAGGCAAAGAACGCGACTCCAGAAGCCATACCGACCAGCAAAGATACTCCGATAACTCCCGGAATTTCGCCCTTCACTGTGGAGAAGGAATCCATCACGCTGGCCGGGCGGTCCAGATGCAGGTTCGATACTGCAACCACGGCGGCGGCCTGAGAAGCTGCAGAAACAATCAAGATCAGGAAAAGAGCCCCCATACTCCAAACCAGGTTCATCAGGATGTTAGAGATTTGAGGACTCTGCGATTGAAAGACCAGCCCTACAAGGCGGAAGGCCAGCACGACCAGGTATGGCAGCGCGAAGATGCCGACGAACAACCCAAAGTGGCTGCGATACAACGAGAAGGTACGGTCTAGCAGTTCACCAGTACTCAACGGCCTGAGTGCTGTGGTCATGACACCTCCGGGCTTTTCTGAACTTTGCCCGGCATAGTAGCACAGCGCGTGTCAAACCGCTGTGAAAACAAGGCCTTGGCGGTTACGAAGGTGGTGTCCCTGGGTTGATCTCGGCCGCCTTGCCCTCGTGATAAACGATCACCAGCGGCTTGCCACCATTGGGATAGTGCACGGTCTTTTGATAAGAGGTGTCCCCGGCGTCGGGCACACCCATCCCGATCGCGAAGTCCGCCTGCATCTCATTCATACCCGGCTTCACCTGATGCTGCTCGACCGCCTGCCACACGTCGGAAGGCCAGTGCTTGTAGAGTTCGTGCGGATCCTGAATGTAGAGCATCTCGTCAGAGTAGATTTTGTATTCGCCATCGGCAGTTTGGTATCCGATCGGCACCGCGTAACTCTTTCCTTCCTTTTGAAAAGTGGCAACAACTTGCTTGGGCTGTCCCGAGACTATATTGCTGGCCACGACCACATCGATGATCGCGAGCTTTTCAATGGGCCCCAGCAGCCCGGCATCGTGGCCGAAGTCGACATGTTTGTTCGTGGGCTGATATGCAAAATATGTATAGCGATATCCCTCCTTGACCCACACCGGCTGCTGCGTAAGCTGTTCGGCGCTCTTGAGATCGTAGGGATACAGCTTCTTCGGATTCACGTAATAGTCGGCGTTGGAGTACCCGACGGCTTCAGCTCGTTTCTTGCGCTCGACCGCCAGCTGCTCTTCGTGGCGTTGATAGAAGATATAGCCCGCACGCAAGGTCGCAAGCGCAAGGGCAGCTAACAGGGCTAGCTGGATTCTCTTTCTGGTTTCGGCGGTCATGATTGCGAAGAAAGGTTATGGGATGAAACTAGCACTCCAGCCCCCGTTGTACACTGAATACAGGAGCAGCATCAATGCCAGTCACGGAACAGGATGTCATGAGCGCGCTGAAGAGTTGCTACGACCCGGAAATTCCGGTGAATATCGTGGATCTTGGCCTGATTTACGGCGTGAAATTCGATCCCGCGCCCGACGACAAACAGGATGTCAGCATCGACATGACTCTGACCGCGCAGGGCTGCCCCGAGCACGTCAACATCAGCATGCAGGTCAAGTCGCGTCTCGAACAATTGCCCGGAATCCGAAGTGCCGCAGTCAACGTAGTGTGGACTCCGCCTTGGACTCCCGAGCGGCTAAGCCCGGATGCGAAAAAGCAACTCGGGATAGAGTAGGAACCGACCTCGGACCTCAGGCGTCAGACTTCGGACCTCCGCGTTTCCGCCTCTTAAATAATGGATCAATCTGAGGTCTGAAGTCCGACGTCCGACGTCTGAGGTCCGATGTCTTCTTCCTATCCCCCGATTTCTTCCCAGATATCGAAGGCGCTTCGTCCGGCAGCATCGGTGATACGCCGCCCGGCTCTCCCCGCCATTTCCATCACCTGCATACCGCGCTCGAAGTATTCCGGCAATGAGCGTCGAACGCGTTCGAATTTGTCCGGATACTCCGACGCCAGTACCGCCAAGCCGATTCCAGTGGCCAGCACTCCGGCAGGATACTTCTTCCTCATAAACAGGAATGCCGCCGCCCCAATCGAACTCATCACCACCGCCTTCTTCCAGCTATCCATACTGTTCTCCAAGAAACAGCGCTTTCTGTAATTTTACCGCACGGAGACTCTGGCCCAATTAGATGCCAATTTCCCGGCCAGTGGATGAGTGTGGACCTTGATTACTCCACCACTTCTGTCCGGCTCGATCCTTTATACTGCCTCCTTCGCCGGAGGACTCATGCTTCGTTCGCCCGTTTCCGCAGTCAGAGTCGTTCTTGCGGTCACTCTCATCAGCACTTTCGTCCTCGCTCAAACCAAGCCACGCGCCCGCGATTTAGGCGTACCGTTCGACGGTACACCCGGCCAGAACAATGCGATTACCGACGTCAAGGGCGTCGAGGTCGGGCACACTACTCTGATTTCAGGTGAGGGCAAACTGGTAGTTGGCCAAGGGCCCATACGCACCGGCGTCACGGCCATTCATCCCCGCAGCAAAACTTCCAATGACGCGGTGTTTGCTGCCTGGTTCACGCTGAACGGGAATGGCGAGATGACTGGAACAACATGGGTGGATGATTCGGGATTTCTCAACGGCCCCGTCATGATTACGAACACACACAGCGTGGGCGTAGTGCGCGATGCTGTGATCGCCTGGAAGGTAAAGCATGGATCGCCCGATATGGAGGGCTACTGGTGGTCATTGCCGGTTGTGGCCGAGACCTGGGATGGATACCTGAACGACATCAATGGATTCCACGTGAAACCGGAAGACGCGTGGCACGCGCTCGACTCCGCCCATTCCGGTACGGTCGAAGAGGGCAACGTCGGTGGTGGGACCGGAATGATCTGCAACGAATTCAAAGGTGGTATCGGCACAAGTTCGCGGGTGCTCGACGCCAAAGCCGGCGGATACACCGTGGGCGTGCTGGTGCAATGCAACTACGGCTCGCGCGAGCAACTGCGAATCGCCGGCATCAACGTCGGACGCGAAATCCCCGAGCACACGGTTTGGCAAAAGGATGTGGGCTCAATCATCGTGGTCGTGGCCACGGACGCGCCGCTCATCCCCACACAACTGAAGCGCATCGCCCGAAAAGTCTCGCTGGGGCTTGGTCGAGATGGCAGCTATTCAGGCGACGGGTCGGGCGACATCTTCATTGCGTTTTCCACGGCAAATCCTGGTGCGGTTGGCACAAGCGGCATGCATCAGATTTCCATGCTTCCCAACGATTCCCTCGACCCTATCTTTCTCGCCACGGTGCAAGCGACGGAAGAGGCGGTCGTGAACGCGATGGTCGCTGCGGAAACCATGACCGGCATCAACAATCACACTGTGATCGCATTGCCGCACGACCGGCTGCGCGAGGCTCTGCAGAAACACGATCGGCTTGCGAAATAGGGGTTAACGCCTCCCCCCATCACGGCCTGCCAAAAGTCCCGGTCGCCCCGTTTCGGTATTCGTGCACATGGATACCGAGGCGCTTGATCATCGATTGCAGAGTCGTGCGTTTGAGACCCAGTCTCGAAGCCGCACCATCGTTGCCCGATAGAACCCCATTCGTCTCCCGCAAAACACGAAGAATGTGCTCCCGCTCCATCTCTGTCAGATTGTCCTCGGCCGCAAACTCCGCCTCCGATAGCTCCGCAGTGGAGCGGAGAGGATTGGCCCCTTGCTCATGATCACCATACGCGCAATCACATTCTCGAGTTCGCGAACGTTGCCCGGCCAATTCCAGCTATGCAGAATGCGCATCGCATCATCGGGGATGGTTTCTATCTGCTTCCCCATGCGGACTGAATGTTTCCTGACGAAATGCTGTACACGCATCGGGATGTCGTCGCGCCGGTCACGCAGTGGCGGCATCTCGACGGGAAACACATTCAAGCGATAGAACAGATCTTCGCGAAATTGCTTGTCCCCAATGTCCTGGCGTAGATCACGATTGGTGGCGGAGATGATCCGCACATCGACGTGCAGAGTTCTGATTCCACCCAGCCGCTCAAACTCGCGGTCCTGCAAGACCCGCAGCAGTTTGGGCTGCAGTTCCGGCGGCATCTCTCCGATTTCATCCAGGAACAGAGTGCCTTTGTGTGCCAGTTCGATCGTCCGCCCTATCTTTTGACTGACCGCCCCAGTAAACGCTCCTTTTTCATGCCCAAAGAGTTCGCTCTCGAGTAAACCGGAAGGAACAGCAGCACAGTTGAGTTTGACAAACGTGTTGTCGCACCTTGTGCTCAAGGCGTGGACCGACCGGGCGACCAACTCCTTTCCCGTCCCGGTTTCGCCCAGCAGCAACACCGTCGAGTCGGTTGGGGCGACGACCCGTGCCTTCTTCAGAACTTCCCGCAGAGCCGCACTCTGCCCAATGATCTCTTCGAACCCAAGTTCTGTCTGAATCTCGCTTTCGAGGTACGACTTCGTATTGGCCAGTCTGTCTCTCGACTCTTGCAGGCGATCGGCCATCTCCCGCAGCCGCGCAATATCCATGCATGCCGCTGTAATGCCGATGACGTTCTTTTGAGCATCAAACAGAGGCTCGATTGTGATGTCGAAAACAGAACTCGTGCCATTCTGGAACTGCGATTTCGTCCCGGGCTCCTACGCCTGAGTCAAGAACTCTTTTTTTCAGATCATTCAGAGCCGCTGCCTTCTTGGAACCGATAAGCTCATCGTCGGTCTTGCCCAATACATCGTGTTGCCAATACAGCTGGGGATTGTAAATCCACGCGTAACGAAGATCCCGATCTTGGGTGAAAACCGTGATCGGAGATTCTTTCAACGCCACCCGGAAGCGCTCTTCGCTTTGTCGCAAGGCGTCCTGCACTTTCTTCCGCTCCGTGATATCGCGGACGATGCCTTGCAAACGCCCGTCCGGAAGCCTCCTTCCGCAAACTTCGCCCGTGAAGAACGAGCCGTCCTTGCGACGGAACGTCCATTCACTTGTTGTAACGGCACCGCCGTCGTATCGAGCAAACTCGGGGGAAAGACGTTGAACCTCCTCGGGAACAATAACGTCGGCAATCGAGCGCTGCAGGATCTCCTCACGCGTGTAGCCAAGCATGTTGGACCCTGCCGAATTAACGTCGACATATCGCCCTTCACTGTCGGCGAGGAAGATTCCATCGGATGCCTGTTCTACCAGCAACTGGAAGTGCTCGGCGCTCCTGCGCAAGGCTGTTTCTGCCACTGTCCGAGCCTCCTCCAGTTTGACCTGCTCTGTCACATCCCGCTGAATTCCCCAGGTCCGGACCAGCTTGCCGTCCTCAACGATGCCGATCATGCTGTTGAGGAAGACCTTCGGGTTCCCTTGAACATCGGCCTCGCACGACTGCCGGTCCACCACGCGAAAACCTGAGCGAACGTACTGCCGGGTCAGTTCGAGGTTGCTGGGATCACTCGGATCGACAAACTCAGTCAAACGCCTACCGACAAAATCCCGCACGGAATTCAAGCTGTACATCTTCACGATCGCGTGGTTACATTCCGCCATGTAAGAATCGTGCAGGATCCGCTGAACAAGCTCCTCTTCGGGAAGATCAATCGGGATCGGTGCGTCCAAATCCTGCCGGAAAATGCCTTCCGAACTCTGGCCCACGAAGTTCCGATAGCTCTCGTCGCTTCGACGCAGGGCGTCTTCCGCCCTCTTCCGTTCAGTAATGTCGAACATGGTGGACTGAATGAGCGGTTCACCACTGCCCGGATCGATCAGGACGCTATTGAGCAAAAAGAGCTTGATGGATATGGGTTTCGCAGTCTCCTGCCCGCTCGCCTGCCACCGTAGGCCTCATATCCGGTTCTTGTTCATCGGCTCGCGTCTTTGCTCCACGCTTCTTTCAGGCCTCGCCTCGCGGCGAGTGTTATTTCACGCTTGCGCTTCACTAACCCTTCGTCTCCATCAGACTGGGTAGAGGGCTTTCACCTCCTAGCTGTTGAACATGCTTGGCACACAGGTAAAAGGGGCAAGCCCTTTCGGGCTTACCCCTCGTTTGTTGCGGAATCGTTACTGCTGTGCCGACACCACTAAATCGTTCTTCAGGACATTCACTTCGACGCGAGAACCGCGCGACTGCTTTCCTTCAGCCGTCGCCGCGGCATTGCCCATGCTCATCGTGTAGATGCGGTATACCGGGATGTTATGAGTGAGCACCAGGTAGCGAACGACGGAATCTGCTATCTTCTGTGAACTGTGCGTCGCCGCCCGCGCCTGACCGGGAGCGAATCCCCGCACTTCGATAATGTAGCCACGCTGATCCTTAAGGGGCGCAGCCATCTCGTCGAGAGCGTCTTTCGCCTCCTTGCTGAGGACGGTCTGGCCGGGACGGAAATGGATCTCGGTCTGCGCCGAACCTTTGTACTGATCGAGACTGCCCACCATCTGCTCAGCCTTCGACACGCGGGTCGAAGCCACATTGGCCGCCGTTTGCGCAGTTTGTGCTTTGGTGGCCGCATCGCTGGCATGCTGATCCGCCAGACTGGACTTCTCCGACGCGAGCTGGATGCCCTGCTGCGCGCGCGTATCCACGTCCTTGATCTGACGGCTGTTTTCAGACGTCAGTTGATCCAGCTCATTGATGCGATCCCGAATAGGTGTGACCTGGCGTTGCACATACTTCTTGTTAGCAAAAGGATGCGTGATCAGGTTCACAAGGTTGGGATCGTCACCATCCCAGAAATCCTTGGGCCGAGGAGATGCAAGGGGCTCCCGGTCACTTGCGCTCTGACTAACGCTGGCGCTGGCCGAACTTGAGGACGAGGTATTGGTTTGCTGCGCGAATGCTGCCAGCGCAAACAGGACCACAGTTGCCAGAAATATACGGTTTCTCATCTGACTTACTCCTGAGTGGAGCTCGACTCTCCACTACAGCCCGGACGGGTATCGTGGTGCGTATAGATTGTGCTCCCAGATCGCCCGATCTGCAAGCCCATCGCGGCATTTCGTGGATTGGGCCTGAAAGAGAGGGTAGCAAACGCGACCTAGGCCAGTTCCCGGGTAGTGATCCCGGTCACTGCCTGTTTTTTGTAACTCGCATAGGCTAGTGCGAAAGAACGGAGCAAAATATGTCCATCCCCATCCCCTCCCTCGAAACCATTGAGGATTTTCTCTCGCAGAAGCGTATCGCCATGATCGGAGTCTCCCGCAATCCCAAGGATTTCAGTGCGGCCCTTTTTGAAGGGCTGCGAAAACGGGGCTATGAGATGGTCCCGGTGAATCCGAAGATATCTGAGGTGATGGATCAACCCTGCTATGCCCGAGTCCAGGACATCCAGCCGCCCGTGGATGGTGCGCTGCTGATGACAAAGCCCGAGATTACAGAAGAGGTCGTTGCTGACTGTGCCGCGGCAGGCATTCGCCGTGTATGGATGTATCGTGCAGGCGGCAAAGGCGCCGTGAGTCTGAAAGCTGTCGCTTTCTGCCAGGAACACGGCATTCAGGTTATTCCCGGGCAGTGTCCGTTCCTGTTTCTAACCGGCGCAGCAGGTGTGCACAAGTTCCACGGATTTGTGCGCAAGATTACCGGCCGCTATCCCAAACACCAGCACGCTGCTTGATTTCTTGGGAAATGTGAATCCCGAGGGTACCCCACCCTTGTCGCGTTTTATGCGACAGGGCGGGGATTTTGACTTTCAGGGAACCTCACGACGCACCAGGCTCAGTCCTTCACCGCCCGATCCGTAATTTCCAGCCCCTTGTCAATGATCGCGAACGCCTCGCGCAGCTGCTGTTCGTTAATGCAAAGCGGCGGATTCGTGTAGAACGAGTTCCACCGAACGAGGGTATAGAGTCCCTGCTCGCGGAAGAATTTCCCGAGTGCGGCCATCTCTTCCGATGATCCATTAAACGGAGCCATAGGCTGCTTTGTCCTCTGGCTTCGCACCAGCTCGAAGATGCCGAACAGACCGATAGACCGCACCTCCCCCACTGAAGAATGCTTCGCCTGCAACTCGCCGGCCAGTTGCTTCATCACCGCGCCCATCTTTCGCGCATTCTCGATGAGATGATCCTCTTCGTACACAGCAATCGTGGCCAGCGCCGCCGCGCATCCCATCGGATGCGAGTTATAAGTCAGACCGCCGTAGAAGACCTTGTCCTGAAAATGCTGCGCGATGTGATGACGCATCCCCACCGCGCCGAGCGGCAGATAGCTCGCTGTAAGTCCTTTCGCCATGCAGATCAGGTCGGGCACCACCTTCCAGTGATCAATCGCAAACCACTCACCCGTGCGGCCGAAGCCAGCCATGACTTCGTCGGCGATCATCAAAATGCCGTACTTGTCGCAGAGCTTGCGCACGCCCTGCATGTAACCATCCGGCGGAATGAGGATGCCGTTGGTGCCAACAACAGTTTCGAGAATGAAGGCCGCAATTGTTTGCGGACCCTCCAACTGCATGGTCTCTTCGATCATGGCAAGCGAAGTCTCGGCCGATTCCCACCCACGCTCGATGCCGTGATAGGGATCAAGCACGCGAACGACTCCCGGAATCCCCGGCTCTGCCGCCCAGCGTCGTGGATCGCCAGTAAGCGAGATGCTTCCTGCGGTAGCTCCGTGATAGGAACGATACCGCGCCATGATCTTGTGCCGTCCCGTGAAGAAGCGGGCGATCTTGATGGCGTTCTCATTCGCTTCTGCGCCACCGTTGGTGAAGAAGAAGGTGTCGATGTCCCCGGGCGTAATCTCGGCGAGCTTGGCGCCGAGACGAGCGCGGGGCTCGGTGGCCATGAATGGATTGGCGTAGCAGAGAGTCGCCGCCTGCTCGCTGATGGCGCGAATCACGCGCTCGTCGCCGTGTCCAATGTTGACCGACATCAACTGGCTGTTGAAGTCGATGAAGCGCTTGCCTTCCGGCGTCCAGAAGTAGATGCCCTTCGCCTTGGCCACAGGAATGGGATCGACCTTCGATTGAGCCGACCACTCGAACAGAGTGTGCTTCTTGGTGAGATCGACGATCGCCTTGCCCGTCATGGATGTTTCGATAGCAGTAGTCATAATGTCCTTAGTCGGCCTGGGATAAGCCTATGTTCGATCGGCGTTGATCCGCGTTAATCCGTGGCGAGAAGTTCTAGAACTTCCTCGAGTGCTCTTTCGCCCAGCGCTCGACAACAACTTTCTTGTCGGTATAGAACTCGATCGCATCGCGTCCCTGGCCGTGGAGATCGCCGAAGAAGCTGTTCTTCCATCCGCTAAACGGAAAGTACGCCATGGGCGCGGCCACACCGATGTTGATGCCGATGTTGCCGGCAGGCGCTTCATAACGGAAGCGGCGCGCTGCTGATCCGCTGGACGTGAACAGCGACGCCTGATTGCCGTAGGCGCTGCGCTCCAGGAAGGCAAGCGCTTCGTCCATGTTGTCCGCGTGAACCAGGCTCAACACCGGCCCAAAGATTTCCGTATCTGTAATCTCGCTGGTAGCCGGAACATCATCGAGGATGGTCGGCTTCACGAAGTTGCCGCGCTCGCTCTTAGGAATTCTCGCATTTCGGCCATCGAGCAGAACCTTCGCCCCCTGCTTCTCACCTACCCCGATCAGCGACTCGACTCGTTCCTTACTCTGCGGAGTGATCACCGGCCCCATCTGTATGCCGTCTTCCAGTCCGTTGCCAACCTTGAGCTTCGAAGCTGCATCCGCGATCGAATCACGAAACGTCTTCTGCGCTTCTCCAATCGTGACAGCGACGGAAACAGCAAGGCAGCGTTGCCCCGCGCATCCGAATGCACTGTCGCTGATGATCTGCGTCGCCATCGGCATGTCAGCGTCTGGAAGAACAATCACATGATTCTTGGCTCCACCCTGGCACTGGCAACGCTTGCCCTGCTCAGCAGATCGCGAGTATATGTAGCGCGCAACCGGAGTCGATCCCACGAAGCTGATCGCACGAACTTTCGGGTGATCAATGAGTGCGTCTACAGCCGCCTTGCCCCCATTGACCAGATTCACCACTCCCTTCGGCAACCCGGTCTTTTCGAGCAATTCATACACGTAGCGCATGGTGAGCGGCACCCGCTCACTTGGCTTCAGGATGAACGTATTCCCCGTTGCGATCGCGTAAGGCAAATACCAAAAAGCAATCATTCCCGGGAAGTTGAACGGAACAATCGCAGCTACGACTCCCAGCGGCTGCCGGATCATCATTTCGTCAATCCCGCGCGCCACGTCCTCCAGGTTGTAGCCCTGCATCATCATCGGAATGCCGCAGGCAACCTCGACGTTCTCGATGGCACGCCTCATCTCGGCTTTGCCTTCGACCAAGGTTTTGCCGTTCTCCAGCGTGATCATGCGAGCGATATCGTCGACATGCTCCTCAAGCAGCGTCTTGAGCTTGAACAATGGCTGTATGCGGTCTTCCGGAGGCGTGCGCCGCCATTCCGGAAAAGCAGCAGCAGCGGCTTCGACGGCTTGGTTCACGTCGGCCGCATCGGCCAGAGGAACGCTCGCCAGAAGGTCTCCAGTTGCGGGGTTGGCTACATCACGCCACTCGGACGCGTGCGACTCGACCCATTGCCCGTTGATGAAGTTCGTAAGTTTGTTGGCGGGAGGTGCTGCTACGCTCATGGAGGTAATGCCTTTCACGAAATCAGTTGTCAGTTAGCGGTGCCCACGTTTTCCGTAGTTCTATCGTACACACCGGAGTACTGGGCCGAAACCGTACTTCATCAGATGGTTTTGGGTAGGGCCGGCTTCGTGCCGTCTGGGTCCGCAAATGACGCGGGCTTTAGTATGTGCGTGAGAACTACCATTGAACGCAAGCGGTGAAGCAAGCACTGCCAAAACTCCAGCCGCGCAGCGGCGGGATATGAAAGCCCGGCACGGAAGTGCCGGGTGAAGTGGAACAAATACGCGAGTCCCGTAGGGACGACACGCGTTCTCACGCACACTCTTTAGCCCTCCCGGGAACGCACAGTATCCCTCGCCCATGGTGAGTTAGCTTTGTGCACCTGTTCAAACTAATTGTGCCACCGCGCCCTTCTTGCCACAAATCTCCGCGATCCCCGATTCCAATACATCGAGCGCCTCATCCGTCTGTTCTTTCGTGATCACCAGCGGCACGAGCACGCGAATCACGTTCGAGTACGTTCCTGCCGTAATCGTGATTAGTCCATGCTCATAGCAGTACTGCGTGATCTTCTTGGTTTCCTCGGTTGCTGGAACCTTCGTGTCTTGCGACTGGACTAATTCGATCGCCTGCATCCCACCCAGTCCGCGCACGTCGCCGATGATCGGCCAGCGACACTGCCATTCACGGGAGCGCCTCTGGAATTGATCCCCAAGTTCGTCGGCTCTGGAGAGGAAGTCTTCCCGCTCAAACAAATCGAGCACCGCCAGCGCGGCCGCACACGAGAGCGGATTTCCCGCAAACGTCCCGCCCAATCCGCCGACTCCCGGAGCATCCATGATTTCCGCGCGCCCCGTTACACCAGCCAGCGGCAGTCCGCCGCCCAGCGACTTCGCGGTCACAAGAATGTCAGGCTCGATCCCGTATCGCTGGCTGGCAAACAATGCTCCCGTGCGCCCGAACCCAGATTGCACTTCATCGGCAATAAATAAGATGCCATGCTTATGGCACAGCTCGACCAGCACCTCGAAATAGTCAGGCGGAGGCGCGATGAATCCGCCCTCCCCCAGCACGGGCTCGGCGATCACCGCCGCAACTTCTTCGTTGGCGACCACCCGCTTGAACGTATCTTCGAGATGCCGCGCGCAGTACAGATCGCACGAGGGATATTTCTTCGAATATGAGCAGCGGTAGCAGTACGCAAACGGGACTCGATAGACCTCGCTCGGAAACGGCGCGAACCCAGCCTTATAAGGATGCGTCTTGCTAGTCAGCGCCAGCGTCATCATGGTTCGTCCATGAAACGCATCTTCGAAAGCGATGATGCCCGGCCGCTTCGTATAAGCACGCGCGATCTTGACCGCATTCTCGACGGCTTCGGCGCCACTATTGACGAAGATAGTTTTCTTCGCGAACTTGCCGGGGGTAACTTCGTTCATCCGCTCAGCAAGACGCACGTAGCTCTCATAGGGCGTCACCTGCACGCAGGTGTGCAGGAAGCGGTCGAGTTGGTCTTTCACCGCATCGACAACCTCATCACGCCGATGCCCAACATTGAGGCAGCCGATGCCTCCAGCGAAATCAAGGTAACGGTTGCCGTCGACATCTTCGAGCCAGGCGCCCTCGGCCTTGGCAACATAGATCGGCGTGCCATGAGAAAGCCCGCGGGGCACAGCTTTCGCGCGGCGCTCAGAAAGGGCCTTCGACTTCGGGCCCGGAATTGCAGTGCGGAGTTGAATGGTAGACATAGTTAAACACCCAGCGATTAGGGGCTAGCGACTAGGGTAAGTGATTCCCACAGCAACAAGGCCCTGACCCCTGATCCGTGACCCCTGCCCCCTGGCCCCTGTTCTTCAGTACCAGCCGATCGGCGCCTCATTCAAATTGATGTGCACCTGCTTGGTCTCGAGATATTCTTCGATGCCCCACGGTCCAAGTTCGCGGCCGAATCCGGATTGCTTGAATCCTCCCCACGGAGCTTCCACGTACGTCGGCTGCATGTGATTGACCCAGACGATTCCTACCCGCAGAGCTTTCACCGCGCGCATCGCCTTGAAGATGTCGCGGGTCCAGACGGCAGCCGCCAAGCCATAGGGAGAATCATTCGCAATCTTCATCGCATCTTTTTCATCGTCGAACGGAATGACCGCGGCCACCGGCCCAAAGATTTCTTCACGGGCGATACGCGCGCTGTTATTCACGTCATAAAAGATCGTCGGTTGAACGTAGTAGCCTTTGGCAAACTTTTCTGGACGCCCGCCACCGGAAGCAAGCTTGGCTTCCTTCTTGCCCACCTCAAGATACTGATTCACGCGGTCGTACTGCTCTTTGCTGACCAGCGGCCCCATCTTCGTTTCGCGATCCAGCGGCGCCCCCAGCTTGATCTTCTTCGCTTTTTCCGCCATCGCTTCGACAAAGTGCCTATAGATGGATTTCTGTACGAGAATGCGGCTTCCGGCTGAACAAACTTCACCCTGATTGATAAAGACACCGAACAGAGCCCCATCAATCGCGGCTTCGAAGTCGGCGTCGGCGAAGAAAATGTTAGGCGACTTGCCACCAAGTTCGAGCGTGACCCGCTTCACCGTGTCGGCGGCCTGCTTCACGATGATCTTGCCTACCGCAGCGCTGCCCGTAAACGCGATCTTGTTGACGTCAGGATGCTGGACCAGAGGAGCCCCGCAGCTCTCTCCAAATCCAGTCACGATGTTGACCACGCCGGGCGGCAAACCACAGGCGGCAAAATGCTTCGCGAACTCCAGCGCTGTAAGCGGTGTCTGCTCTGCGGGCTTTAACACGCAGGTGCATCCCGCCGCCAGCGCCGGAGCGAGTTTCCACGCCGCCATCAGCAGCGGATAATTCCACGGAATGATCTGCCCGGCAACGCCGACCGGCTCTTTCAGCGACAGCGACATCGCGTTGTCAGGCACCGGATTCACGTGCCCAGTGATCTTCGTCGCCAGGCCACCGTAATATTCGAAGCATGTTGCTACGTCGTTGATGTCATACTCGGCTTCCACAATCGGCTTGCCCGTGTTGCGGCATTCGAGTTCGGCAAGCGCAGGAAGATGCTGGCGAACTTTGTCCGCGAGCCGGAATAGAACGCGGCCACGCTCTTGTGCCGTTGTGGTCGCCCAGGGTCCTTCCTCGAATGCAGCTTTAGCCGCCCCGACCGCGCGGTTCACATCCTCGGCGCCCGCATCCGGCACCTGCGCGATCACTTCTTCGGTCGAAGGATCGTAGACGGGGAAGGTCATCGCCGATTTGCTCGCGACCCACTCCCCGTCGATGAACATCTGATAGGTCTTAACTTCGGTTTGCACTCCGCTGGGCATCATGGCCTCCAGGGGCTAACGCCCCGATCTTGTTTGACTAATGGTGAGCTTCGCTCACCGCGGCAGCCGTGGCAGTCGTCCCCACCTTAAGCAGTCGCACCGCTTTACGGCGGCCGTACACGAAAAAGAAAAAAGCCGCCAAGCCGACGAAGAACAGCGTGCCGCCGACCATCCATACCTCATACCAGAACAGCGACGAAATCTGCTGCGCTGGAAAAAACACGAGAGCGATCCCCAGAATGGTGGTCAGCAGCCCGCTGAGTCCCGCCACGAACATCGCCACCCTTCCGTATTGTCCCTTCGGACTCGATTCCGTCACGGCAAACTTCAAGAGCGCGGCAAACATATAGACAAAAGGAACAAGCTGTAGAACAACTGCAAGCGACAACAACTTTTGAAAGGTCTCTTGCACGCCGGCGATCGCAAAATTCAGAATTACCAAAATCGCTGAAACGCATCCCTGCAAGATCAACGCCGCATACGGCGTCGTATATCGGGGATGCACCTTGCCGAGCCAACTCGGCATATAGGAGTCAAGCCCGGCAACGAATGGAATGCGCGCCGAGCCTCCCATCCACGCCGACCCGATCCCGGCAATCGAGAGACTCAGCAGAACGGCAAAAGGAATCGAGATCCATCCCACACCGACGCGTTCGGCCATGTGCGTGACGGCCTGCACGATCCCCTGCAAGACGTTGACGTTCTTGCCCACCGCGATTAACAGTGTGAGAGTAGCACCCACATAAAGCGCTCCCGACAAAACTCCTCCCCATGCCACCGCCCCCGGCAAAGTGCGCCGTGGATCCTGGATTTCGTCGCCCATCACCGAGGCAAGTTCCAAGCCGACAAGTCCAAAGCAGATCACGCCAAAAGAATTGAGAACGAATTTCGGATTGGCAGGAATCGCAAAGTCGGCGCGCGTAATCGTTGTTCCGAAACGCGACCAGATCATCACGCCCAGTCCGATCAGCACGGCGGCAGCGACAAAAGTCCCGATCGCACCCAGGTTATTGATCCACTTCCCCACGCCGAGTCCGAGGATGTTAAACAGGGTGAGCAGAGCTAACAGGGTGAGCGAGGCTATGGAAGCGAAGACCTTGTTATCAGCCAGCCCCTGGTGTCCGGGACCAAGCACATACACCGACACGCCGACGAAATACAGCATTACGGTCGGCACGTACAACATGTTATTGGTCCAGTAGCACCAGCCTGAGAGGAATCCGTGAAAATCCCCGAAGACTTCCTTCGCCCAGAGATAAACGCCGCCCTCACCGGGATACCGATGAGCAAGCTCGATCACGGCGATTCCCTGCGGCCAAAAAAACAGAAGAAGCGAGATAATCCACAGCCAGACCGTGACGCCGCCGTTAGCCGCGATCGACGGAACGACGTTGAGGTTGAAGACAGCCACGACAAACAGCAACACGAGGTCGCGGCCCCCGAGGGCCCGGATCAAGCGAGGCTGTTCGACGGATTGTGGAGTCGTAGACAAGGTCTGTAACTAGGGGCCAGGGACTAGGGGTCAGGGACGAACCTCAGTGCGTCCGACAGAGCCTGCGCACTGATCCCTGGCTCCTGACCCCTTCTTCTTAATGCGCCACTCCGGCCGGCACTCTCTCGCTCCGCTCCTGCTGCGCCTTAGCGAGCGAAGCCGCGATGTCATCGAAAGACGCAATGTGCTTGTCGATGTCGACCTCGGTGTGCTGCACCGAAATCGTCCACTGCTCGTCCCACCAGTAGGGCTGCGCCATCACGCCACGGTTCACCATGCCGAACCAGTAATGACGCCAGAGGTCGATGTCAATCACCGTCCAGTCGCGGTAGTTCACGATTTCCTTCGGATACAGCATGAGTGCGCCGTTCGCTCCCGCTTGCGCGATGTAAGCCTGCAATCCGACCTTCGCGATGATCTTGTGATAGCCCTCGGCCAACTTCTTACTCAGCTTTTCGACGTGCGTGTAGTTGTCGCGGGTGAGCACCTCACGGAACGTCGCGAGGCCCGCAGCCATCGACACCGGATTCGTGTTGTACGTTCCGCCATGGAAGACCTTGTGCTGGCTGATCAGGTCCATCACAGACTTGTGCGCGCCGAACGCGGCCAGCGGCAGCCCTCCTCCAATCGACTTCGCCAGGCAGATCATGTCGGGCATTACGCCGAAGTATTCGCTGGCGCCGCCCCAACAGAGTTTGGCCCCAGTCTTCACTTCGTCGAAGATCAGCAGCGCGCCGTTTTTGTCGCAGATCTCGCGCAGCCCTTTGAGAAATCCCGGTTGCGGCATGCACAGGCCGACGTTCATCAGGATCGGCTCAAGAATGATCGCGGCGATCTCGCCCGGATTCTCTTTGAATCGGCGTTCGACAGTAGCGAGGTCGTTGAAAGTCGCGATCTTCACGTTTTCGATCGCGGCTTTCGGAACACCGAGCCCGCCGGGAACCGCGGTCGGATTATGGATGTCGCCAAAGTCCGGAGCATGCGGCTTCACGCTGACCAGTGCGCTGTCGTGCAGTCCGTGATAAGCACCTTCAAACTTGACGATCTTGTCCCGCCCAGTAGCCGCGCGGGCCAAACGAATGGCGTGCATGGTCGCTTCCGTCCCGCTGTTACCGAAGCGGCACATCTCAACCGGAAATCGGTTGCAGATTTCTTCCGCCAGCTCCCACTCCATATCGTGCGGCATGCCGAACATCGTGCCGGTAGAGAGCCGCTTTTCGACGGCCTTCATCACCGCAGGATGGCAGTGTCCCGCCATCAACGCACCGAACGTCAGGTTGTGATCGATATATTCGTTGCCGTCGAGATCGCGAAATTTGCTGCCGCTGGCCTCTTTTACGAAAATCGGCCATGGGTCATAAGCGCGATAGTTGCTGGCTACTCCGAGAGGAATGCGTTTGAGATTCTTCTTGTGGGCTTCGGCGGATTTAGGCGTGCGCCGCTCGAATGTCGAGAGCTCTTTCTGCAGATCGGGGTACATCGTGGTCTCCGAGATAACTCAGGCCGGCAGTCGCGCGGCCATTAGATTGCCGGGCGGCGGAAAGCCGCCCGGGGATGGCACTCTAGTGTATTCCTAGAAGTAGAACTTTAAAGCAAATTGCACCAAACGGGGATCCCGCGCCTGCAGCACCTGGCCAAAGGTCGTGTTCGAGAAGTTTCCGTCTGGGTTCACGAACTCCGTTTTGTTGAACAAGTTAAAGATGTCCGCGCGGAACTGGAAGTACTTGGATTCCGTGAGAGAGATCCGCTTCGAGAGCGTAACATCCCACTGGTTCTCTCCCGGGCCGCAGCAAACGGCGCGCGGCGTCGTTGAGAACTGGCCGAGTGTCGGATCTGAGAACTGTGCGGGGTTCAGATACAGGCCGCCATTCGTTTTCGGATTCAGAATCTGCAGCGGACCAGTGAGTTGGGGCGCGTCGGCGCCGAGGAAGAACAGGCTGCTGATCAGTTCGTTGTCATTTTGAGTCTGAATGCGAATCGGGAATCCACTCTGGAATTGAATGATTCCCGAGAGTTGCCAATCGTCCAACGCCTTCCCGGCGAAGCCGTTCATCTTGCGGATCGGGAGATCCCATACGTAGTTGATCACGAAGCGCTGCTTGGAGTTGAACAACGACAACGCGCGGCTGGCCTTGTAGTTAAACGGGTTGACCGTCTCTTCAAACGTCGAGGCCCAATCTAAGGATTTACTGAACGTATATGCCGCCTGGAGTTGCAAGCCGCGAGAAAAACGCTTCTCCAAGCTCGCCTGGAACGAGTTGTAGGCAGACGCGGCGATCGTGTCTTCGGCAAAAATGTTGGTGAAGACCGGAATGCCATCGATCGGGCAACCTGTGCCAGCTGTAAATGCAGCTCCTGTCGGATTGCAATTCGGCGAGGAATAGGGTCGAAGACCGACCAGATTCAAAGTCTGTCCCGAAGCCTGCACCGTGCCACCGGTAGGAAGGTGGAATCCACTTGGCAACACGGTTCCATTGCTGGCAGGCAGTGTCACGGAGTATTGGTTGTCTTCGCCAAAAGGCCCGCAGCTCGATTGGAGCCCGTAGGACAACACACTCGTTGGGTCGTTCGCAGCCAAGCTCGCGATGTCCAGACATGTCTGCGGATTGGCTGGGTTAATGTCGTGCGACGCCAGCAGCCGATGCCCCTGCGATCCTACATATCCCAACTGCAAAACAATGTCGCGCGCCAGTTGGCGTTGGATCGTGAAGTTGTACTGCGCCGTGTACTGCGTCCGCATTTTCGGCTGGAAGTCGCCGTACAGCAGCATCGGACGGAAGCTGGCCCAGTCCGTTTGGGTACCGGGCTTGGGACTCAGAATCCCAGTAAACGGATTGGGATTGATGAAGCCGGCCTGCGCGACAAACGGAGTATTGAGGAATGTGGAGGGCAGGAATGTGCTACCGCCGAATGGCGGTTCCGCGCCGAACTGCTCGAGCACCAATTGCTCCATCGGGTTGTAGAACAAACCCCAACCCGTGCGGATGCTGGTCTTTCCGTTGGCCCCAAACAGCTTGCCAAGGAAACCGCTAGGCGCGTTCGGGCTGTATGCAAGTCCAATTCGGGGGGCAAATGCCTTGTAATACGTCTGGGTCATTCCACTCGGAATGCCCTTGTCTCCGGGAACTACCAGTCCCGTGGGCTGTACACCCGCGTCGGCACAAGTGCTGACCCCAAAACTCGACTGCTCAGCTGTGGTCAGATAGCACGGGTACTGTGTCGTATTCTGTCCGGGCCGGAACGTCTGCACGTGGTGCAGAACGTCTGCCAACGGCGTATCCAGTTCCCAGCGAAGACCGTAGTTCAATGTCAACGACGGATTGACCTTCCAGCTATCTTGCGCGAAGGCGTAAAACCCCGTATTGCGCACGTTCTCCCGCTGTGCGGACCCTTGCACATAGCTGTCGGCGAGGCCCAGCAGGTAGGTGGCGTAGTTATCGTTGTACTGGACCGAGTTGGATGTGCTGCTGTTAAAGGTGAACTGGCCGCTCACGTTGTAATAAAGGGTCTGGTCAAACCGCTGCCGACGGACGTCCACGCCAAACTTCATGGTGTGATTGCTTTTGACCCACGTCAGGTTGTCCGACCACACAAAGGAGTTGCCAACCTGCGGCAACTCTCCTTCCCAGCCGTTGCCGATCGCGAATCCGCCGGAAACACCGATGAAGGGTATGCCGGTATGACTCGCGGGCAGACCAGTCGTAATTCCCGCTTGATTGGTGGGAATGCCCTGCGCGGAAACAAGGCCATTGATGGCGGTCGAGTCGGAGGTTCCGTTGTAACAAACGGCCTGCGCCGCCGCAGACGCGCATGACGCTTGCACGGCGCCAGTCTGCTGCGGGTGCTGGAAGGTCAACTGTCCTTCACGCATGTAAGTGAAGCGCGCTTCGTTGACAACCGAATTGGAGATCGTCCAGGTATGGCTCGGATTGAACTGCTGGTACCGCGAGCCCACATTCGCCCCGAAACCAGGGATATTCGCACCGGAGTACTGGAAGTTGTAAAAGGGCTGCAGCAGTTTGTCGTCGGTGTAGTAGTAGTAAAAGCTGAAACTCTGGTGGTCGTTGATGTGGTGATCGAACCGCAGCGTGAACTGATCCTGATTGTCCGCGTTTGTGGGGACGGCCTGGTACGTTAATCCGTCCGGGCGATTTGCAGCGGGCACGAAACGGAGCATATCGATCGCGACCGGATCCATGCACGGAGTCGGGATTGTCGCATTACCGCTCCCGTCCGTTGGGAAAACCTGATTCCACAGCACTCCCGCCGCCGGCGCTTGCCCGGGCGTTGGGGCGGAAGTAATCGCGTTTGTGCACCCTGGTCTTCCGTTGAGCGCATCGGCGACAAACTGATCGTTGATCTGGTTGGAGACACATGGATTTATCACAGGATCCGTTCCGGTTCCCGGCCAGCACATGGGAAATCCACCCGCAAACACACTTCCGCCTGCCGTCTGGTTCGGCCGTTCTTGTGGCGTTGGCACGAACACAGTCTCCCCGGATATTCCCTGGCGGACTCGGCGTCCTTCGTACGATGTGAAGAAGAAAGTCCGGTCTTTCCGTAGCGGACCTCCAAACGTTCCGCCAAATTGATTCTGATTGAACTGTGGCTTTACGGTATTGAAGTAGCCTTGTGCATTCAGGACTTTATTGCGGAAGTATTCGTAAACATTGCCGTGCCACTGGTTGGTCCCGGACTTCGTGACCACATTCACTACTGCGCCGGAGTTCCGTCCGTACTCCGCATCAAACGTATTCGAAATGACGCGAAACTCCTCAATCGCGTCGGGCGTGGGCTGAACGGTCGGAAGATTGACGAACTGATCGTTGGCGTCGCCGCCGTTGACACTGAAGTTGTTGGCACGGCTTCGGCCTCCATTCACGGAGACAGAACCGGCGCTATCGCTGCCGTAGAAGGTTCCGCCGCTCGATCCCAATTGCGATTGCACGCCTGGTTGCAACTGCAGGAATTGGTAGCTGTCGCGCGCATTCAGCGGCAACTCATTGACGGATCGGTTATTGACAACCGCACCTAGCTGCGTGCTGCTGGTCTCCACCAGCGGAGCGTCCGACGTAACGTCGACAACTTCCTGCGCGGCCCCCAGCGGCATCGTCATATTAAGAGTGATGACCTGGTTCACATCGAGCGCGATCGCGTGCCGGATCGTTTTCTTGAACCCGGTCAAATCGAATGCCAACGAATACGTTCCGACGGGTAGATCCGGGAAAACGTAGTCTCCGCTATCGTTGCTGAGTGCATCGTGAGCCACCCCAGTAGCATCGTTCGTAGCCACAATCTTGACGCCGGACAACACAGCTCCGGAAGGATCGGAGACGCGGCCGAGGATGCGTCCACCCGTGCCCTGAGCATGAAGTTGGATGGCAAGGGAAAGACCGATGGCTATACAAAATGCGCTTAGACACAGATGTGCGCAACGTGCTCGCAGCGGCGACATTGGGGCCTCCAGCTATTCCGGGAAAGTTTTTATCTTTGAAAGCGAACGGCTTGTATCCCGCCACAACCTTGCTATAATCCCGCAAGGTTAGAGAACCGGGGCAGGGGCTGTCAAGCAGAAAAAAGCGCATCCCTTCAATTCGAAATTCGAATTGCCCGGACTTTCTCCCGGACGCAATAACGCATGCCCGAACCTTACTTGAAAATCGGAGACGTCGCCCGCAAGGTCGGAATGTCGCCTTCGGTCATCCGCTCGTGGGAGAGCCTGGGCCTGGCACGCCCGCGCCGCACCCAGAGCAAATACAGGCTGTACACCTCCGAAGACGTGAAGTTGCTAAAACGCGCCCGATTCCTGCGTAAAGTGCAGGGATTGAATGCCGCAGCGATCGTGCAATTACTCAAGAAAGAAGGCAAGGTTCGCCCCGCAGCAGACGGAAATGCCGGAGCCATTGGGGCGCGTCTCCGGCAACTCCGGGCGCGCAAGCGCCTCTCTCTCGCTCAGGTGGCGAAAGATGTGGGCATCTCCGTCGGCTTCCTCAGCGCCCTCGAACGCTCTCAGATGAGCGGATCCGTTGGCACCCTTCGCAAGCTCGCTCGCTTCTACAAGACAAACATTCTCGATTTCTTTGACGCAAACGGCGCCAGCAGCCGCCAGGTTCGTCCTTCACAGCGCAAGGTATTGGAGGCCGGGACCGGCGTTCGCATGGAACTCCTGGCGTGGGGTAATACCGTGATGGAGCCTCACTTGTTCCGCATCGCTCCGGATTCAGGGAGCGGCGAGTCCTACGCGCATGAGGGTGAAGAGTTCATTTATGTGCTGCGCGGAGAATTGCAAATCTGCGTTGACGGCGAAGAGTACTGGTTGAAATCAGGAGACAGTTTCTATTTCGAAAGCGCGACACCGCACCGCTGGAAAAATCCCGGACGAAAAGAAACGTTACTGCTGTGGGTGAATACACCGCCCACTTTCTAAATTCCTGAGCCTCGCCTTTCGCGCACAATTTGCGATAGGCAATTCAAAGTTGGAGGAGACATGTCCAGGCAACGCATTGTAAGTCTGTTGCCCTTGTTAACGGCAGTATTGTTGATTGCTTCCTGCACCAAGAAGACTCCCACCTTGAATTTGCTGGTGTGGGAAGGCTATGCCGATCCCTCGTTCGTGAAAGCATTTGAAGACGAGAATCACTGCAAAGTCTCGGCTTCCTACATGGGATCGAGCGACGAGTTGATGGCCAAACTGCGCGGAGGCAGCGCTGGAACTTACGACGTGATTTCGCCATCCAGCGATGTGGCCACCTCGATCGCCACCTCCGGACTAGCCGCTCCTCTCGACCTCACAAAGATTCCCAGCTACGGGCAACTCTCTGCGCAGCTCACTTCCCTGCCCCTGGTGCGAGCCAACGGACAAGTCTATGGCGTGCCCTTCATGTGGGGCCCCGATCCCATCATCTATGACACCACTGCTTTTCAACAGCCTCCGGACTCCTGGAACGTCTTTTGGGATCCCAAATACAAAGGAAAAGTTTCGGTGTGGGACGATCTCTCGACCGTCTACATGGCCGCGCAGGTGCTCGGATATGACAAGCCGGATCCTTCCCACCTCTACAACCTGACCGACGAGCAACTGGACGCTGTGAAGAAAAAACTGCTGGAGTTGAAGCCAAACATCCGCAAGATGTGGGCCACCGGCGGAGAGCTAACCAATCTGTTCCAAAGTCACGAAATCGTCGTTGCGATGGGCTGGCCGCTGAATACGGCAGACTTGAAGAAGACAAACTTCCCCGTCGGCGAAACCATACCGAAGGAAAATACAACGGGCTGGATCGATCACCTGATGATCACCGCGGGAAGTGATAACAAGGAACTGGCGCAGAAGTTTCTGGAGTACATGATCGAGGCCAAGACGCAGAAGCTGGTCACCGACAAGACGCACTACGTTCCCGCGAATCCGCAAGCGGCGCAGTTCTTGACGGGGGACGAGGCGAAGACTTTGCACCTCGATGATGTAGAGAATTACCAGAAACGCATTTACTTCTGGCAGAACGTGCCCCGGCGTGCCAAGTACACTGAAATTTGGAATGATGTGAAAGCTGCGCAATAAAGACAACCGTGAGCGCGACTCCAGCCCAAAAGCCAACGCTGCTAAGCATCCGCAACATTGCCAAAACCTTCGGCCGTAATGTTGTGCTGCGCGACGTGTCGCTGGAGATCGCGCAGGGCGAATTCCTCACCATCCTCGGTGAAAGTGGCTCCGGAAAAACGACGCTGCTCCGCATCATCGCCGGTTTTGAAACGGCCACCTCAGGCGAGGTGTGGATGGGCGCCGAGCGGCTCGACCAGCAACCTCCCTACCGGCGGCGCGTGAATACCGTCTTTCAGAATTACGCGCTCTTCCCTCACCTGACTGTTGAACAGAACGTCGCCTACGGCTTGCGAGTGGCCAAGCGGCCGAACGCGGAAATCGAGCAGCGAGTCGCTGAGGCTTTAGACAAAGTAAAGATGTCGGCCCATGCCAGGAAGAAGCCATCGAAGATCAGCGGCGGACAGCAGCAGCGGGTCGCGTTGGCACGTGCGCTCGTGAATCGCCCGAACTTGTTGCTGCTCGATGAACCACTCTCCGCGCTCGATGCGAACCTGCGCCGCCAGATGCAGGTGGAGTTGAAGTCTCTGCAGCGCGAGGTCGGCATCGCTTTCGTATTCGTCACTCACGATCAGGAAGAAGCGATGGTCATGTCGGACCGGATTGGGCTGCTCCGATCCGGAGAACTCGAGCAGGTAGCTACACCTCGCGAAATCTATAGCCGCCCCGCCACGGCCTATGTCGCCCAGTTCATCGGACACACCAACCTGCTTCGAAGCGAGGTCCGTGACGGTATAGCCCGTTGTGGCGCCCTGTCCTGGCGAACTTCGACCACCGACGGTCCAACCCTGTTTTCGCTGCGTCCCGAGCACCTTCGACCGAGCAGTGTAGCCTCGAACGGCCTAGTTCGACTCAAGGGAAAAGTTCTGCAGCAAGTCTTCCACGGACCGACCTCACTGGTTCGCGTCGAATGCGCCGATGGATTGGTCCTCGTAATGCGGACCTCCAGCGGCGGACTCACAGCGCAGGAAGTTGAACTCGAGTTCTCCCCCGCCGACGCCATCCCCGTGCGCGAATCTCCGGAGAGGAGCTAAATGTTCTCGCGCGCCTACAAGACCGCTGTGACCGTGCCGCCGCTGGCCTGGGTTGCGGTCTTCCTGCTTTTCCCCTATGCGCTCATGTTCTGTTACAGCTTCTGGTCGGTCACTCCAGCGCAGACAATCCTGCATTCCTGGAGTCTCGACAACTATAAAGAGCTGTTTCAGAAGTCGGTCTATTGGCAAACACTGTTGCGCTCCATGTGGATTGCCGCCCGCGTGATGCTCTTCTCTCTGCTCCTGGGATATCCACTGGCCTACTTCCTTTCGTTTTACGCCGGCGAGCGCAAAGACCTTCTCTATCAGATGGTCATCATTCCTCTCTGGGTCAGCTATCTGGTGCGAGCCTACGCATGGAAGACAATTCTCGGCTCAGACGGCGTGCTCAATACGCTGCTGCAGTATGTCCATCTGACCCGCCATCCGCTGGATTTCCTGCTTTACAGCCCGTTCGCCGTCGTTCTGACCCTCACCCACATCTACACTCCCTTCACGATTCTGCCGATCTATGCTTCTCTCGAGCACATTCCCCGCAATCTCGTCGAAGCCTCGCATGATCTGGGAGCCACGCCCGCGCAGACATTCCGGAAAGTGATTTTCCCTCTTTCCATTCCCGGCGTTGTGGCCGGCGCAACATTCGCCTTCGTGTTAAGCCTGGGCGATTTCCTGGCACCCCTGCTGCTCGGCGGCCCGAGCGGAATCATGATCTCCAATATCGTGGTCAGCCTGTTCGGTGCCGCTTATAACTGGCCACTAGGCGCCGCGATTTCGCTGGGCATGCTCGTGATTGTTGTCAGTTTGCTGTTCTTCTCGGAACGGCAGGAAAAGAAATGGAGTTTCTCATGAGCGGCAGGAAGAAAATTCCGGGTGCCCCACCCTTGTCGCGTTTTGTGCGACAGGGTGGGGTTTTTGACTTTCGTTCGTGACTTCGATGATTCTCGCAGATTCTAAACAACGCCGTACTGCTCCGCGCGCAGCCTGGCTCCTCCTGCATGCGTCTGCCGTCTTCGCGTTCTTGTATCTGCCGATCGCAGTCCTCATCCTATATTCATTCAACCGCCAAGGCGTCGGCGGATTTCCTCCGCATCACCTGACGCTGGACTGGTATCGCATTCTGTTCGCTGACGCAGCCATCTGGGACGCGGTGCTCAACAGCCTGCAGGTCGCATTGGCAGCAATGGTAATCTCGCTTGCGTTAGGAATCCCCGCCGCGCTTGCGCTCGACCGCGTGCAATTTCCCGGCAAAGCCCTGTTCCGCCGACTCGTTCTTCTCCCACTGATTCTGCCCGGAATCATCACCGGCCTCTCGTTGCTGATGCTCTTCAACCTGACCAGCGTCAAACTGAGCCTGCTCACAATTACCCTGGGCCACGGAACCGCACTCATCTCAGTCGCAGCCACAGAAGTCTTCGCTGGTTTGCAGAAGTTGGACCGCGCCCAGGAAGAAGCCTCACTCGATCTAGGAGCGAATTACTGGCAGACATTCTGGCGGATAACGGTGCCGAATCTGAAACTGCCAATTATCGGTGCCGCGCTCTTGATCTTCACCCTCTCGATGGATGAGATCGCCGTCAGCTTTTTCCTGATCGGCCGCGACAATACCCTTCCGTTGGAAATCTGGGGACGCCTCCGCCGCGGCATCACTCCAGAAATCAACGCCGTCTCCACCATCATCTTTCTATTCTCGCTGCTGACAATCGTCTTCTGGTACCACCTGCGCCTGCGCAGCCAAGGAGCCCCCGACGTCGCCATGGAGTTGCTCGAACCCTCGAACGGAAAGTAACCTAAGCGAAGGAGTTGGAGGCACCCATAATCCAGCCGCGAAGCGGCGGCATGTGAAAGCCAGGCACGGCAGTGCCGGGAAAGAATGGTTATGATGCGCGAGTCCCGTAGGGACGACACGGCTTCGCGCTGGGCGACTCGGCCCCGCAGCCCGATTTGTTAGACGTTCCTTTCCCGAAACGGCACGCAACATCAAAAAACACCCACTGCCCGCTGGAAATTCCCGTTGATGAGGCGCACAGTCGAACTGAGAACTCTTCACAGACGCGATGCGCGAATCAACCGTGACAACCGGCAATCTCTGGCTCATTCTGCTGCTCATCACGATTGCCATCTTCCACGCCGTCACAATCCGCCAAGGTCACATCTGGGCCGATGATTTCGCGATGTACATACACCACGCGCAAAACATTGTGGAAGGCCGTCCCTATGCCCAGACCGGATATCTCTTTACTCCAACCGCGCTAGTCGGCCCTCGCATGTATCCGCCGGTTTTTCCATTGCTTCTCGCCCCGGTCGTCCGATTCTTCGGCCTGAATCTGATCCCGATAAAATTCGAACAGGTCATCTTTTTCGTGCTCGCCTTGGCGGTTATCTGTCTCTACTGGCTGCGCGATCTCGGCGCGAATACACGCTTGCGCTGGCAACCATACTCGGCTTCAGTCCACACTTCTGGGCAGCCAAAGACAATGTGCTCTCCGACTTGCCCTTCTTACTCTTCTTCTATGTAGCCGCCATTCTCGTGCAACGCGTGCCGCGGGATGGTCCCACTCAGTGGCGCTGGGCGATTCTCACCGGCATCGCGCTCTATCTCGCAATCGGCACACGCACCGCTGGTATCGCGCTGCTTGCCGGACTGGTGCTCTACGATTTGCTGAAGTTCCGCACGATTACGCGAATCACGGTCGTCGCGCTCTCCACCTGTGCGGCCCTGTTGTTGCTGCAAAGCCATTTCGTTGGCTCAGAGTTCGGCAGCTATAACGGGACCTTCCACGTTACCCTAAGCACCGTCGGAGCGCATCTCATCTCCTATCCGCGAACACTGGCCGGATTCTGGGTCGCTTCGACCCAGACGGCATTCTCATTCTTCCTGCTTGGGGTCGTTTCACTTCTTACTCTGGCGGGACTCTTGTATCAATACAAACGAGGATTCACGATCGTCGAGGCCTTCCTTGTGTCCTATGCCGCAATCGTGATTCTGTGGCCCTTTTCCCCCGGCATCCGCCTTGTATTTCCCGTCATCCCCTGGATCGTGTTCCTCGCCTTAACCGGTCTCCGCGGCCTGACTGAGAAATTCGCCCGGCGCCATGTTTCAATTGCCGCCTGCGCCTTCTTGCTGCTGATATCCGTTCCCCTACGTCACTGCCTATCGCCACATGGATTTCGGCTTAATCCGTCAGAGTACCGGCCTCCCCGAGTTCAACCAACTCTGCCAGGCGGTGCGCCATCGGACCACGCCGCAGGACGTCTCGATCTACTTTCGCGCCCGGGCCCTGGCGCTCTACACGTCCCCCACCGCGTCGGCATACAATGATCATGGAACCGATGAAGAGTTGTGGCAGTACGCGCGCAACGTCCACGCCACGTACCTGATCACCAACAACGCCTTCGACGAGGATCACGGTTTTCTCGCTCGCTATGCGGAAACGCATTCCTCGAGTCTAGAACTGGCCTATCACAATGCCCACTTCAGCCTGTATCGGATCGTCCCCGATGCCGCCCCGCTGGCACTTGAACAATCCCGCTATCCCGATTGATCAACGCATTGTGTAATGCACCATCCAATTCAAGAAACGTTCACGGGAAACGGTTCTTCTCTGCGCCCTCTGCGGCTGTTCTCTGCGCCCTCCGCGGTTAAAGGCTCAGGTCTTACTTCCCCTTTCCTCCGCCGCCAGCCCGCGGAACTTCAGCATCGGTTCGATGCTCGGTTCTCCGCCCATCCATCCCGAATACATCTTCCCGAGTTCCTCGGTGTTGCCCCGCGAAAGGATCATCTGTCGAAAACGGTCCCCGTTGGCACGCGTGAGCCCGCCATGCTCCTCGAACCACCGGAACGCAGCGTGATCGAGCATCTCGCTCCACAAGTAGGCGTAGTAGCCCGCCGCATACTCGTCTTGCCATATGTGCGCAAAGTAGCTGGAGCGATACCGCGGAGGCACCGTGCTCAGAAAAAGATTCTTGCTCTTCAATGCCTGCACTTCAAAATCGTCGACCTTCTCCAGCGAAGCGTCCGCGGGCAGTGTATGCCATTGCATATCGAGTTCAGCCGCCGCCACCACTTCCGTCAGCGCATACCCCCCGTTGAACTTCGACGCTTTCTTCACTTTGGCTACCAACTCCGCCGGCATCGCCGCACCGGTCTGGTAGTGCTTCGCGTAATGACCGAACACCGAAGGATAGGTGGCCCAGTTCTCATTGAATTGCGATGGGAATTCAACGAAATCGCGTGCGACCTGCGACCCGGACAGCGCCGGATACATGGTATTGGCAAACATCCCGTGCAGCCCGTGCCCGAACTCGTGGAACATTGTGGTCACATCGCGAAAGCCAATCAAGGCAGGCTGCCCGGGTGCAGGTTTGGTGAAGTTGGCCACGTTGTAAACCACCGGCAACATACCCAGCAGCTTGGATTGATTTACAAAAACGTCCATCCACGCTCCGCCGTTTTTGTTGTCGCGCTTGAAATAGTCGCAGTACCACAGTGCGATCTGCTTCCCATCCGAGTCGAACACATCAAAGACGCGGACATCGGGATGGTAGACGGGAACGTCGTGCCGCTCTTTGAACGAAATTCCATACAGTTGATTGGCGGCATAAAACACACCGTTTTCCAGCACATTGTTGAGTTCAAAATAAGGCTTGATCTGGTCCTCATCCAGATCGTACTTCGCCTTTCGAACCTGCTGCGCGTAGAAGTCCCAATCCCACGGCTGCAACTGAAAGCCGCCCTTTTGCGCATTAATGAGCGCCTGAATATCTTTGCCTTCGGCCACCGCCTTCGCCGTGGCCCCCGGCACCAGTGCGTCCATAAATTTCAGCGCCGCTTCCGGCGTCTTCGCCATCTGGTCCTGCAGCTTCCATGCACCGTAACTAGGGAACCCGAGCAACTTCGCCTTTTGAGCCCGGAGCTGTGCCATGCGCGCGATCGTGTCGCGCGTGTCGTTCGCGCCTCCCCGCTCCGCCCGATTCCACGAGTTCTCAAAAATTGCCTGCCGTGTCCCACGCTGGCTCAGCGACGCAAGATCGGGCTGCTGCGTGGTGTTCTGCAGCGGGATGACAAATCCATCCACTTTGCGGTCCTTCGCCGCCTGCGCTGTTCCTTTCAAGCGAGTGTCGCTGAGGCCAGCCAGTGCGCTCTTGTCCTCTGTGACATAAGCCGCAGCCTTGGTCGCGGCCAGCAGCTTATTGCTGAAAGCAGCCGACAGCGTTGATTCCTCTTCATTCAGTTTCTTGAGTTCAGCCTTATCCGCCTCCGAAAGGTTAGCCCCAGCGTGGATAAACTCCTCGTAGTAGTACTCGACCAACCGCAGCGACTCGGCATCCAGCTTCAACGACTCCCGTTGCTTGTAGATGGCTTCAACGCGCTGAAAGAGCTTGGAATCGAGAAAAATGGCGTCTCTGTGCGCGGCGAGCTTGGGCGCCTCGATCTCCTGCAACTTCTCCAATTCCGGACTCAGGTTGGCTCCGGTCACCG
This sequence comes from Candidatus Sulfotelmatobacter sp., assembly GCA_035568275.1. Classification (GTDB taxonomy): domain Bacteria; phylum Acidobacteriota; class Terriglobia; order Terriglobales; family Acidobacteriaceae; genus Sulfotelmatobacter. Next base: position 44,380 of record DATMOO010000305.1, read on the forward strand.
CGTTGAACACCAGGTTCACTCGGTTGAACAGCTGCCCCGTCTTTTCCAGCGCTACCAGCGTGTTCTCGAAAGTTGGTGGATCGGGACTCTCCGCAATGGCGTGTACTTCCTCACGCTGCTGCGCCATCCCGGCTTCAATCGCAGGCTGGTAGTCGCTGTCCTTAATCTTGTCAAATGGCGGAGCATGCAGCGGTAAGGGGCTGGCCGCGTAAAACGGATTGTTCGGTCCAAACGGCGTGCCAGCCGGCACAGCGGCATTCGATGGCACCTGCGGAAGAGCAGCGGCGATAAGAATTCCGGTTTTCAAAATTATTGTGATCCCCTTCTTTGCAGTCTTCATCTCAAGATTCCTTTTTTCGGGCTACTGATTGTAGCGAAGATAGGACCAACTGGCAGAACGCCCCGGAGGGGCGACCGATTCTAGCCCGCCAGTTCCACTGGTGGGTGTGGTCGCCTCAAAATGCAGCCTTCGTGCGTAGGCACGACTGAACCCCGCGAATCAAATGCGATTTCATTCCGCGCATAGTAAAGTGGTAGTACACACAAATCAGGAAGGATTCCTTTTGAGTTCAGGCATTCGCAACATCGCCATCATCGCGCACGTCGATCACGGCAAGACCACGCTGGTCGACGCCATGCTGCAACAAAGCGGCACCTTTCGTTCCCACGAGCACCACGTCGAGCGCGTGATGGACTCCAACGAACTGGAACGCGAGCGCGGCATCACCATTCTGGCGAAGAATACCGCCATCTTCTATCACGACGTCAAAATCAACATCGTCGACACGCCCGGCCACAGCGACTTCGGCGGCGAGGTCGAGCGCGCCCTGAAAATGGTCGACGGCGTCATGCTCCTAGTCGATGCCAGCGAAGGCCCGCTGCCCCAGACGCGCTACGTGCTAGGCAAGGCCCTTGAAGCCAAGCTCCCGCCGATTGTGGTCATCAACAAGATCGATCGCTCCGATGCCCGCCCGCAGGAAGTGCTGAACGAAATCTACGACCTGTTCATCGACCTCGACGCCAAAGAAGAACAGCTTGACTTCCCGGTTCTCTACACCAACGCGAAGACCGGCACCGCGACCACCGACATACAAGGTGGCGGCACCGATTTGCGTCCGCTGTTCGATGCGATTCTCAAAACCATTCCGCCGCCGCAAGGTGATCTCGCCGGGCCTTTGCAGATCTTGGTCGCGAACCTTGACTACAGCGACTACCTTGGACGCCTGGCAATCGCCCGAGTCTTCAATGGCAAGATGTTCACCGGCGAGGAAGTCGCCATCGCCAAGCTCGACCACTCGCTGCAAAAGACCAAAATCACCAAGCTGTTCTCCTTCTCCGGCCTCAAGCGAACCGACATCACCGAAACCGAGTTAGGCGATATCGTCGCCGTCGCCGGTGTCGAAGGCATCACCATCGGCGAGACGATCACCGATGTAGAAAATCCCGCGCCCCTCCCCCATATCGCCATCGACGAGCCCACGATCGCCATGCTGTTCACGGTGAATACCTCGCCCTTCGCAGGAAAAGACGGCCAGTACGTCACCAGCCGCAATCTGCGCGAGCGCCTCGAAAAAGAATTGCTGACCAACGTTTCTCTCCGCGTGGAAGACACCGGCAGCACAGATTCCTTCAAGGTGCTTGGCCGCGGCGAACTCCAGCTTTCCATCCTTATAGAGATGATGCGCCGCGAAGGCTACGAACTCATGGTCGGCAAACCCGAGATCGTCACCAAGCGCATCGACGGCAAACTGATGGAGCCCGTCGAGCATCTCACCATCGACGTCCCTGAAGACTTCGTCGGCGTCGTCATGGAGCAACTCGGCTCGCGAAAAGGCGAAGTCACCAACATGCACAATCACGGTTACGGACGCGTCCGCATCGAGTTCCGCGTTCCCAGCCGTGGACTCATCGGGCTCCGCAGCCAGCTTCTCACCGACACCCGCGGCACCATCGTGATGAATTCGCTCTTCGATGGATACACCGAGTGGCAGGGCGAGATCCCGCATCGCCTCACCGGCGCTCTCATCGCGGACCGCCCCGGAACCTCTACCGCCTACGCGCTCTGGGGCCTGCAGGAACGCGGAGAACTTTTCGTCGGACCCGGAATCGATCTCTACGAAGGCATGATCATCGGCGAAAACGCGAAAGACACCGATCTCGATGTAAACGCCGTCCGCGAAAAGAAGCTGACCAACATGCGCGCGTCCACCGCTGACGAAGCCATCCGCCTTGTTCCCTTCAGGCCCCTGAATCTGGAGCAGGCCATCGAATTCATCGCCGACGACGAGTTCGTAGAAGTCACGCCCAAATACCTGCGCCTGCGCAAAAAAGTGTTGCAGTCAAACCGCCGAAAAAAGAGCTCCTTTGCCGTCGTCGAAGAATCGTGAAACCGCGCCGCAAGTCGCAACGTAGCGCCGGCGCCTGCCCTGAGCGCAGCCGAAGGGTTCCGCCGGCTGTGGAGGAGGCGTCTCGCCTCCGCGCCCCGAACTCGCTCCGTTCCGCCAATCCCGCCAAAGCTCCCCAGCCGTTCCGCATGTTCCTGGTCCCATGCAGCTGCGGAACTACCTTCGCCGTTGCCGAAAACTACGACCGCCAGGGAACCGCATGGAGCCGCTTCCTGATCTGCCCAGGCTGCGGCAAGCATCACGATCCCAAGAACCGTTTGCTCCAGATGGGATTTCACTCCGAAGGCTACTGGAAAGTCGACGCATGCTAGATGCCGGCCGCACCGCCAAAAACCCCATTCCGAGCCATCTGTAAATTGAATTCAAATTGACAAGCCGCTTGGGGAAAACCTGCTATACTGCCCCCCGCGTTTGACTGTTGCCAGCTCCGGTCTCGATTTTCAGGAAGGCCTCCCAGACCTGCCAAGTTCGCGGAACTGAGCTCGCACTTCCGACAGCTCAATGCAGGGGACGACGCGTGAAGAACATTTTTGTGGGGAACCTCAGCTTCAACACAAATGAGGATGAACTGCGGCAGATCTTCGAGGGCTACGGTCAGGTCGACCGCGTCAGCATCTTGACCGACCGCGACACGGGACGCTCCCGCGGCTTCGGTTTCGTCGAAATGGCGAGCGATGAAGACGGCGAGAAGGCGATCACCGCGTTAAACGGATCGCAGATCGGCGGACGGACCATCAACGTCAATGAAGCCCGGCCCAAGGCCGAGCGCGGTGGCGGAGGCGGAGGCTTCGGCGGTGGCGGTGGTGGCGGCCGCGATCGCGGAGACCGCGGCGGACGCGGCGGAGGTGGCGGCCGTCGTGATCGCTGGTAGCAACGAATCACATCCTCGGCCATCTGATTCGGGACACCTGCCGTCATGGTCCCGCTTTAGAAAATGCGCTGGAGACCATTCCTGATCGCCATCGTCTTTCAGGTCCAGCAACGCGAACAAGCGCTGACCGAGGGGCGCCATGGGCGCACGCACCTTGTATAATGAGACCACTGCGCCCGTAGCTCAGCTGGATAGAGCGGTTGCCTCCGGAGCAACAGGTCGGGAGTTCGAATCTCTCCGGGCGCACCAGATCCCTTCCGCACGCTGACGTGCCCTTACACTTCCCACTTCTTATTGAATGGCACTGGAATTCTGAAACGGCGTTTCGAAAAAGGTCAATGCTCAATCCGTTCCTGCTGTAGCTTCCTCAAACTTCTCACTAGGAACATCGGCTGATCATCACGCGTCTCCGACTGACGCACCATATGCTCTGAAGCCTTGAAGTCGGGTTCATGCTTTACCCATACATGTTCTGAAACTGTGATCGGCATGGATGTAAGCAAAAGACAGTCGTGCCCTTCTAGCGAGAACGCGATCTGTCCAAGATGAACATTGCCTTGCACCGAACCTTCAAAGGGAACTGCAGACAGGAGATAACGCCCCTCACTTGGTACGAAAAGCATCGGGGTGGCATCCGGCGATCCCGTATCTATAGACGAACCACCACCAGCATTCGCAATCACTTCGTTGTCACGCACCAGCACAGGAGCAGCAATTCGAAACTCTTTCGGATTTGGATCGAGTGTCTCCTGCGGGTGATACACGAGCGGGGGAATATGATCAAGGTATTCGCCTTCCACTCCAATGGTGCCGAGACCCGCGACCTGAATCTCCTGCTTCTCACCCGGCTTGAGGGAAAGCAGTGTTTCCGGAATGTCTTTGAACAGAGAATCGCTGTAGTGAACTTCTACCTCTCCAGCTCCAGGAATGTATTTGGCCCTTATCCCCAGTTGTGTACGGTTCCCTGAATTTGGGGTAACACGAGTGTTCATCAAGAGAAGACCTTCTCGGCCATGGTGAACGAAATTGCACAGATTGTCCTTTTGACTCCCGTCCGCCCTCATGACGCAAACGTCTTCTTGACCCGTTGGAGGAAGTTTATATTTCAATTCGAGAAATCGTCCGGTCGCGGCTCCTGCTCGTGCCCGCACGATAACCAGACCACTCGAAAGCGCGATAATTGCGATCAACATTACTCCGAACGCAAGCTTCGGAATCCTCATGGTCGTAAAACGTTTCCTGCGTTACGTCCTCAGCCGCCTGATGGCTGCCTAGAGCGCGTCTGAGGAATACTTGCAAGCCAGCGCTGTAGGTTCGATACAGCTCCTCAAACGCAGTGGCATCCCGTCGGCACAGCCGGTCCCATAGCTCGCGATCATCGGTCAATCAGCGTCTCCATCAACCTATTCGGGGAAAGCTGTAAAAAAGTTCATATCCGAGTACCACTCTTAGCGACAATATGAGTAATTGTTGCAAAATCTTCGCTATGCTCATTGATCAGCGATCCACGGGATCGGTAATTGCTTTCCTCGAGAGCAAATAATCCACCGCCCTTTGTGACATCTGACCTTGCGCCAGAAATTGAAAGAGCGGATCATAGTCAAGGCGGAGGCGGTAGACGCGAAGCACGCACGCAACGAGCTAAGTCTCTGGGGCTCAAGATTTTGCCCCTAAAGTATTGAGCGCGAAGATTTTCTCCGGCATTTCCCCCCAAGTTGAAGATTCCAATAGACCAGGGGGAGGGGGTATATCCCCGCATCCAACGGATTTCCCGAATTGGAACTCGCTCAAAACTCGTCTTCGTACCGCATCTCCAAAATTCTTTTTGCGTTTTATCCACAGCCTGATTTTGACCGGAACCCATGAATTACGACGCGATTTTGATTGTCTCCTTTGGTGGACCTGAGGGTCACGACGACGTCATTCCCTTCCTCGAAAACGTGTTGCGTGGACGCAACGTTCCCCGCGAGCGCATGCTCGCCGTCGCCGAGCATTACTACCATTTCGACGGCAAAAGTCCCATTAATCAGCAGACACGGGAATTGATTGCTGCGATCAAGGAAGAACTCGCACAGCACGGACCGAAGCTGCCCGTGTATTGGGGAAATCGTAATTGGCATCCGATGCTCGCCGACACCTTGCGCCAGATGAAGACTGATGGCATCAAGCGCGCGCTCGCCTTTGTGACTTCCGCCTACAGTTCGTACTCCGGTTGTCGCCAGTACCGCGAAAACATCGCCCGCGCACAAGCGGAAGTTGGCGAAGGCGCGCCGCACATCGACAAGCTCCGAGTTTTCTTCAATCACCCCGGATTTCTCGAGGCCACGGAAGATCGACTCCACGAAGCTCTCGCAAAGATTCCCGCCGACGCGCGACGCAATGTACAGATCGTCTACGTCGCTCACAGCATTCCCATGTCGATGGCCAACACCTCCGATTACGTGAAGCAACTGGAAGAAGTGCGCCGGCTCGCATCGCAAGCGATCGGGATCAGCAACGAGGTTCTCGTCTATCAGAGCCGCAGCGGCGCTCCCGGACAACCTTGGCTCGAGCCCGACATCCTCGACCACCTGCGTGAGGTGAAGCAGAAGAATCTCGCCAGCGCGGTTGTCGTCGCTCCCATCAGCTTCATCTCCGATCACATGGAAGTGCTGTACGACCTCGACATTGAAGCCAGGCACTTGTGCGATGAACTCGCGCTACCCATGGCGCGTGCAAAGACGGTCGGCGTGCATCCGAGGTTCATCGCGATGATTCGCGAGCTAATCCTGGAGAGAACGGAAGGAGTCGAGCGTCGAGCTTTGGGATCTTTAGGTCCGCGCCAGGACGTCTGCGCGGAAGATTGCTGCCCCGCGCCGCAACGTCCTGCGCGCCCGCAAGTTGCCCAACGTTAATTGGATGACTGCGCCGTCGGCGTCTTCGGACGTTCGTAATCCGTTGCCTTCGGGCTTCCGGCAACCTGATGCATCGTATCGAGGATCGTGTTGATCACCGGTTCGTTGCCGACCGCAGTATTCATCATCAGGTGATAGAGCGATCGCGTCGGCCAGTCTGCATTGAAGTAGTGCTTCACGTACGCCATGCGCTCACGATCGACGGTGTCAACCATTTCCTCGGCTTCTTCTTCCGAGTGCCCATCAGCGATCGTCCGGCGAACCTTCTCGGCGCGCGGCGCATACAGAAACACGTGAAATGCATCGGGATGTTCCCGTAGGAAAAAAGGCGCTCCGCGCCCGACGATCACAGCATTTCCTTCCCGCCCGATGCGATCCATAATGTCCTGCATCATCGCCATCATGCGATCGGTATCGAAGATCTGATTGCCCAGGTGACTGCTGCGTTCGTAGCTTCCGCGCCAGAAAACCTTCGCCAGACGATGCAGACGACTGTCCATGCGCTCGTCGCAACGCTTCACCGCCGAAGGATCCACTTTCGCGATCCGCGCGATCTCTTCTGTCAGGAGATGATCCCAGAGCTTCCAACCCAACCGCTCCGCTAACTGGTTGGCGATCGATGCTGCACCGCACCCGAACTCACGCTCGATGGTGACGAGGCGAAACATAGGGTTTTAGTGTACCGCCATTCCTCCGCCAGGTTTCGACTTCTTGATCAGGAAGACCGCCGGAATCATACACAGGATTGCCACACCAAGGAACCAAAAACAATCGATATAAGACAGCATAACGGCTTGCCGCTGCACTGTACCCTGCACCAGCGCGTAGGCCCGCTGAGAAGCCTCCGCGGCGCTCGCGCCATGCGCCTGCATGGCTCTCGCCGCTCCCTGAAGCATCGCCTGCAAAGAAAGGTTCGAAGGGCGCAGGTTGCCCGCGAGATCGTTTAAATGTTTTTGCGTCCGACGGTCGAGCATTGTCGTGACCACAGAAATCCCCACACTGCCGCCGATGTTACGCGCCAGATTCATCAGACCTGAAGCAGCGTTGTTCTTGTCCCGCGGCAGGAACGCGTAGGCAGCAGTATTGATTGGAACAAACAAGAAAGCCATGCCGACGGCTTGAAGCACACGCGCTCCCGCGACTGTCCGGAAGTCGATGTCGAGATTGAACTTCGTCATGTGAAACAACGAGTACGACAGGACGATGAGACCGAACATCAGAAGCCAGCGCGGTGTATACCGCGAGAGCAAGAATCCTACCAGCGGCAGCAGCAGGATGATCGCAAATCCGCCCGGCATCAAAGCCAGTCCTGCTTGCTGTGCCGTGTATCCCAATAGCGTTTGCGAAAACAGCGGCAGCAGCAGCGTGCTGCCCAGCAACGCGAATCCGAGCATGAACATCAGCAGATTCGAGATGCCGAAGGTGCGGTCACGGAACAAATGCAGATCGATTATGGGATCTTTCTGCTTCCACTCCCAGAAGATGACGAAGATCAGCGACAAGGCCGCAATCACCGACAGAATCACGATGAAGTTAGACTCAAACCAATCTTCGCGCTGGCCCTTATCGAGCACTACCTGCAGTGTGCCAAGCCCAAGCGCGACGAATCCCAGTCCGATGTAATCGATGTGGGTTTCACTCCGCTTGCGGCGCCTGAAGTAAGGTGGATCCTGAATCAGCCTGGAGGTCAGCAGGATAGACAGAATTCCGACGGGAATATTGATGAAGAAAATCCAGCGCCAGGTGAAATTGTCCGTGATCCATCCCCCGAGGGTGGGACCGATCGCTGGCGCGGTGACGACTGCCATGCCGTAAACGGCAAACGCCATGCCACGCTTGGCCGGAGGAAACGTGTCGGCGAGAATCGCTTGTTCGCTGGGCTGTAATCCGCCGCCGCCAATACCCTGAAGAACTCGGCAGATGATCAGAACTGCCAGATTCGGCGCGAGACCGCACATGAAGGAACTGATCGTGAACAGCGCAACGCAGCCCATGTAGAAGTTCTTGCGCCCGACGATCGAAGACAGCCATCCGCTGAGCGGGAGAACAATCGCATTCGAGACAAGGTAAGAAGTGAGAACCCAGGTACTCTCATCTTGCCCGGCAGAAAGGCTCCCCGCGATATGCGGCAGGGCAACATTGGCAATGGAGGTATCGAGCACCTCCATGAAGGTCGCCAGCGTAACCGCCAGAGCAATGATCCACGGATTTACCGAAGGTCGCCAGGCGTCAGACTGGTCCAACGTGGCCGCTGCAGCAGTCATTCGCGAAACCACACCTTGGGCGTAACCGACAAGCCGGGACGCAGCGACTGATCTTTGTTAGAACCAGGGTCGAGAACAATCTTGACGGGGACGCGCTGCACAACTTTGACGTAGTTACCAGTGGCATTCTCGGGAGGAAGCAGGCTGAAACGTGCTCCGCTGGCGCCGGCGATGCTATCGACCTTGCCATTGTACTTGCGGCCATTCGCGTCGACCTCGATCGTGACACGCTGCCCGGCATGCATGTCCCGCAGTTGAGTTTCCTTGAAGTTTGCGGTGATCCAGATGTCGTCGAGGTTGATGACCTTCATCAATTCCTGCCCGGGCGCAACGTTCTGTCCGACTTCTACGGTACGGTTGCTGACAACCCCGTTCACCGGAGCGACAACCTTGGTGTATTGCAGGTTCAGTTCAGCCTGATCCAGATTCGCTTTCATGCGTTCAGCTTGCGCCAAGGCCGACTGCGCTCTGGCCTGCGATATCTGCATCTGCTTCGGCGCGGTATTGGCATAACGCCAATTCGCTTCCGCCTGAACCAGCCTGCCCTTGGCCTGCGTCACCTGTTGATCGGCGGCATCGGCAGTGGCGCGAGCAGCTTCGACTCCTGCCGCGCCAGCCTGCGCCGCGGCAGTGGCTTGATCGTACTGCTGGTGCGAAATCTCCTGCTTTTCGACGAGTTGTTTGTAGCGCGCAAGGTCGTTCTGCGCTTTGACGTTGTTCGCCTCGGCTTCTTGCAGTTGCGCTTTGGCTGCCTGGAACTGCTGCTGGGCCGCCTGGATGCCGGCGCGGGCACTGGCCACATCCGCCTCGCTTGCAGCGATCTGACTGTTGGTGTTGACGGATGTGATCGGGACCGTAACTCCCGCCGCGACAGCTGTCGCCTGGGCGTCGGCGAAATCCGCCTTCGCGCGCTCGTAGGCGACCTGGTAGTCGGTTCGATCGATCTCGACCAGCACTGTTCCCGCCTGCACGTATTGGTTGTCCTGAACGTTGAGTTTGATCACGTGCCCGGAAATTCGAGCGCTGACGGAGTTAATGTGCCCGTCAACCTGTGCATCATCGGTAGATTCGTAACTGGTGAAATAGCGGTACATGAAGAATCCGACGACCAGCAGCACCACCAGTGCAATCAGAACTGCGATGCGAAAACCCGGACTCTGAGTGCGCGAAGGACGAGTATGAAAGTCCCGCTCGGTCGCCGGCAGGGGCTTATTGCCGGACTCCGGTCTTTCGGCTACCGCTGGATTCCCTGTAGGGTGGGGAGCCTGCGTCGATTGCTCCATACGCTATTGATTGCCTTTCAGATATCGCCTCACACCTTGTTCGGCATCGCCGATGGCGTAAGCCAATTCGACCTTCGCTAGATTATGAGCATAAAGACTTTGAATAAAGCTTTCGTGCGCGCCGGCAACGGCTTCCTGGGCCTGCACCACTTCCAGATTGTCGGCAACCCCGGCGGTAAAGCGATCCTGCGATTGAGCCAGAGCCTGTTCGGCCAGTTCGACTGAACTGCGGGCGACCTCCACCTGATCCGCCGCAGCATTAAGATCCAGCAAGGCCGAACGGACTTCGTAATCGATGCGGCCACGCAGATCGCCTAACTGCGACCGAGCCTGCTTGAGTTGAGCATCGGCGACGAGGATATCGCCATGGACTCTATTGCCAGCGAAAACCGGAATATTGATGCCACCCAGGACTTGCCAGGTGCCGTTGGAACTCGCGGGGTTCACGCCAATGTCTCCGAAGTTCGCATCCAGATCGATGGACGGGTATCGCCCCGCGACCGCTGCTTTCCTGCTATGTTCGGCGCTCTGCACCTGTGCCACGGCAGCCTGATAATCGGCACGTCCGTTATACGCACGCTGCAAATAGGTTTCCAGCGGAAGAGGAGTCAGCGCCTGGTAGGGAGCCCTTTCTGTGAGAACGAACTGCTGTCCGAGCGGCAGTCCGATGATGCGGGCCACGCTCAAAGTGGACTTCGCCAACTCGTTACGCGCTACGATGAGCTGCTGTTGCCGGGTCTGGAACTCAACCTGCGAACGCAGGGCGTCAATGGCCGGCGTCAGACCGGCCTTTTGCTGATCCGCGGCTTTCTGAAAGAGAGCCTGAGCGCTCTTGACCTGCGCCTCGGCGGTCTCAACGCGAGCAACCGCAGCAATGGCCTGCAGATATGAGTTTCCTACTGCGAGTACCACCACTTCGCGCGCATCCTTGAAACTGAGTTGAGCAGCCTTGAGCGTTTGGAATGCAGCTCGTTCTTTCTCCAGGGTTCTGTAATCGAACACAGTCTGCGTAGCGTTCGCACGGAGATCGAAGTAATTAAAGGGGCCAATCACTCTCGGTACCGCCGTATGCAATACGTTGCCCCGCAGCCCGAGGGCTGTAAGGCTTGTAGTTTGCACGTCTTCCTCTCCGCGAATGGAGATATTAGGCAATAATTCGGCCAACTGCTGCCAGCGCTGGCCGCGGGCTGCCTGGGTCTGATCCCCAGCCAGCAGCAGGCCTAAGTTATTGCGTAATCCACGGTCTATGGCTTCCTTGAAATCAATCTGAAGAACTTCCGACGTCGCGGTGCCCTCGGGGGAACTCCCCTGAAACGGACTCTGAGTCCCAGGCAGGGAAACCGATGGCGTGCCGCCAGTCGTCTGTGAGACCAGCGTAGACGAAACGGCAAAGAACGACATGAAACCAAGAACTACGGTGGGGAAAACTCTCAATGAGCGTCGCATTCTTGATCGGGAACGTTCAGACACCCCAACAGGGGCTGAATCTTCCTCTCCGTCTATAGCATAACTCGTCATCTTTGATTCTTTTGCGCGGAATTGCGATGCAAATGAAATCAGACCTGGTTAACCTGCGCAGATCGGGATGCGGCACCTTAGGTGCAATGCCTTCAGTACTCTGCCAGTAACCGCTCCGTGCCGATAACCTATACATGTAAAGGAGCCGGTGTCATGCGCAGTGGTGTCTTTTATCTGGCCTTCATGCTCGCGCTCTCATTCAATCTAGCGCACGCGCAAAACACGACCGTATCCTCGAGTTCGGAGAGAAAGGTCTCATCCCGTGTCGCGCCCGTCTATCCGGAATTGGCAAAAAAGATGCACATCCACGGAATTGTAAAAGTGGAAGTCCTGGTTCGGTCCAACGGTAGCGTGAAATCCAGTCGAGTGCTGGGTGGAAACCCGGTGCTGGTGGAAGCCGCGCAGGACGCGGTGAGCAAATGGAAGTTCGAGCCCGCCCAGAGCGAAACCACGGAAATCGTGCAGGTCGGATTCGAAGGCAGCCAGTAAACTCCCATTCTCAATAGTCAATATCGTCCGTTTCTTCATGACTAAGGTCATCTTGAACCGAGGTGACCAGCGGCTCATTCTAGGCAGAGACACAAATCCTTACAGAACGAGAGATGCTATTGCATGAGCGCTGCAACGGGAACTGACTGGACTCGCATACTGTCGGATCCAGATCTTGTCCGACAAGTTGGAAAGCTTCTGCAGGCTTATCGGGAAGCGCCTGTCGAAAAACGGGAAGAAGCCTTGTTGAACGCCATGCGCGAAATCAAGGCAGACGTTTCGAAATCCCGGCAGAAGACCAGCCAGCCCGAGCCGGAAGCTCCTCGTCCGATTCCAACGCCCAGTTCCTCCACACCTCCGTTCGAGCCCGATCTTTTCAGCCCCAATTGGAGCAGCGATCGCCGGCGGCATCCGCGCATCAAGTGCTTTGTCGCGGTGGAATTGCGCGTCGATGATTTGCCGAACTCTATTTGGGGAAACCTTTCCAACACCAGTGCCGGCGGATGCCTGGTCGAGACGGCCAGCCCGGTCAAGCCGGGCGCCAAGGTAGAGATCGCATTATGGGTACCGAACGGCAAGATCTGGGTTAAGGGCTTCGCTTTAACCGGTATCGTCACCCGCAGTGCGGGTTCCAACGGAGTACGGGTTCGGTTTGACGGCATGTCATCCGGAGAACGCGACAATTTACGTCAATTTCTCAAGTCCGTGCAGGAAATGACGCGTGCCTCCACCAGCGGAAACAGCTACATCCAGCTTGTAAAGTAAGAGATCTCTCCATCCGTCCTTCGCTTTTTCAACTGAGCGTCATCCATCCGATCCAAGAAATTGATACACTTTCTGCGTAGTGAACCCTTTCTCTGCCCGGGACCTCTAATCAGTTAGCCAGTGGTTCGCGCCAACGAACGACTGGAGGAATGGAGTCGCATGGTTGCCACGGAACAAGTATTGGCGACAGGCCAGCAGTTAGACACACTTTGCGTTAATACGATTCGAACCCTCGCCATCGATGCAGTACAGCAGGCGAATTCAGGACACCCCGGCGCTCCTATGGGGCTGGCACCGGTTACGTATTGTTTATGGCAGGAATTCCTGCGTTACGATCCTGCCGACCCCACCTGGCTAAACCGAGATCGGTTCGTGCTCTCGAATGGGCACGCTTCTATGCTGCTCTACGCCATGTTGCATCTGGCCGAGGTGCGGCAGGTGGATGATAAAGGACACGTCACGAATGACCTGGCGGTTCCGATGGAAGAGATTAAGCGCTTCCGTCAGTTAGGGAGCCGGACCCCCGGGCATCCGGAATCACACATCACGTCGGGAGTCGAAACGACAACCGGACCACTTGGCCAGGGAGTAGGAAACAGCGTTGGCATGGCCATTGCCAGCAAATGGCTGGCAGCGAATTACAACCGTCCGGGCTTAGAGATTTTCGATTTCAACGTTTATGCGATGTGCTCGGATGGCGACTTGATGGAAGGAGTGGGCAGCGAAGCGGCTTCGCTGGCGGCACATCTCAAGCTTTCGAACCTCTGCTGGATGTATGACCACAATCATGTGACCCTGGACGGTCCAGCGAATTGGTCGTTCAGCGAGGACGTCGCGACCCGATTCATCGGATACGGATGGAATGTGACGCGCGTGACGGATGCCAACGACCTTGATATGCTGGCGCGCGCTTTCGAGGTTTTTGAGAAGACAACCGACCGGCCGACTTTGATCATCGTTGACAGCCATATCGGCTACGGCTCTCCTCACAAGCAAGACAGCAATGCGGCGCACGGCGAGCCTCTGGGCGAGGAAGAAGTAAAGTTGGTTAAGAGGTTTTACCACTGGCCGGAAGATGCGAAGTTTCTTGTGCCTGATGGAGTGCGGGAGCACTTCCGCGAAGGCCTTGGCAAGCGTGGCGCCGACATGCACGGCCAGTGGTCAAAAACGTTTGCAGAGTATTCGCAGAAATATCCGGAATTGGCAGAGCAACTCAGCCAGATGCAGCACCACGAGTTGCCGTCGGGATGGGACAAGAATCTACCCACATTCCCTGCGGATGCGAAGGGGATCGCAACGCGCGAGAGTTCCGGCAAGGTGCTCAATGTCGTGGCCCAAAATATTCCGTGGATGATCGGGGGATCGGCGGATCTAGCGACGTCAAATAAGACCACGCTGAAATTCCCGAGGGCCGGGGATTTTGAGGCCGGAAGCTACGGCGGGCGCAATCTTCATTTCGGAGTCCGCGAGCACGCGATGGGCGCGAGCGTAAATGGGATGACGATTTCCGGCCTCCGGGCTTTCGGAGCAACCTTCTTCAACTTCAGCGACTACATGCGGGCGAGCATCCGGCTGGCGGCGCTGATGCAACTGCCGTCTCTTTTCATCTTCACGCATGACTCCATTGGACTTGGAGAAGACGGACCGACGCACCAGCCGATCGAACAGCTGGCGTCGTTGCGGGCAATGCCGAATTTGATCGTGCTGCGTCCGGGCGATGCGAACGAAGTGACCGAGGTGTGGAAGATTATTGCGAAACAACAGCACTCTCCGGTGGCGCTGGTGCTGACGCGGCAGAACCTTCCGACGCTGGACCGGTCAAAATATGCGCCAGCTTCCGGAGCAGCGAAGGGTGCTTATGTGCTCGCGGACGCTGAAGGCGGAAAACCGCAAGTTATTCTATTGGGAACCGGCAGCGAATTGTCGCTGTGCGTCGATGCGTACGAGAAACTCAAGGCCGACGGCATCAAGGCGCGAGTGGTCAGCATGCCATCGTGGGAGATCTTTGAGCAGCAGGACGCGGCGTACAAGGAAAGCGTGCTGCCGTCGAATGTGACGGCACGAGTTTCCGTCGAAATGGCTGCGACCTTCGGCTGGGAACGATACACGGGCAGCAAGGGGCGAAACATCGGCATGCGACGGTTCGGAGCGTCCGCGCCGTTAAAGGATCTGCTGAAGTACTTCGGGTTTACCGTCGACAAAGTTGTGGAAGAAGCGCGGGCAGCGATCTCCGGAAAGTAGTTAGTTCGTCCGGCAGTTCGGCTGCGTCGCTGGTTCGGGGATCGTCATCCAACAAGATATCGTCATCCAACAAGATATGGAGGCTGTCATGCAACCCACTGGTGTTCTGGAAAATTCGAAGGCCACGAAAAATCCGCTAATAGATCTGCTCAAGGATGGGCAGTCCATGTGGCTCGACTACATTCGCCGGGATCTATTCACAACCGGCAAACTGAAAGCGATGATCGAAGAAGACGGCCTGCGCGGAATGACTTCGAATCCGGCCATCTTCGAGAAGGCCATCGCCGACAGTTCCTTGTATGACGATATCCTGCACTCGCTGGCCACCCAGAAAAATCTTTCGGCGACGGCGAAGTATGAGCAGATCGCGATCCGGGACATTCGCGATGCGGCGGACCAATTGCGTGGCGTTTACGAGGAAACAAACTTCCGCGATGGCTACGTAAGCCTGGAAGTGTCGCCGTATCTGGCGAACAAGACGCAGGAA
The DNA here is from genome assembly GCA_035568275.1 of Candidatus Sulfotelmatobacter sp. Taxonomy (GTDB): domain Bacteria; phylum Acidobacteriota; class Terriglobia; order Terriglobales; family Acidobacteriaceae; genus Sulfotelmatobacter. The sequence goes on from DATMOO010000305.1 coordinate 59,597, forward strand.
ACGATTGACGAAGCGCGGCGACTGTGGAAGACGGTGCAGCGCGAAAACGTCATGATCAAGATACCGGGCACAGCCGAGGGGCTTCCCGCGATCCGCCAAGCGATCAGCGAAGGTATCAACATCAATGTGACTTTGCTGTTTGCGCAGGAAGTTTATGTGAAAGTCGCTGAGGCTTACGTCGCGGGAGTGGAAGAGTTAGCCGCCCGCGGTGGGAATCTGAAGAAAATGGCGGGGGTCGCAAGCTTCTTTATCAGCCGCATCGACACGCTGATTGATTCAATGCTGGACCAGAAGCTGAAAAGTACGTCGGACCCGAATCAGCAGGCGCTGCTGAAGAGCTTGCTGGGGAAGGTCGCAATTGCAAACGGAAAGCTGACGTACCAGCGCTATCAAAAAATCTTCAGCGGACCGAACTGGGATAAACTCGCTGCCAAGGGCGCGCAGACGCAGCGCGTGCTATGGGCCAGCACGAGCACCAAGAATCCAAACTATCGCGACGTGATGTACGTGGAAGAACTGATAGGCCCAGACACCGTCGATACGATACCACCGGCCACGATCGACGCATTTCGCCAGCATGGCCGCGTTCGGCCGAGTCTCACCGAAGACATTCCGGGCGCGCAGAAGACCATGGACGACCTGGCGAAGGCCGGCATTTCTATGAAGGAAGTCACCGACAAGCTGACGGTTGATGGGGTGAAATTATTCTCGGACGCCTTCGACAAACTGCTAGCTGCCGTTGAGAAAAGCACCGCGCAAAAAGGATAGAGCGTGAGCCGACTGAAGACTTCCCTGGCCGAGACGCTGGCCGCCACCGTCAAGTCGACGATTGCTGACTGGCAGTCGGGCGGGAAAATGAAGCGACTGTGGGATGGCGACGCGAGCCTGTGGACCGGTGAAGATGAGTCGAAGTGGCTGGGATGGGGCCGCGATTCCTTCACTCCGCGGGGCAGGCCTACAAAGGCGGGCCGACTTCAGCAGTGTTCCTGCAAATCACTTGTGATGATGCGGTGGAATTGCCGGTCCCTGGGCAGAAGTACACGTTCGGCATTGTGAAGGCGGCGCAAGTTCGGGGGGATTTCCAGGTCCTGGCGGAACGAGGAAGGCGCGCGCTTCGAGTGCATCTGGGGAAAGATCTCAAGAGCGGGCTTGCGACACTGCAGGCCGCAGTGCGAAAAGCTCTCTAGATTTGTGAACCTTCGGCAGCGCGGGGCGAGACGCCCACGCGACAGCCGGCAAGATGCCGGCGCTACCACTTAAGGAGCAAGAGATGCAATTGGGAATGGTTGGACTCGGCCGGATGGGGGCGAACATGACCCGGCGGCTGATGCGCGGCGGGCATTCGTTGGTGGTTTCCGATCTCAGCCCCGACGCCGTGAAGCAACTGGGTGGCGAAGGCGCCACAGGATCGTCATCGCTTGAAGATCTGGTCACCAAGCTCAAGCCGCCGCGCGCGGTGTGGATCATGGTGCCGGCCGGCGGTCCGACTGAAGCGACCGTGCAAAAACTTGCCCAGCACATGCAGACTGGGGACGCGATCATCGACGGCGGCAATTCCTATTTCAAGGATGATGTGCGCCGCGCGAAAGAACTTAAGGGCAAGGGCATTCATTACATCGACGTGGGAACCAGCGGCGGCGTGTGGGGCCTGGAGCGCGGTTACTGCATGATGCTTGGGGGGCCGAAAGAAGCCGTGCAGAGACTTGATCCGATCTTCAAGACTCTAGCGCCTGGCAAGGGTGACATTACTCAAACCCCCGGACGCGAGAAACTCGGCGGCACGGCTGAAGACGGGTACATTCACTGCGGGCCGTCGGGTTCGGGACACTTTGTGAAGATGGTGCACAACGGGATCGAGTACGGCCTCATGCAGGCCTATGCGGAAGGCTTCGACATCTTCAAGAATGCAAACAGCAAGGAGTTGCCTGAAGACATTCGCTACGACCTGAACTTGCCCGACATCGCGGAAGTATGGCGGCGCGGCAGCGTGGTCAGTTCGTGGCTGCTTGATCTCACGGCGATGGCCCTGACCGAGAATCCGACGCTCGCCGAGTACACAGGCTTCGTGCAGGATTCCGGCGAAGGCAGGTGGACGATTCAGGCTGCTGTCGACGAGGCCGTTCCCGCCGACGTCCTGACAGCCGCATTGTTTGTCCGCTTCCGTTCGCGCCAGGAACACACGTTCGCTGAGAAGATGTTATCGGCGATGCGGCAGAAGTTTGGCGGGCACGTGGAAGACGCCGGAAAAGGGAAACACTAGTTCCCGGAGATGGGAGAAATTCGCTCGCATGCAAGGGACGGCCAAATCTTAAAACGCAGAGAGCGCTGAGGTCTCGCCGAGAGCGCAGAGAACAACAAAGGGACTTATTCAATGGCTCAATTAGCAGAACAGCCCAAAACGGCGCCGCCACCGCCACGCATCGGTAAGCAAAGCGATCCTTGCGTCATGGTGATCTTCGGTGCGGCCGGGGATCTGACCGGGCGCATGTTGATTCCGGCGCTTTACAACCTGGCACGCGCCGGGCTGCTGTCGCGGGATTTCGCGGTCCTAGGCGTGGCACGCGCGCAGTATTCCGATGAAGACTTCCGCAAGAAAGTCTATGACGACGTCAAGACGTATTGCGGCGATTGCGTAGATGACGAGCTATGGGGATGGTTCTCGCAGCGTTTTTACTATCTTCAGGGAAATTTCGATGACGACAATCTGTACTCGCGCCTCAAAGACGCTTTAACCAAGATCGATCAGACCCACTCCACCCATCAGAATTTTTTCTATTACCTGGCGGTCTCGCCGAATTTCTTCGGACCGATCGTGCAGAGGCTCGCCGCCGCTGGATTGATGGATCAAAGCAACAACCACTGGCGTCGCGTCGTTATCGAGAAACCATTCGGGCATGATCTGGAATCAGCGAAAGCGCTGAACCAGGAACTATTGAAGGTCGCCGACGAAAAGCAGATCTATCGCATCGATCACTATCTCGGCAAAGAGACTGTACAGAACATCATGGCGTTCCGCTTTGCGAACGGAATCTTCGAGCCGGTCTGGAACCGGCGCTACATCGATCACGTGCAGATCTCGGTCGCCGAGACGGTCGGCGTCGAAGGCCGAGGCAGCTATTTCGATCATGCCGGAACGTTGCGCGATATGGTGCCCAACCACATCATGCAACTCATCAGTCTGACGGCGATGGAACCTCCGATTTCCTTCGACGCGAATGCGGTACGCGATGAGCAGGCCAAGATCCTGCATGCGATCCAGCCGATGAGCGACGAAGAAGTCCTAAGCCGTACGGTACGCGGACAGTACGGGGAGGGCACCGAGGATGGCAAGCGCGTTCCAGCGTATCGCGGCGAAGAAGACGTGCCCCCGGACACGCGCACCGAAACATTCGTTGCCATGAAGTTATCGATCGATAACTGGCGCTGGGCGGACGTTCCATTCTACCTGCGCACAGGCAAGCGGATGCCCGTGCGTAATACCCACATCGTGATACAGTTTCGGCGAGCACCTTTTGTACTGTTCCGCGACACGCCGGTCGAACATCTGATGCCCAATCAACTGGTGCTTCATATTCAACCCGAGGAAGGCATCTCTCTGCAGTTCGCCGCCAAGGTGCCCGGACCAGTGATGCGCCTTGGCACGGTGGACATGAACTTCGAATATCAGGAGTACTTTGGAAAGCAGCCGAGCACAGGCTACGAACGGCTGCTGCACGACTGCATGATTGGCGATCAAACGCTGTTTCAACGCGCGGATATGGTGGAGGCGGGCTGGTCGGTGGTGAACCCGGTGCTCGATCTTTGGAAGGCGCTCCCGCCGCGCAATTTCCCCAACTACGCTTCCGGCACCTGGGGACCGAAGGAGGCCGACGAACTTCTCGAACGCGACGGCCGCCGCTGGAGGAACTTCGAAAAATGATTCTGGCCGGCGATATTGGTGGGACCAATGCCAGGCTGGCTTACTTCCAACCTCAGAATGGGCGCTTCCAGTTAGTCTCGGAACGCGTCTTTCCCAGTCGTGACCATCGGGGGCTGGGTGAAATCGTGACCCAGTTCCTGGACGAGTCGGGTACTCGGCCGGAGGCGGCATGCTTTGGAATCGCAGGCCCGGTGCGTAATGGACGCGTGGAAACTTCGAATCTTCCCTGGGTCATCGAGCAATCCGTTCTGGCCAATCAGATCCACCTGGCGGCGACCTTGCTGATCAACGACCTCGAAGCCAGCGCCTGGGGTATCGGCGCCCTCGGAATTGAGGATCTGGTCACTCTCAACCCGGGAGCGGGTTCGGTCGCGGGCAATCAGGCTGTCGTCGCGCCGGGAACCGGTTTAGGAGAGGCGGGACTTTTTTGGGATGGCAGCCGCCACCATGTTTTCGCGTGCGAAGGCGGACATACGGACTTTGCTCCGCGCGGAGAACTTCAGATCGAACTGCTGCGGTTCCTTGCGACGAAATTCGGACACGTGAGTTACGAGCGCATTCTCTCCGGGCCCGGACTGGTGAACGTATATGAGTTTCTGTGCGCCAGTGGATGCGGAAAGGATTCAGCCGAGCTTTCCGCTGCCATGAAGGCAGGCGATCCGGCAGCAGCAATTTCGCAGGCTGCGTTGACGGGAAAAGATTCGCTGGCGGGAAAAGCGCTGGACCTGTGGATTGCTGTCTATGGCGCCGAGACATCGAACCTGGGGCTGAAAATCATGTCGACCGGCGGCCTATTCTTGGCGGGAGGGATTTCACCGAAGATTCTGCCCAAGCTTAAAGGGTCTCTGTTTATGGAAGCTTTTCTCGATAAGGGCAGAATGCGCCCCCTGGTGGAAGCCATGCCCGTTCACGTAGTGACGAATGAAAAGGCGGGACTGCTTGGGGCAGCGCGCTGCGCGGCGGTCCGGGGCTTCCGAGGCTGATTTGAGCTCTTCCGCCGAGATTCGGGTTCTCACCACTCCGCAGGAATTGTTTGCCGCGGCCGCAGAAGAGGTCGTTCGGCTTACCAATCAGGCAGTTGCCGAGCATGGCCGGTTTACGATCGCTCTATCTGGTGGCTCGACGCCAAAGAGCCTGTACAATCTGCTCGCTACAAACGCCCGCACTGCCCTGCCTTGGGATCGCATGTATTTTTTCTGGAGTGATGAGCGGCACGTCCTTCCGACCGACGCTGACAGCAATTATCGGATGGCGGACGAAGCAATGCTATCGAAAGTGCCCGTGCCGCCCGGGAATGTGTTCCGATTCCCCACCGAAAATCCGGACGCCGCAACCGTTGCGAAAGAGTACGAATCCACTCTAAGAAAGTTTTTCCAACTCGAGCCAGGACAGCTTCCCAGGTTCGATCTGATTTTGCTGGGCATGGGCCCAGACGGCCACACGGCGTCGCTTTTTCCCGGGACCGCGGGCCTGCAGGAAAAATTCCGGTTGGTGATCGCGAACTGGGTGGAGAAGCTCAAGACTCACCGGCTGACATTCACCCTTGCCGTGCTCAACGCTGCTCAATCCGTGGCCTTCCTGGTCAGCGGCACAGACAAAGCACCGGTGCTGAAGGCGGTATTGGAAGAGAAGGCGCCGGGTGAACAGTATCCTGCCAAACTGGTCCAACCGACGGACGGGAAATTGATCTGGTTTCTGGATCGAGCCGCGGCTAGTGGGTTATCCCAGCAGAAATGAATACCGCGGAGGACACGGAATTTATCGAGAGAAGAACTGATTTCGTGGTGTTTAAAGGCACAGAGTCATAAGATTGATTCCCTGCGTACTCAGCGTCCTCGCGGTTTAGTTTCCTATCCCCGCCAGTCGCCGATTTCCTTCAGGCCCTTGCCGCGGGCGTGTTCGAAGAGGCGGACTCGATGGCGGGAGTGCTCAAACTCGTGGATGTCAGCCCAGACCTCGGCTTGCCATCCGGTTTCATGGGCAGCGGATTCCCCACAGGTGGCGCAACGAGTGTGAAGGGTGACCTGAGTGCCTTCCACAGCCTCAGAAACGGTTCCCGGCAGCTCTATGAAAATGCAGCGGACCTCCTCAATTTCCTCATTCACACCCAGAATGTGCTCATAACGCAGCAAGTATCCGAAACTGAGTTTCCGCGCCTCAACCTCCGCCTCGGCACGAGTCTGGAAGGGGCCATACTCGGCCCGCAGCTGTTCGGTCGAATCGCACGCCATCCAGAAGATTTCTTTGTAGGCCATCGCTGGTTTCGCCCCGGGAGTCGCGAAAGCCGGCTCGCTGATCAAGCCCGCCCTTGGGAGATCGCAACTGTCCGAGCAATTCCAGTGCCGCACTAAAATCCAGTAAACCACTGGCACGACTAGGGTTATGGCTACATACATGTTTCCAAAATAAACCCTGTCAGAAAAGTTTTGCAGAGTTTGGCTGAATCAGCGCGCTGCGGAGCGGATCCAGAGCGGTTTACCAGAGACGGAAAGATCTCGCCCCGTATGAACGTGTTACTGGCTCGTCTCTAATCAGCCCCACTGCTTGGGGATAAGGGGTGGGGCCGCCGTCGGCTTCGGGCCAGTCTTTTCCACCATGGCTGGCGACGTACATGGCCAACTCCAGCCGGCTCCACACGCCGAGCTTGTCGAACGTGTTTCGAAGATGATTCTTGATGACCTGTTCGCTGGTGCCGACGATCCGGCCGATCTCGCGGTTGGTGAGTCCTTCCCATACCAAGATAGCGATTTGAATCTCTTTGGGGGTGAGGCACTCGCGCGGAGTCATGATTGCGCCTCCTCTTTGCTGAACATCGCAATTGCCAACTTCACGCGCTTCCGCCCTTCGCGGATACCGGCACGCAGAAACAATGTTCGCAAGTGCTGCTTCACGGTGCGGGGGCTGATGTTGAGCTGACCACCGATTTCCTTGTTGCTGCAGCCCTGCACCAGCAGGTTCAGCACTTGCTGGTCACGCGGCGTAACTTTTACAGATTCCAAGTTGATCATGATAGCTTCCTCCGGACTTAAGAACGAACTCGCCTTTCTGTAAGCAAGACTTTCGCCATTTATTCGTCGCGGGAACACGGCAAAGCTAAGTACTTCGGTGCATGCCACTTAGGCATCTGAAGGGATAGCTTTCATGTGGCTTTCAGGGAGCACGTGATAGGCTGTGCCAGTTTCAATTTGGTCCGGACCTGTGGTGGGTGCGGACGTCTGAATCCTCCTGCCGCCTGAACGCACTCGCGCACAGGGAGGATGCGGCGGCTGGGATCGGGACCTATCGTCGGTCCTTTAGGTTCATAGACTTTTGAGTGGCGCGAGGACAAGTTTTGATCCTGAGGTGAACTCTGATGTGTCAGAAAAACGACCGGACGAGACATGTGAAAGGGCAGTCCCATTTCGGGCAATGTTCGCCGCTGCTGATTTTCAGTTTGGTTCTGATCGCGACTTCGGGGTTGAGTTTTGCACAGGTGGCAGCGGCGGATCAAAATCAGAGCGCGCCCCTGACGATCACTTTGCAGGATGCGCTGCAGCGAGCGCGGCAGAACGATCCACAGTACAGGTCGGTAATCACTGATCTCGGCGTAGCGCGCGAAGATCGGGTGCAAGCTCGTGCCGGATTGCTGCCGAACGTCAGCTACAACAATTCGTTCATATACACACAGGGAACAGGGCCTTTGCCTGCACGCTGCCAAAACCCCACGGCCGGATGCCCTGCCTCACGGTTCATCGCCAATAACGGCGTACACGAATACATCAGCCAGGCAAATGCGCACGAAGCCCTGTCGCTGACGAACGTTGCGGATTACCGGAGATCTTCTGCCCTGCTGGCCCAAGCTCGAGCCAAGGCAGATGTGGCCACGCGCGGCCTGGTAGTGAGCGTGACTCAGGCCTATTACGGACTGGTGGTGGCACAACGCAAGTATGCAAACATGCAGCGCGCTGCGGCGGAAGCAGCGCGATTCCTTGACATCAGCCAGAAGCTGGAATCTGGCGGCGAGGTCGCGCACGCAGATGTACTCAAGGCGCACATTCAATCGCAACAGCAAGAACGCGATTTACAGGAAGCGCAAATTGCGATGGAGCGCAGCCGTCTGGACCTTGCGGTGTTGCTGTTCCCGGATTTCAACCAGAATTTCACCGTGGTGGACGACCTGCAAACACCGGAACCTCTGCCCACATTTGCCGAAGCGGAAGCAGCCGGAAAGAAGAACAATCCCGATCTACGCGCAGCTTTCGCCGCTTACGAGTCGGCGGGCCACGAAGTCACGGCCGCATGGGGCGGATTGCTGCCCTCGCTCAGCCTGGATTACTTCTACGGAATCGATTCGAATAAATTTGCCATCCGAACCGACGGCGTGCGCAACATCGGGTACTCCACGGTGGCGACTTTACAGATTCCGATCTTCAGTTGGGGAGCCGATCGCAGCAAGTTGAAACAAGCGGAACTCCGGCGCGACCAAGCGCATGTCGAGCTGAATTTCGCGCAGAAACAGTTGCTGAGTCACTTGCGGCAGTTTTACAGCGAGGCAGAAACGGCGCGCTCGGAGATGGAATCGCTCGCAAGTTCGGCAGAAATGGCAGCCGAGAGCATGCGGCTGACCACGCTGCGATACCAAGCGGGAGAATCGACTGTGCTAGAAGTGGTCGATGCCCAGAACACATTGACGCAGGCTCGCAACGCGTATGACGATGGACAGTCTCGGTATAGAGTCGCCATCGCGAACCTGCAGACCTTGACAGGGATCTTCTAGAACGAATGAACCGACCTAAACTTTCAAACTGGAAAAGCTCGATGGGCAAACACAACCGCCAGACGCGCACGATTTCAGGATCGTTTGCGGTTGCGGCATTGCTGATCTGCGGCGCCTGTTCTTCCGAAAAGCCTGCCGAGCAAGCCGGCGTCGCCGTGCAGGCGGCCCCGGTGGAAAAGACCACGATTCAGCACGTCGTCGAAGCGCAGGCCATTTTGTTCCCGCTGCAACAGGCCGCGATCGTTTCTAAAATCAGCGCCCCGGTGCAGAAGTTTCTGGTGAAACGCGGAAGTGCGGTGAAGGAAGGTCAACTCCTTGCGGTGCTGGAAAACCGTGACCTCTCTGCCGCCGCGCAGGATACCGAAGGCGCCTACAAACAACAGGAGGCATTACACAAGATAACCACCTCCGCCAGCTTGCCTGAGGAGATCAAGAAAGCCGAAGCTGATGCCCAGCAAGCGCAACAGGCGCTCGACGCGCAGGAGAAAATCTTTCAGAGCCGCCAGCAATTGTTTGATCAGGGCGCGTTGCCACGGAAAGAACTCGATCAGTCGCGAGTCGACATCACGCAAGCCAGGAACCAGTACGCGATCGCCAAACAACATCTCGATACGCTCATGGCGACTGGCAAACAGCAGGAATTGGTAGCAGCAGAGGGACAGCTGGAATCCGCCAAGGGCAAGTATCAGGGCGCACAGGCACAGCTCAGCTACTCTGAAATTCGCAGTCCCGTCAACGGCGTGATTACAGACCGGCCGCTCTACCCCGGCGAAATGGCGGCGGCGGGGACTCCGCTGCTCACAGTGATGGATATCTCTTCCGTCATCGCCAAGGCACACATTCCGCAAGACGAGGCTGCGGCTTTGAAGGTCGGCGACAAGGGCACCATGACCGTACCCGGAATTGCGGAACCCATCAACGGCAAAGTCACGGTGGTAAGTCCTGCCCTCGATCCGAATAGTACGACCGTGGAAGTCTGGTTTGAGGCCAAGAATCCCAGGCATGAACTGAAGCCCGGAACCAGCGTCCATCTTTCGCTGACGGCACAAACCGTGAAAGATGCTCTGGTCGTACCAGCGAGTTCGGTGCTGACTGCGCCGGATGGAACGACTACTGTGATGATTGCCGGCTCCGATGGCCTGGCGCATCAGAAGGCGGTAAAACTCGGCATTCGCAACGGCGATGATGTGCAGATCATCGAGGGAGTCAACCAAGGGGACAAGGTCGTTTCAAACGGCGCATACGGATTGCCGGACAAGACCAAGATCAAGATTGCGGCTGCCGAGGCTCCGGCCGAGGAGGCGAAGCCGTCGGCCGAAGGATCGAAGGCTCCCAGTGAGGGATCCGGTGAAAAATAATCCCTGCGGAGCGACTGCGTGAACTTACAGAAAGACGGCCACTCGGGCCAGCACTGGATTTCCCAGCACTCCAGACCAGTCATTTTCCTGATTTTGACGTTCAGTCTGCTGGGCGCTTATCTCGCCTTCACCATCCCGGTGTCCGTGTTTCCGGCAACGGATTTCCCTCGCGTGCTGGTGGCCGTCGATAACGGGGTGATGCCGATCGACCAGATGATGGTCACCGTCACCCGACCCATTGAAGAAGCAGTCAACAGCGTGCCCGGGCTGCTCACCGTGCGCTCCATTACCAGCCGCGGCTCCGCCGAGGTCGACCTCTACTTCCGCTGGGACCTTGACATGTTCCAGACGTTGCAGTACGTGAATGCGGCCATCTCGCGAGTGCAGCCGGAACTTCCGGCCACGGCCAAGATCGAAGCGCATCGCATGACGTTCGCCAGCTTCCCCATCATCGGCTATAGCGTTACCTCAGACACGATGCCGCAAACCCGTCTGTGGGAGATGGCGACTTACGAGATGAAGCCGCGCCTCAACCGTCTGGAAGGCGTTTCCACGGTGATTGTGCAGGGCGGACAGGAGCCGGAGTTTCACATCACGCCAGACCCAGCCAAGCTGCTCACGGCAAACGTAACCGTGTCTGACATTCTGGACGCAGTTCGGCGCACCAACCTGATTGACTCGCCGGGACTGCTGGAACGAAATCACCAACTCTATCTTGGCCTGGTGAACGGTCAGATACGCACGCCGGAAGAAATCGCAAATGCGGTCATCAAGAACACTCCTGCCGGAATTCCGGTGCGCATCGGCGATGTTGCCGAAGTTGCTCCCAACGTAAAGCCCGTGTACACCGTTGTTACGGCAGACGGCAAGCCCGCAGTCCTGCTCAATATCAATCGTCAGCCCGATGGGAATACCGTGCAGGTTGCGCAGGAAGTCCACAACGAAATTGAAAATCTCAAAAAGGCGCTGCCGCCGGGAATCACCATCAAGCCGTTCTACGATCAGTCTGTCATTGTGAGCGACTCGATCAAGAGCGTCCGTGACGCCATCCTGCTCGGCCTGATCCTCGCTTCGATCATTCTGGTTGTATTCCTGCGCGACTGGGGCACGTCGCTGGTTGCAGGCCTGGTGATTCCGGTCACCGTAATGATCACCTTCATCGCCCTCAAGGTAATGGGAGAGACGTTCGATCTGATGACGCTCGGCGGCCTAGCTGCAGCCGTGGGACTGGTTATCGACGATGCGATCGTCGTGGTCGAGAACATTGTTTTGCATCGCGACGCTGGCCAGGGACGGCTGGATGCGATTCAGAGCGCACTGAAAGAGATCACTGTCCCGTTGATCGGTTCTACGATCACGCCCGTGGTGGTTTTTATCCCGCTGATCGTCATCACCGGCGTGACCGGGGTCTTCTTTCGGGCCCTGGCCGTGACCATGACGGTTTCTCTGCTGACGTCGCTGGCACTGGCGGTGACCTGGACTCCGACGCTAAGCCAATACTTCATCCGGGGACGGCACGACAAAGGAGGGTCCCACGCCGCGTCTGAATCTCCACAGGCCGAGGCTACTCCCGTACCCACCGGGGCCGAAGCCCTCGCGGACAACGATAATGCGGCGAAGCTGCTGGCAGCCGAGGAAAAACATCTGAGCGGGTTTTTCCTGCGCGTCGTCAACTTCCATGAAGGCTGGCTGCGCCGCGCGCTCGAGCGGCCGTACCTGCTGATCATTTTTAGTGCCGCTCTGATTGTCATTTCCTACGTCTGCTACACCTTCTCTGGCTCAGATTTGCTGCCGGAGATGGATGAAGGTGGATTCACTGTCGACTACATTATGCCCGCGGGCAGTTCTCTGGCCGAAACCAACCGGGTCATCACTCATGTCGAACAGATGCTGCGCGAGATGCCTGAGGTCGAGAGCACTTCGCGGCGTACCGGTTTGCAGCTCGGGCTCGCAGCGGTAACAGAAGCCAACACCGGCGATATTCTGGTGAAACTCAAAGCCAAGCGCGACCGCGCCATCGATGAGATCATGGCCGACGTCCGCGCCGACATCAAGAGGGAGGAGCCTGCCCTCGACATCGATCTCATTCAAGTTTTGCAGGACATGATCGGCGACTTGACGTCCTCGCCGCAGCCTATCGAGATCAAGCTGTTTTCGCAGGATCCCAAGGAACTGGAATCATGGGCACCCAAGGTAGCGGATGGCATCGGGAAGATCCCCGGAGTTGTCGACCTTCTGAATGGAATTGACAACACGATCAGCGGACCCGCGGTTACGTTCCAAGTCGATCCCAGCGTGGCAGCCCGCGCTGGATTTACGGCCGAAGAGGTGGCGCTCGATGCCTCGGCCATCCTGGAAGGAGAGCCTGCGCCCACGCCGGTGGTGGCGAACGAGCGCGCCTATACGCTGCGGGTACGCTTTCCCGCCGCCAATCGGGCGTCGCTCGAGGCCATGCGCAATACGCTGCTGGTCAGCAGTACCGGGCACACAGCCACTCTGGGCGCCCTCGCCACTATGGTCGAGATCCCCGGACAGACCGAAATTCGCCGAGAAAATCTACAGCGCGACGTCGCCGTTACCGCCCGCCTTGAGGGACGGAGTCTCGGTAGCGGCATGGCCGATGTACAGAAAGTCGTGGCTGGATTGCACTTGCCGTCCAGCATTCGCGTGGTATACGGCGGAACCTACGCAGAGCAGCAGCGCTCGTTCCACGATCTGGTGATCGTGCTCATTCTCGCGGTCCTCCTTCTGTTCATCGTTCTGTTGTTTGAATTCGGAAGCTTCGCCGCCCCTATCGCAATTCTCTCGTCGGCATTGCTGTCGACGTCCGGCGTTTTTATCGCATTATTGATTACGCGCACGACCTTCAACATCTCATCCTTCATGGGAATGATTATGGTGATTGGCATCGTCGCCAAGAACGGCATTCTCCTGCTCGATGCCGATCAAAAAATGCGCGGACTAGGTGAGTCCGCCGAAAGAGCCATGCTGTTGGCGGCCCGGCGGCGATTGCGACCCATCGCGATGACCGCACTAGCGACAGTCGCGGGCATGCTGCCCCTGGCGTTCGCGATCGGCGCCGGATCGCAGATGCTTCAACCGCTGGCCATCGCGGTCATCGGCGGCGTTCTAATTTCGATGGTTTTGTCCCTGATCATTACCCCGGCCGTCTACTTCTATCTGAGCGGTGAGAAAGACGGCCACGAACTCTCTCCTGCTTCCGAATAGGAAAATCTGCCGTCGTGTGCAGAGTTCTGCAGTGTGGTATTACCAATAGCTGGTTACCACGTTTTGGGACCTGGGCTCGGTCGCGACGGATGCCCTTCGGCACGAACTCTCGCAACGGGGATGCCTGAGCGGTAAACTATTGATAGATTACGGTCCTTCTTGAAGGGCGGCCAACGCGACCCGTTTCCCCCAGTCAGTCCTCACCTCTCTGTTGACTGGCTTTCATCTGTCGGGGTTGGCGCTGGAGTTGCACTAGAATAAGCAATTCCAGGTTCGGATTGCGGATGGCAACGAGTGATAGCGCCGGTGGAATACCGAACTGTGTCTGAAGAGAAGCACAAACCAGTTCCAGACGAGCAGACGCTCGGAAAGCTGCTGGAAGCGGCCTACGTGATCCAGGAGCACAACCGGGAGATGCGGAGGCTGGAGTTGCGCCCTGGCGTGAAGCGGGATCAAGTGAAGGCTGAGGACAATTCCTACCCGGTTCAGAATCCCTCTCCGCAAGCGAAATCGCCCCAACCCGCGCCGCTACCGGACAACGCATCGACGCTGGCAAAAATCGTACAGACCCAGCATCAAATCCAGTTTCGCCGCCTGGAATTCCAGACTGCGCTGAAGTTGGTGGCTGAGCGGGTCTGCGAGATGACCAACGCCTGCGGCGCTGCGATCGCCATTATCGATGGCAAGAATGCGAACTATCGCGCTGTCTTCGGTCGCAGTACCCCGGCTTCGGGAAAGATCATTGCGCTCGACAAAGCGATGTTCGCCCCCTGCTTGAACACCGGGCAGGTTTTTCGCTGCGCCGATGCCAACGCAGAGTTCCTGCTGGATGTGGATGAGTGCAAGCGCCGAGGCATTCAATCGCTCATCGCGGTCCCAGTGTTTCACGATGGCGGCGTCGCGGGAGGACTGGAACTGTACTACGCGTCTCCCAACGCATTCACTGAACAAAACGTACACACGTGCCAATTGATGGCTGGCCTGGTGGCCGACGCCCTGGTGCGCGAAGAGGAGGCCGCGTGGAAGAAATCGCTGGCCAGTGAGCGCGCCGCGATGCTCGAGGCCCTTGAGAAACTACAGCCGAATCTGGCGGCTCTGGTCGAAAAACCGGCTACCCAGAATCCTTCGCCCGCAGAAAAGGTGTCTCCTTCGGCTCCTACTCATTCCTATTGTAAGTGCGGAAATCAACTGATGGCCGAAGAGCAGTTCTGCGGACAATGTGGCACACCGCGCGCTGGTGAGTACGAAAGTTCCGACATGCAGAGTAAGGTCGCCTCCCTGTGGCAGATGCAGGAGTCGCAAAAGAAGGAAACTGGCGCTGAGACCGCGAAGAGCGCCTTCGAAAAAACTGGAAAGAAGTTCGATGCTCGCCGCCCGGATTCATCCTCTTCGCATTCTCTTGGTGCACAAATTCAGGAACCGTTCACCTCTTCTGATTTAGATCTTGACGAACCAGTGGAGGCACCGGGCGAGGTGCGGAAGATCGCTGGGGTCGAAGAGGACCGTCCAATGGAGGCGGATGAGCTTTCGGCCGAATCGCCAGACGGTTCACAGGCTCTGGCAAAGTCCTTGCAGCCGCATCCTGCAGACTGGAGTTCCGCATCTTCCGCGCGCGCATTTCTCGAGCGGTTCGTTTCCAGCAAGCGAACTGGGCACCTGCTGCAGTTGTGGAATGCGCATCGCGGAGATATCTACTTGGGAATTGCCGTCATCCTGGTGGCATGCGTGATCCGCTGGGGACTATGGTCGAGTCATCCCGTGAAAGCGACGGCAACGCCGGCTGCGGCTACTGCAACTCGTCGCAAACCGGCTCCCGATCCTGGATTGTCGTTTTTTGATCGAATGCTGATTCAGCTTGGCCTGGCCGAGGCGCCCGAACCGCAGGAGGACAAGGGCAATCCGGGAGTTCAGGTCTGGGTGGATCTGCGCACCGCGCTTTACTACTGCCCGGGAACCGATCTCTATGGCAAGACTCCCCAAGGAAAATTCACCACACAACGGGAAGCGCAACTCGATCAATTCGAGCCCGCGTACCGTAAAGCTTGCAATTGAGCCCCTTTTCCCACTGATACCACGTCATTTAGAATTGACAACCTCTGGGGATCATAGTGCAATCATAGCTACAAAATTCTGGCCGTTCGTCGAGTATGGTTTGAGGAGAATGCCGATTGGCTAGTTCCACGGAGCGTTCTGAGGATGAGCGTGCGTTACCCCGGCCCGAGCTCAATCCCCTTCTAAACCCGCTTTTGGCCGACAACATGGGACGATGGGCGGAAGTGTACTTCACCAGCCCGCCCGAGAAGCGCGAAGAGGCAGTGGTCGAACTGCTGCGCGAGTTGGAGGCTCGGAGCTCAGATGTTGAGAGCCATACGGCGTCAGCGCAAGTTGTGCATGAGGTAAGCACGCACGCACCTTCGACGCCATTGCACCGCGCAGCCACCGGCAGACAACCGAGCTATCCGAGACATTGCGATACCTGCGGCCACGACAATCCCCTCATGCATCAGTTTTGCGGCATGTGTGGAGCACAGTTGGGTGAAACCGCGCTCGAAGACCCAAGGATGGACGGCGCCTACGAACTGCATCGCGCGGGAAACAATCGTGCCGGCGCTCCCAATTATGCGGAATCATCTACGGACTATCGGGAACCAATCGAGGAAGGTCTTCCGCCCGCGGAAGAGCCCCGCAGAGACCTGTACGATTTATCGCCTTTCCAGAGTCTGCTGGAGAGAGAAGATGGGGCGGGCTACGAGGAGTCACCTTCCGGTCGATACCGTTATTACATCGGTGCAATCCTGGCTATTCTGATTCTCGCGCTGGGTTATGCGGCGTGGAAGAGTTCACACAGCGATCAGAATGCGCAGGGATCGCCTCCGCCGCCACCGCCGGTCGCGATGGATACGGCACCGGCCGCGACCAGCCCGAGCCCATCGGCCTCTGCACCGTCGAAACCAGCGGAACAGCAACCCGTGGCGGCTGCAAACAGCCCAGCCAGACCGAGCCCGCCGAAGCAGGCTGACTCACCGAAGCAACATGAGACCGTCGCCAGTGGGACGAACGCGCCCGCGGCTACGCCAGCTTCACAGTCCGCGGCCGATAACCTTGAACGCGTGAGTTTTCAAGGCAACGGAGCTGAGGAATTCGCCACAGCTCAGCGCTTTCTGCACGGATCCACCGGCCAAGCACGTGACACAGCTGAAGCGGCGAAGTGGTTATGGAGATCGATTGCCAAGCACAACGGCCCAGCCATGCTGGAACTGGCGGACCTCTACCTTAAGGGTGATGGAGTCTCCAAGAACTGCGACCAAGCCCGCGTGCTACTGGATTCTGCAGCACGGCAGGGCATGGCCGGAGCAGGAGGAAGACTCCGTAACCTCCAGGCATTTGGCTGCCAATGAATTATTTTTGAGCTTGCTTGAAGATCCGTATGCCCGCCTAAGACTCCAGTATTCCCGAAGGCTTGGCAGACACACGGTGGGACTACTGCATTAAGAGTGGCGCGGGACTGCGCCTTGATTCGTACCAAAGCGCAAGCTCAACCCGATTCCAAAGCCCAAGCTTGTCATAGATCACCCGCAGGTAATTCTTTACGACATGCTCGGTGGTTCCGATCGCTTCAGCGACCTCCTTGTTCTTCAGGCCCTCGGCCACGAGCTGGATGACCCGGTGTTCACGTTCACTTGGGATACGGTTCCCGTAGCGTCCACTTGACATGCTTGCCTCCGGTATAAAAGGGTTGCGAGCTTGACTCGCTTAATACCACCGGTGATTCCGAAACGGAGAAACAACCGGTTGAAATGAGCTTTCACAGTACGCCGTGCCATCTTTAGTTGGCTGGCTATTTCGGCGTTGTCGCACCCTTGCAAAAGCAGCTCGACGATCTGCTGTTCGCGTGGGCCGAGCCGAACAGTCTGCTCCTTCATCTCATCCTCCCTCTCGTGAAATTGCCTCACCCGACTGGGCGCACGGCTTGAACTGTTTCCAAATTGCGTAGCATCCACGTTGCCATTTTGTGTCGGAGAGGGCGGTTTTACCCGGAAACTCATTTTCCACAGACACTTGCAGAGGGCATCAGCGATTTCACATTTCGGGAAGGGATCAGGTCATCGGGCAAAGCGGTTGTTTCTTCGCTGAAACGCGCCAAACCGCGCATCAATACTGGCCTAGACGAGACAGCAGGCTGATTAGAAAATCGTTTCCGCAGAGATGCGAGGTTTGGGTAATGCAAGGGCCTGATGTCTCGAATGGGGCGATTTACCTAAAAAAGTCATAGGGTTTTACACCCCGGTTACATTTCAGGTGAATACCTTAGACGAAACTTCCCGGATACAGGTGAACGTTGGCACAAATTACACGATTGGCCCTAGGTCTTCCGAGTTACTGAGGCGGAAACAGCCGATTTTCCACAACAAAAAGCCGGATGGTTTTCCAGATTTATTAGAGCTCGTATTTCTTCATGAGATGGCGGAAGGAGCGGTAGGAAATCCCAAGCGTGTCGGCGGCTTTCGTCTGCACGCCGCCACTCTGGCTCAGCGCACTTTGCAATAATGTGCGCTCGATGCCGGCGACGTAGGTCTCCATTCCGACACCATCGGGCAATCTCAGATCGCCGCCGATCTCGGGAAGCGAGCCTGCCCCGGCGGCAGCGGCGGCAGCACGCGCCTTAGGGCGCTCGGCCGGAAGTTCCACGTGAAGTTCGTCGGTAGTCTCGAGCGCCACCGCGCGCTCGACCGTATTCTCGAGCTGGCGCACGTTCCCCGGCCATTCGTAGCCGCATAACGAATTCAGTGAAGCTGGATGCACCCGCAGAATGCTCCGCCCGGCTGCGGTCGCGTACTTTTTCAGAAAATGATTTGCCAGCAGCGGGAGGTCCTCGCGCCGCTCGCGCAGGGGTGGAACGCGGATCGGGATGACGTTCAGGCGGTAGTACAGGTCTTCGCGGAAGAGATTTTCGGTTACCGCTTTGTCGAGATCGCGGTTGGTGGCCGCGATGACGCGCACGTCGATGGAAATCTCACTGGTGCTGCCCACCGGACGCACCGTACGCTCCTGCAATACACGGAGCAGCTTGACCTGCATGGCCAGAGTCATCTCGCTGATTTCGTCGAGAAAGATCGTACCGCTGTCTGCAACTTCAAAGAGTCCGCGCTTGTTCTGGTTCGCTCCGGTAAAGGCGCCCTTCAGATAACCGAAAAGTTCACTTTCAAGCAGCGTCTCAGGAAAAGCTCCGCAGTTGACCGAAACGAAGGCTTCCGTAGCTCGAGGCGAACATACGTGAACGGCGCGCGCGACCAGCTCTTTACCGGTCCCGCTTTCGCCGTGAATCAAAACTGTGCTGGCCGTGGAGGCGACGGTGCGGACGGTCTGTTTCAGCTTCTCCATCGCCGGGCTGGAGCCAATGATGTTGTCCAGTGAGTTGCGCGTGGCAGCATCGCGGCGCAAAGCAAAGTTCTGCTTGCTGAGAGCCAACTTCTCGACTGCCCGGTTGATGGCGAGTTTAATCTCGTCCACCAGTCCCGGACCCTTACGGATGTAGTCCGTGGCCCCTCCGGCCTTCACCGCTTGAACTGCGGCCTCGTAGTCGTCGACTGCCGTGATGAGGATGACCGCCGAATCGGGCGAGACTTTGTGGGCGTGGCGCAGTACTTCAATGCCGTCGATGTTCGGCATCTTGATATCGGTGATGATGACGTCATAGAGCGCGCCGTCAATTTTGTTCTTTGCGTTCTGCCCGGCTTGGACTGTCTCAATGCGATGACCTTCGCGGCGCAAGGAGATATCGAGCATTTCGCAGATGGAGCGTTCGTCGTCGCAAACAAGAATGTTAGCCACGCGCACCTCCTCCCGCCGCTGCAGCCGCAGACTCAGCCACCGGCAGCACGGGCGATCTATCGGCTGCCGCTTTGCGTGTTGCCACGGAGTGCTCGGGGTCGAGACGGCGGAGTCTCAGGACAAAGGTCGTGCCCTGACCCGGCTTCGATCTTGCCCATACTTTCCCGTCGTGAGCCTGCACGATCTGGTAAACGATCGCCAGCCCCAGTCCGGTGCCGCCTTCAAAATTGGACTGGAAGGGTTCGAAGATTTTTTCGATCTGCTGCGGCGTCATGCCCATTCCGGTGTCCATGAACGAGACTTGCCAGTCATCGCCCAGGGACTCGACTGCCGCGGTCAGCGTGCCTCCGCCTTTCATGGCGCGTACGGCATTCTCACAAAGATTCCAGAAGACCTGCTTCAGCTTGTCACCGTCGGCGATCACCCATGCCTCGGAAACGAAACGGCGCTTGATCTCGATCCCGGTCTTTTCGGCCGCCATGCGGTGGTCCATCAAGGTCAGCGTGTCTTCTACGAGGCGAATCAGGTCGACTCGATCGAATTGAAATTTCTTGGTTCGCGAATAGGCGAGGAAATCCGTGATAATCGCATTCAGCCGCTGTGACTCGCGGGTCACGATGTCGAGCAGGCGGCGGTGATCTTCGTTCATCTCGGGAAGGCCGGAGAGCATGCTGACCGAGCCCGCGATCGAGGTCAACGGATTGCGGATTTCATGCGCGATCGCCGCCGCCAACCTTCCCACCGCGGCCAAGCGGTCTTGCATGCGGACTTCCCGCTCCAGGCGGCGCATTTCGGTCAGATCATCGAAGGCATAGACGTACCCGAGATCGCCCTTCTCGGGAACTGACAACGCCGAGACGCGCACCCGCAAAGTCTTGCGGAACTTGGTCGGGGGATCGAAGCGAACTTCTCCGTGCGACTGCTCCGACTCGACCGAGGGTAGTGGGTCCAGAAACAGCTGGTTCACCGGAGCGCCGAGCAATTCAGCCGCGGTGCGCTCAAGAAGCCGTTCGGCGGCCGCATTGACCAGCGTGATCCGCCCGTCGAGTCCGGCGGTAATCAGGCCGCTGCTGATCGAGTGAATAATGTTTTCGTGCAGCGCCTGCAGGCTTTCGAGGGCACCGCTCGCGTCTTTGAGCTGCACCCCAACTTGCCGGAGCTTGTGGGTGAGCAGCCCCGCAAGGTATGCGACTGCAAGAAACGCAAATAAATTGACGAAGATGATCGACTGCAGCGATTTCAGCCCGGGATGGGTTGTGCAATAAGAAGGAATGACGCCGTAGTAATTCAGCTCCAGCACGGTCCCGTAGAGAATGAACGCCAGCGCGGCAACCAGTCCGGCCCAGACCCGGGTCAGGAGTACGGTCGCGACGATGATCACCAGCGGATAGAGGAAGTTCAGGGAGCTGTCCCAGCCTCCTGTCTCGTGCACCACCAGTGTGACGAGGACCACATCGGTCACGACCTGCAGCGCGGCCTGCAGCCGGTGCTCCTGCCAGAACGAGAGCAGAAGAACATAGACAGAGACAGGCTGTACCAGAAAAAGACGGTGGTCAGGAAGAGCCGCCATGGCATGGGCGCCGGACTGAATTGCGCCACCGCGAGTTCAATGGCCAGCAACAGAGTCAGAATGAAGATGCGGACCCGAACCAGCCAAACCAGCCAATTACGCTCATCAAACGTCGATTGCATGAAAGCCCAAGGTTTCAAAGTTTCAAGGTTTCAAAGTTTCGAAGTTCAAGGTTCCCGAGTCGTACGACTACATCCCAAATCAACTTGGCAACCTTGAAACTTCGGAAACTTTGAAACCTGTTTCTTTATCCAGCCAGCTTTGCGATCATGGCGAACAGCGGCATGTAGAGCGAAATGACGATGCCGCCGACGCTGATACCCAGGATGCCGATGATGACCGGTTCCAGCATGGCCAGCATGTCCTTGGTGGCTGCGTCTACTTCTTCTTCATAGAAGTCGGCGATCTTCTGAAGCATGGAGTCCATGGCGCCCGTCGCTTCGCCCACGCCGATCATCTGCGTCACCATGTTGGGAAACACGCCACACTCGCGCAGTGGATCGACAATGGTGCGGCCTTCTTCGATCGCCTTGCGAACTTTCATCAGGGCTTCTTCCAATACGGCGTTGCCGGAAGTCCGGGCAGTGATGCTCAAGCCTTCGAGAATCGGAACGCCCGAGGTGATCAAGGT
>DATMOO010000306.1:0-13245 GCA_035568275.1 Candidatus Sulfotelmatobacter sp.
ATCTGCCGCAAAACGTATTGCAGGATGCCGCCGTGGCGATAGTAGGAGACTTCTTCGGGCGTGTCTGCGCGCGCGATGACGGAGAACGATTTGACTTTGCCGTCGGCAGACTTTGCATGCACCGTGATCGGAAGCTTGGGCACGAGAGCGGAGACGCCCTCGATTTCGAAGACTTCGTGGCCCGTCAGGCCGAGCGATTCGCGATTCTCGCCTTTTTTGAATTCGAGCGGGAGCACGCCCATGCCGAGGAGATTGCTGCGATGGATGCGCTCGTAGCTTTCGGCGATGACGGCGCGGACGCCCAGCAGCGCGGGGCCTTTGGCGGCCCAGTCGCGGGACGATCCGGAGCCGTACTCTTTGCCGGCGAGAATGATGAGCGGAGTGCCGTCGACGCGATATTTTTCGCTGGCGTCGAAGATTGACATTTCGCTGTTGCTCGGGAGGTGGCGGGTGAATCCGCCTTCGGTCTGGACCAGCTTGTTGCGCAGGCGGACGTTAGCGAAGGTGCCGCGGACCATCACTTCGTGATTGCCGCGGCGCGAGCCGTAGGAGTTGAAATCTGTCGGCTTCACGCCGTGTTCCTGAAGATATTTTCCGGCGGGGCTGTCTTTCTTTATCGAGCCTGCGGGAGAGATGTGGTCGGTGGTGACGCTGTCGCCGAGAACGGCCAGCACGCGGGCTTTTTTGATCTCCCCGACGGGCGAGGGTTTCACGGCCATGTCGTCGAAATACGGGGCGCGGCGAATGTAAGTGGAGTCCTTTTCCCAGAGATAGGTCTGGCCCTTGGGAACGCTGAGACCGCGCCAGCGCTCGTCGCCTTCAAAAACTTCAGCGTAGGACTTGGAAAACATTTCAGAGGTAATCGAATGCTGCATGACATCTTCGACTTCGCGCGACGTTGGCCAGATGTCGGCGAGATATACCGGCTTGCCGTCGCGTCCGTTGCCAAGAGGATCCTTGCGAAGATCGACGTCGATGCGGCCGGCGAGCGCGAAGGCGACGACCAGCGGCGGGGACATGAGGTAGTTGGCGCGGACTTCGGAGTTGATGCGGCCCTCAAAGTTGCGATTGCCGGAGAGCACCGAGGCGACCACCAGTTCTTTCTCATCGATCGCCTTCGAAACTTCTTCCGGTAGCGGGCCGGAGTTGCCGATGCAGGTGGTGCATCCGTAGCCGACCAGATGGAACTTCAGTTTCTCGAGATAGGGCATGAGTCCGGCGTGATCGAGGTAGTCGCGAACGACCTTCGATCCCGGAGCGAGCGAGGTCTTGACCCAAAGCGGCACCTGCAGGCCTTTCTCGACGGCTTTCTTGGCGAGCAATCCGGCGCCGATCAACACGGAAGGATTCGAGGTATTGGTGCACGAGGTGATGGCGGCAATGACGACGCTGCCATGCTTGAGCGAATCTTTCACCGAGGCGGGAACGTGCTCATGAACATTCGGATCTTCGACGCCGATCGCGGCCGGACTTCCACCCTCGCCTTCCCAACGCTTCATATTGCTTGTAGGAGCCACAGACCCACTTCTGCCAACATCGGGCAGAAGTGGGGCACCCACGGAAGGGGCCTCGGTTTTCGCCGCGGCTTTCGGCTTGATCAGGGAAGGCAATGCTTTGGCGAACGATTCTCCGGCTTGCGACAGCACGACGCGATCCTGTGGACGCTTCGGACCGGCCAGCGACGGCTCAACGGTCGCGAGATCGAGCGAGAGCAATTCGGAGTATTGCGCCTCGGGAGTCTTATCGTCGTGGAACAATCCCTGCTCGCGGCCGTAGGCTTCGACGAGCGCGATCTGTTCCTCGGATCGTCCAGTCAGCTTCAGATATTTCAGCGTCTCTTTGTCGATGGGGAAGATTCCGCAGGTCGCGCCGTACTCGGGAGACATGTTGGCAATCGTCGCGCGATCGGCAAGAGGCAGATCGCGCAGCCCTGGGCCAAAGTATTCGACGAACTTTGCGACGACGCCGTGCTTGCGAAGCATCTCGGTGATGGTCAGTACCAGATCGGTGGCGGTCGCTCCTTCACGCAAGCGTCCGGTAAGCTTCACGCCCACAACCAGCGGAATCAGCATGGAAACCGGCTGCCCCAGCATTGCAGCCTCCGCTTCAATCCCCCCCACTCCCCACCCCAAGACTCCCAACCCATTCACCATGGTGGTGTGGCTGTCGGTGCCTACCAGGGTGTCGGGGTAGGCTACACGCTTGCCGGGGGTTTCGTGGACGAAGACTACTCTTGCTAGATACTCCAGATTCACCTGGTGGACGATGCCGGTGTCGGGGGGGACGATGGCGAGGTTGCGGAATCCAGTTTGGCCCCAGCGGAGGAAGGAGTAACGCTCTTTGTTGCGCTGGAATTCTAAAAGGGCATTCATGTCGAAGGCGTTCGCGGTGCCGAATTCGTCTACTTGAACGGAGTGATCGATCACTAATTCCACTGGCTGAAGTGGATTGATCAGCGAGGGGTCGCCGCCGAGTTGCTTCATGGCGTCGCGCATGGCGGCGAGGTCGACTACGCAAGGGACGCCGGTGAAATCCTGCAGGAGGACGCGGCTAGGGGTGAAGGCGATTTCCTTATCGGGCTTCGATTGGCTGTTCCACGCGGCGATCGCACGGATTTCTTCTTTCTTTACGTTGCGGCCATCTTCGGTTCGCAGCAGGTTTTCGAGCAGGATGCGGAGGGAGAAGGGCAGGTGCTGGGTGGAGATGCCTGCTTTGTCGAGCGCGCCGAGGCGGTAGATTTCGTACTCTTTATTGCCAACTTTGAGGGACGCGCGGCTATTGAAACTGTTTAAGGACATGACGGCCTTCCTTGAGAGATGAATGGATGGATCGCAACCTAATAGTGTAATGCGTCAGGAGGGGGAAATAGTAGGGTGGGAAGAGTGGGAAGAGTGACCGTCTGCGTGCGGATCGAACGGACGTCAAAAACCCCACCCTCTCGCAAAAAACGCGACAAGGGTGGGGCAGCCTCGGTTCCAATTGTCTAGCTGGCGCGGCTCTTTAGGACCTCGACGGCTTTGTTCAACTGCTCGTCGATGGTGTTCTTTGGCTTTGCGTCTTCGTCTGAAGCAGGAGCAGCTGCGCCATCATCGGTTATTCCGTCGCCGGCGCCATCGTCGATAGCGTCTGCTACTGCTACGTTGGGAGTGATCGCAGTGTCCTGAATCGCCTTGCCGCTCGGCGAGTAGTACTTCGCGATGGAGAGAATCAGCGCGCCGCCGTCGGGAAGCTCGAGAGTCTTTTGGAGGGAGCCATCACCGAACGTCTTGTCGCCGACAATGTCGCCCCGGGCGTTCTCGAGAATAGCGGCCGCGATGATTTCTGCGGGGCCTGAGGTGCCGCGGTTTACCAGGACAGCAACGGGAAGGTTGGTGATTGCTTTCGCGGGATCAGCGTTGAATGCCTGCCGCGGATACTTCTGTCCCTGCAAGTAAGTGATGGTGCCGTGATTCAGGAACAAATTCGCGGCTGCGATGCCTTCGCTCTCGTCACCTTCGGCGCAATAGCGAACGTCGAGCAGGATTTTCTTCGCTCCGGATTTTTCGAGCGACTTGATCTTCGACGCGATTTCCTGCGACTTGCCCTTGGTCAGCGCTTCGACTTTCAGGTAGCCAATGCCATCCTCCATCATCTTGTCAGTGACCGGAGGAACGCCGACGACGTCGCGGGTGATGACAACCTTCTGCGGCTCGGCTTTGCGGGCGCGGACCACCTGAACATTCAGGGTGGATCCCGGCGGGCCGATGATGAGGTTGCGGATTTCGGGAAGAGACATGTCGCGAGTGCTCCGCCCTTCAATCGATTCAAAGATGTCCGTTGCTTCAATTCCGGCTTTTTCGGCGGGCGAACCCGGAAGCACGGCGACGACGGCGGCGTAGCCGAAACGCTTGGAGACGACGGCTCCGATATCAGCCTTGCCTTCCGCCTTGTGGGCCTTGAATGACTTGTAGGCATCCGCCGAGAGATAACTGGAGTTGGAGTCGAGCGATTCGAGCAGGCCGTGCAGAGCTCCGTCGGTCACCTTCGGAATGTTGGGCTCTTCGACGTACTCAGTGCGCACGCGCGAGAGTACTTCGCTGTAAACCTGCAACTGGCGGTAAGAGCCGTCGCTCGAGGAGGCGTGAACGCCGCCCATCGATCCGACGACGACGAAGAGCAGTACGGCAAAGGAGGTGACGAGAATCGCTGCTTTAATTTTCATGGACATCTTTTCGTGATCTTCTTCCGGAAGGAACGAACTACTTCCTGTGAGCTGCTCCTATTATATCTCTAGATGCAAATGGGACATTGTTGGAGTTTGTGCTTTGGTGGTTTCTTTGGTTTTTTCGGGCCTGCGGGCGTTTGGGAATGTTGGAGGGGGCATTTACAACATAACAGGGGAGTTAGGCATATGTTGGGAATCTATCGGCCAACCTCAGCGCCTAAAGGCGTGCCTTCGGAGGCTTGTTACGGGGCGGCTCGAGGAGTCAGCAGAGCGCGTGCCGTCCTACGGGACTCGCGCATTTGTTCCATTTTTCAGCCGGCACTTCCGTGCCGGGCTTTTACATACCGCCGCTTCGCGGCTGGAATTTTGGTGGTGCTTGCTCCACCGCTTGCGTTAAATGGTAGTTCTCACGCAGTCTCTGGAAGCCGCGCCCTTTCTAAACGGAGCGCGAGCCCTTTTCAAAACGAGCACAGGACTCACGATGCACTCGGGATCTCGTTCGATCATTGTGGGGGGGCGAATTTCAGGGTCAGGGTGGTCTCGACGGAGACGGGGCGGCCGTTCATGCTGTAGGGCTTGAACTTCCACTGCCGTACGTTGTCGATGGCTGCACGGGCAAAGGCCAGGGAGCCTTGCAGGAATTTCGCGTCTTGGACTGCGCCATCGCGACCGATGAGAACCTGCAGGATCACAGTGCCTTGTTTGCCAGCTGCATTCGCCGGATACGCCAGGGGTGGCTGATCGGTGAGAAGAGCGCGCTGGGTGAGTTCAGGAACATCGACAGGTTCGATCGAGGGAAGCGCAGCATCGGCGGGCTTGTTGCCGCTCGCGTCGGGCACCATGGTGGTCATCTGCGACTTCAGGCTCGAGGGGACTTTGGTCGGCGCGCCTGGCGTGTATTGCGCTGGCTGCGGTCTAGGTGCAGGGGGCGCCGGCTGTTGAACCGAAACTGGCTGAACTGAGACTGGAGGAGCGGGAGTTGGAGCCGGGACGTCGAGGTGAGCGGATCCATCCGGAGCCGCGGAGGTTGGGGTTGAAGTTGTGGCCGGCTGAACCCGATCCGGCGCGCTTTGGGCGGGCTGAGGCGCGGGAGTCGGAGCGGTGCCGGGCTGGCTTGTGTCGGGTGGTGCAGAAGTGGTGTTTGTTCCTGCGGGCTGCTCGGAGCCTGCGTCGACTGTCATGGGTTTCTTAGCCGTCGGATCTATGACGGGGAGTACGCTGATCTGCGATGGATCGGTAGTGGCGTCAGGAATGTTCTCAGCCACGGGGAGCTTGTACTCGTCACCGGGGCGGCCGAAATCCTCGTGGCTTGTGGGTGCCTGGGTCACGGCAGTTACGGGCTGCGGGTTGAGCCAGCCGTGGAGCGCATGCCGCCCGCGGCCGGTCAGGCCTGCGAGCTTTCCGTGCCAGGGTGCTTGCGGCGCGGCCACAATCGCACCGGCCGCCAAAACGAGAGCGAAAATAATGGCGCCCTTGGGAATTCTGAATCGCGATTCCGTCTGTCCGGACTTTTCCGGGTGCTCCCCCGCGATGTAGGAAAAGAGGTGCGCTTCTTCTTTCTTCTCCTGCTTTTCCTGCGCTGCAGCGTGCTCGATCTCAGCGGCCGGACTGCGTTTGGCTAATCCAGGTTCCCGGGGGGCAGGTTCGCGGGAGGCAGGTTCCGCAGCGGGGGAAGGCGCATCGTAACCAAGTAATTCAGGTTTTTCGCCAGCCGGCGGAGGCGGAGCCGGAGTAGCTCCCAGAACGGATCCGGGCTGCCGTGAGACTCCACGAGCTTTCAGATACCATTCGAGACCTCTGGGCTCATCCGATGAAGAAGGCTGTGGCGGTGAGAGCCGCTCTGGCATGGCTGAGGCCACCGGCTCCAAGTCTTTCAGTGGATTGGTTTGTTCTGCGGCCGATTGTTCCTTGAATATGGCTACGGCGGAGTCGGTTTCGAACTGACCGTCGGTGGGTATTGGAGTCGAATGCAGAAACTCTCCACCCAGGGAAGCTGGTACTGGCAATCCGCCGGGAGCCGCCGAAGACGAAGCAGCGGCGGCGGCCGCAAGCGTCGCAGGGGCCACCGACTCCTGGCGCGAGCGTAAAAGATCGCGGGCGGTTTTTAGAGTGTCGGTGACCTGGTTCAAAATCAGCGGCTTGCGGAGAGTGGAATTGACGCCGGCCTGAAGCGCCTTCGGTGCGCTGGCATCATCGCTGACGATGGCGAGAATCAGGGGACGCTCCGCGGCTTTCCGTTCGCGGGCTGCCGATAACAGCATTCCGGCTTCCGGCTGCTGGTCCCAGTCGATGACAACGAGTTGAAACAGTTCCTGCGCAAGCTTTTCAACGGCGGTGGTCGCCTGACAGCAGGACTCTCCCTCGACACCGAGGCCGGTCAAAACTTGGCGGATTAGGTCTGACGTCCCTTCGTCAGAGGAAAACAGGAAGCAGCGCAAGGCCATGTCCATTCAGACTAGGGTGGGCGCGTAACCACAACAAGATTACCGAGGTGGCCGAAAGAGCAGCGATGGAAGAACGCGAGGACATGTACCGTTGCGCGGGAGTAGAACTTCCACCGGGTGGACCAAGGCTGCGAAGTGAAAGACGGCAGCTGGTATGTTGACCCCGGCTGTCCAATTCCGTACACCCTGGTCCGTCGATGGTCAAGATTCCCCCTCGAATGCAACCTACTGCCTTCCTTTGCAACCGATTACGGCTTGAGCGGTTGGCATCGGACTTGCACTGAATCATCAATCGGATACTGCTATGGAAACGCTTCTGCACGACCTTCGCCACGCCTTCCGCATCTTGCGGCGCAGTTCCGGTTTCACGGCTGTCTCGGTCATCACCTTGGCACTCGCCATCGGCGCCACCACTGCCATCTTCAGCGTGGTCTACGGAGTCCTGCTGCGTCCTCTGCCGTACAACGATCCCGACCGCATCGTGGCCGTATTCGAGGTCAATACTAAGGGCACTTGGTCGCGCCTCGCCGACCCGAACTTCGACGACTTCCGCGACCAGAATCACACTCTGCAAGCTATGGCGAAGTACGGCGCGAACATCGTGTCGGTATCGGGCGGCTCGCAGCCGACGCGCACCATGGTCGCAGCCGTCACTCCCGAGTTCCTGAAAATCTTTCGCGTTCAGCCAATCATTGGTCGCGATTTCGTTGCTACTGACGCGAAGAAAGGCGCCGCTCCTGTTGCCCTCGTTGGTTACGCATACTGGAACCAGTATCTCGGTTCTTCCTCCGATCTCGCGCAGCTCCATCTGAAAATTGACAAAGACATCTTCGCGGTGATCGGCGTTCTTCCCTCCAATTTCCAATTCCCCGCCGATACTGAGGTCATCGTTCCCGCCGACCGTGATGGCGAAAATCCAAGCCGTAGCTCGCATAATTACAACGCTGTTGCGCGTCTCCGCGACAATGTAACGCCACAGCAGGCCAACGCCGAGATTAGCACCATCGCCCGCCGCATTCACGATTCCTCAACCGAGCAGAGCGACTATCTCCTCAAAGACGCTGCCGTCATCCCACTCGAGGAATCAATGACCGGCCAAGTCCGACCTGCTCTGCTGATCCTTCTCGGTGCGGTAGGATTTCTTCTCCTGGTGGCTTGTGCGAATGTTGCGAACCTTCTGCTCGCGCAGGCTTCGGTCCGCCAGCGCGAACTAGCTGTTCGTAGCGCTCTCGGCGCCGGCCGTGGGCGCCTCGTCCGCCAATTCCTTACCGAGTCACTTTTACTCTCGCTGATCGCGGGCGTCCTCGGACTATTCGGGGCGTTCTCTGGCGTATCGGGCCTGATCGCACTCGCTCCGCAAGACCTGCCGCGCCTCGACACCATCTCCATCAACATCCCAGTTCTTGTCTTCGCATTCCTGCTGTCCACAGCAGTCGCCGCCGGACTCGGTATCTTCACCGCAGTACGTGCCACCGCGGGGGATGTTCGCGAGGCTCTCGGCGAAGGCGGCCGCTCGCAATCTGGCTCACAGCGCACCCAGCGTGTTGGACGCGCCATCGTTGCGGCACAGATCGCCATCACGCTCGTGCTCGTCATCGGCGCGGGACTCCTCGGCCGCAGTCTGAAGAAAGTACTTGAAGTAGACCCAGGCTTTCGTGTGGATAAGATCGTCACCATGGACGTCAACCTGCCTTGGCCGGACTGGGCCGACAGGAAAGGCAAGGCCGGCCAGGCGATCTTCTTCGCCCAGTTGATTGATCGGCTCAGGCAGATCCCGGGCGTGCACCGGGTCGGCGCCATGAATGGGCTGCCCATGAACGGCGGCCTTCCCAATGGCATGTTCCTGCTCATGAACCCCGACGAACTCCCCAAAACTCCAGATAACCTCGAGGAACTGTCTCGGCAATTCGATATTTTGTTTAAGCAAAAGGATCGCCAGGGCAACGCCGAATTCGGAGTTGCTACCAGCGGATACTTCCAGGCGCTCGGGATCCCTCTTCTTCGCGGACGTCTGTTTGACGGTCGTGACACCCCCGACTCTCCCCACGCTGCCGTTATCAGCGAATCCCTGGCTCACACGCGCTGGCCCGGCCGGGATCCCATTGGCCAGACAATCGAATTCGGAAACATGGATGGCGACATTCGCCTCTTGACCATCGTGGGTATCGTCGGTGACGTTCACCAGTACGGGCTGGACGCCCCGGCGCCTCCGACGGTTTACGTCAACCTCTTCCAGCGTCCCGTGCCCTGGATGACGATCACCATGTTGACCGACGCCGACACGCAACTGGTCACCACCTCCGCGCGCAGTATCTTGCAGGAACTCAAACCGGAGATTCCTCCTCGCTTCCGGACCTTCGCGCAGGTCTATTCCGCGTCGCTAGGCTCGCGCCGCTTCAACCTCATCCTGATCGCCTTCTTCGGAATCGTGGCACTCCTGCTCGCGACCGCCGGAGTCTTCGGCGTGATGGCCTACTCCGTAAGCCGCCGCACGCGCGAGATCGGAGTCCGCGTGGCGCTCGGAGCGCGCTCTCGAGATGTGCTGACAATGATCCTGACCCAGGGCATACGCACGATCTTGATCGGTATTGCCATCGGCTTGGCCGGATCTTTCGCGCTGACGCGGACGCTGTCGTCGCTCCTTTTCGGTGTAACAGCCACCGATCCGCTAACGTTCGCTGCGGTGATCGCGCTCCTGATCGCGACAGCGCTGCTCGCGTGCTACATTCCTGCACGGCGGGCGACCAAGGTCGATCCCATGGTCGCGCTCAGATACGAGTGACGAGCGATCATGCATGATGTGGACTAAGAATGCTGCAGGCTTCGTCATTAGGTAGCGGCACCTTTCGCGTACTCATACTTCTGTAGTTCCGAATTCTTCTGTCATTCCGACATTCTTTTGTCATTCCGACCGGAGGGAGGAATCTGCTCCTGGCCGGCACCGAGGGGCTGCAAGCGCCCGCAGATTCCTCAACGGCTACGCCGTTTCGGAATGACAAGAATGTAGATATCGGACGCCGAAAGACCTACAAAACCGGCCCGACACCTACCCCTCATCCACTGCCTTCCCCGTACGCACCCCACGGCGCACCAAATAATGCTTGCAATAATTCATCGCCGCCTGCATCCGCGCCAGCCCTGGACCCATGAGAAGCAGATTCCTCGGACGATAAAGCCGCGCTCGGAATGACAAGGCTTAGTTTTTTCCGCACGAGAAAAAAGGGCACGGCTGAAGCCGTGCCCTAAGAAAATCCGTGCGATCCCGTGGCTAGACGGACGAAGGCGTCCGCCCCTACACGAGCTTGTTAGTCCCGGACTCCATCCATGAACGCGCGCAGCTTTCGCGAGCGCGAGGGATGGCGCAACTTCCGTAGCGCCTTGGCTTCGATCTGGCGGATGCGTTCGCGGGTGACCGCGAAGCTCTGCCCGACCTCTTCCAACGTGTGTTCTGAACCGTCTTCCAGGCCGAAGCGCATCTTGATGACTTTTTCCTCGCGCGGGGTCAGCGTGCGCAGGACCTGTCCTGTCTGGTCCTTCAGGTTCACGTTGATTACCGCTTCCGCCGGTGAAACTACCGCGCGGTCTTCGATGAAGTCGCCCAAGTGCGAATCTTCCTCTTCGCCGATCGGCGTTTCGAGCGAAATTGGTTCCTGCGCGATCTTGAGCACCTTGCGCACTTTCGCGACTGGAATATCCATGCGCTTGGCGATCTCTTCCGACGTCGGTTCGCGTCCCAGTTCCTGCACCAGCTGCCGCGAGGTGCGGATCAGCTTGTTGATCGTTTCGATCATATGCACCGGGATGCGGATCGTACGCGCCTGGTCGGCAATCGCCCGGGTGATGGCCTGCCGAATCCACCACGTGGCGTACGTCGAAAACTTGTAGCCACGGCGATATTCGAATTTGTCGACGGCCTTCATCAGTCCGATGTTGCCTTCCTGAATCAGGTCGAGGAACTGCAGTCCGCGGTTGGTGTATTTCTTGGCGATCGAAACCACAAGACGCAAGTTGGCCTCAATCAGCTCCCTCTTGGCCTGCTCCGCGTCCATGTCGCCCTGTATGATCTCGCGCTGCGTGCGCTTGAGCTCGGGGAACGACACTCCGGTTTCGAGTTCCAGCTTTTCGACTTCACCGCGAATCGCGCGTGCTTGCCGGCGGTATTCCTTCTTCTGCTCTTCGCTGCGGGTGGCTTCGGACTTGCGCTCGAGGTTCGTAGCCTGGCGGTCGAGCGAGCGCATGCCGTCGACGGTTTTGTTGAGCCGCTCGATCAGCCGCTTGCGCTCGGCGTTGGTAAATCCGAGCTTGCGAACCGCGATCGAAGTAGCGACGATCGCGCGCGCCAGCTTGCGCCGGGTGCGGCGATGATCGCGCGGATTCTTCTTCTGCGAAACTTCCTTGAACTTCTCTTCGAGCACGCCGGCCTTTTTGTACAGCTTGGCCATGTCGTCGATCTTGCCGGTGAACTCGTTGAGGCGGTTCTGCAGGATCTCGTCCGTGATCTCTTCTTCGTCGAAGGTAACCACTTCCTTGATCGAGCGGACGTTTTTCTTGAGGTCTTCGCCCAGGGTCAGCAGCTCGCGAATCACAATGGGTGAACGCGAGAGCGCCTTGAGCACGCGAATCTGTCCGCGTTCGATGCGCTTGGCGATTTCCACTTCGCCTTCGCGCGTGAGCAGCGGAACAGTTCCCATCTCGCGCAGGTACATGCGGACGGGATCGTTGGTTTTTTCGAGCGCGCCGGGGGTGAGGTCGAGTTCGACGTCCTCCCCTTCTTCCAGTTCTTCGAAGCCTTTCTTATCGAGTCCCGCGGAAGGCAGCTTGGGGCCTTCGAGAACGTCGATGCCTTGCGTTCCAATTGTAGTCAGCAGATCGTCGAGGTCTTCGGGACTGTGCACGTCATGCGGTATGAGGTCATTGACCTGGTCATACGTGAGATATCCCTTCTCTTTTCCTGTGTCGATCAGCTTTTTGATATCGTCGAACTTATCGTCTAGAGCCAAAAGGTGTCCTCTGAAAACTCAATTTCACTCACGCTGGGTGCGTGTGGTACATTCCGGATAGGTGGGAATTTGGGTCCAGCGGGATTGTGCCAGCTGGCACAAACTTACAGAGTTTAGCACCTCTGGTGCCCCCTGTCTATCGAGCGCCCTCGGTATTCGCTCTCTCCGCGCCTATCCGCAATCCTCCTAAATAGTTAGATGGCAGCCAAAGCTGTTTTGTTTCAAGCAGTTTTCGGGTTTCGAGGGCCTGTTACGACGCCTTTTTCCCCTCTTCTGGCTGGCTGGGGTCGCGCAGAGCGCGGCTGATGCGCTCCAGTTCGGCCAACAGCAGCCGCAGACGGTCTTTATCGGCTGCCAGACCCGGCTTCTTGAGCTCGCGCTGAACCTCTTCCTGACGGCGGCGCAGATGGACGCGACGCAGGGCGCGGACCGCAGCCTCCAGTACCTCGGCGGTGAGTTCCTCTTCTTCTTTCAGCAAGATAGCGGCGAGCATACGGCGGTCGGGCTCGGACGCGGGAATTTGCAGGATGTCTGGAGCCTCCGGACTGGCATTGAGCAGGCATTCGGCGAGTGCTTCGGTTGCCAGACCGAGGTGCAGGCCTTCATGCAGAAGGACGAACTGAGCCTGGCGGGCTGGATCGAATTCCTCTTCGGCGCCGTCGCGCGCCGAAATATGCTCTTCTGCGGTTTGAATCTGGCGAGCTGAGGCCAAGGCGCGGATTAAGACCTTCTCCGCCTCGGTCACCTGAGCTTCGGCGGGAGCCTTTACCGCCGATGTGGAGCGAGTACTGGCGGCGTGACGGAGTTCCTGGCGCAGGACGGCGGAGTCGACCTGGAGTTTCTGCGCGATCTCCTGCGCAAGTTCGTCGCGCATGATGCGGCTGGGGACGCGCTGGATGTGTGGCAGGAGATAGTTCACTGCTTTGTGTTTGCCTTCGGCGCTGCGGATGGGGAACTGCGTGCGCGCGCGCTCGATCAGGTAGTCGAAGTATTTTTGCGATTGGCGCAGGGCTTCGCTGTAGGCGTCCTTACCTTTGCGGCGGATGTAGAGGTCGGGGTCGAATCCCTGCTCGAGGGTCAGGACCTTGATCTGGAATTCCTCTTCGATGAGCAGGCCCAGGGTACGCTCGGTGGCCTTTGCTCCAGCCGTGTCGGGGTCGAAGTTCACCACTACGTTCTTGCTGAAACGGCCGAGCAGCTTGGCTTGCAGCTCGGTGAAGGCGGTGCCGGAGCTCGCGATTACGTTCTGGAATCCGGCGGCGAAGACAGAGATGCAATCCATCTGGCCTTCGACGAGGATCGCATAGTCGAACTTCTTGATCCATTCCTTGGCGAGGTCGAGGTTGAAGAGCACTTTGCTCTTGGAGTAGATCGGGGTCTCGGGAGAGTTCAGATATTTTGGTCCGGACTTCTCGTCGGTGGAGAGAGTGCGACCTGTGAACGCTGTGACTTTGCCCGCTTCGCTCGAGATAGGGAACATGACGCGGTTGCGGAATTTGGAGTACATAGAGGCGGACGTCGGACCTCGGACTTCGGACCTCGGCAAAGGCTCCGTCGCTGAGCCTGAGTCAAAATCCCCGCCCTGTCCGTCCAAAGA
>DATMOO010000307.1:0-20544 GCA_035568275.1 Candidatus Sulfotelmatobacter sp.
GGCATGGTCACCGGGCCGCCGCTTTCCACCACGACGACCGTGTGCGGGTTCGCTGCGGCGACCTTCGCAATGAGATCGTCCTGATGCTCGGGAAGCGCGAGACTTGGCAAATCCATGCCTTCGCTCTCCCACTGGTAGGCAAAGATGATGACCACATCGGAGTTCTTGGCGAGCGCAGCAGCCGCTGACGGATCGGCGCCCGAATCAAATTGCACCTTAACCCCAGAAGCCTTCGCCCGAATCGATTTCAATGGCGAAGTCGGAAACCAAACCGGCTCCAGCCATCTCGTTTGCCCCTTACCCGGCGGTAGAATCGCGTTTCCCACCGGAGGATCGACCTGCGCCGAACCTCCCCCTGAAATCATTCCCACATCTGCATGAGGTCCGATCACGGCGATGCTGTGAACCTTCGCTGCATCCAGCGGGAGCTGCGACTTCTCATTCTTGAGCAGCACGATGCTCTGCTCCTCCAGCTTGCGCGCCACTTCCAGCCCGCCTAATACGTCCGGGACGCTACTTTGCACCGGATCGTCCATCAGGCCCGTGGCGAACATTGCTCGCAAAATCCGATGCACGTGATCATCAAGTTCGGCTTGCGGCACTTTGCCCGATTCGACCGCCTTCTTCAGATCGTCTCCATAGAAAAGCCATCCCGGTTGCTCGTGATCCATGCCTGCCGCCGAGGCCTTCTCTACGCTGTGTGCGCCACCCCAGTCAGTCACCACAAATCCCTTGAAGTTCCAATCCCTTTTGAGAATGTCGGTCAGCAGATACTTGCTTTCGCAGGCGTAGTCGTCATAAAGGCGGTTGTACGAACACATCACCCCCGCCGGATCGGATTCCTCGATTCCAATCTCGAACGCCAGCAGGTCACTCTCGCGCGCCGCGCGTTTGTCGATGGTGATGTTCACCGCATTGCGTCCACTCTCTTGATCGTTCAGGGCATAGTGCTTGATGTCGCCGAGCACATGCTGTCCCTGGATCCCCCTGATCACCGATGCCACCATTTTGCCGGCCAGTACCGGGTCCTCGCCCATGTATTCAAACGTGCGCCCATTGCGCGGCTCGCGGGTGAGGTTCACGCCTCCGCCCAGCGACATGTTGTAGCCCTGCGCGCGCAGTTCGCGCCCGATCAACGCCCCGTATTCGAAGCCGCCCTGCAAGTCCCAACTCGCGGCGCCCGCCACACAAGAGGGAAGCGCCGTCGAGTAGCGCCCATTCTCGCCGCTCATACGCACCCCATAGGCTGAGTCCGACATCTGGATCGCCGGA
This sequence comes from Candidatus Sulfotelmatobacter sp., assembly GCA_035568275.1. GTDB lineage: Bacteria > Acidobacteriota > Terriglobia > Terriglobales > Acidobacteriaceae > Sulfotelmatobacter. The sequence continues at coordinate 1,273 of DATMOO010000307.1, forward strand.
ATTTCCAGCCGCGGAATCTCTACAACGTATCCCGCGCCACCATTCGAATGCACGGCCAGCGGGCTCATGGGGCTCAGCCCCACCATCCCGGTGCCGTGCAGCATCGTGATCTTCTCGTCGATCGTCATCTCTTTGACGACCATCGACGCGCGCTCGTCCGCGGACAAACCGGAGTTCATCCAGCGAAGCGACTTGCCATTGGACTGAGCAGACGCGACAGAAATGAGTGAGAGGATGAGGAGCGGAGAACAGAAAAACACAAGGCACAACTTCTGGGACGGCCTTTGCAGGGGCATCAAACTTACCTCCAGATTGTACAAAATCGATATTGTAGCAGGTTCCGCACGTCTCCAAGGCAAAAGTGAATCTGTCTTCGAAATACGGCGTTCGCAAGCCCATGGCGAGAAGCTTTACACTTGATTTGTGAAGATCGCGCTTGGACAAATCAATCCGACGGTCGGGGATTTCTCCGGCAACGCCGCCAAGATCATCGACTTCGCACAACGAGCCAGGTCAGCCGGCGCCGGCTTGATTCTGTTTCCCGAATTGTCGGTTTGTGGGTATCCCCCGCGCGACTTGGTCGAGCGCCCTTCGTTCGTCGCACGCAATCGCGAGTCGGCGGAGCGCATTGCCGCCGCAACAACAGGCATTGCCGTCATCTGCGGCTTGGTAACACCCGCTGATTCTGACACCGGCAAGTCCGCGATGAACTCCGCCGCTCTGTTGATGGACGGAAAGATTACATTCATCCAGTCGAAGATGTTGCTGCCGACTTACGATGTTTTCGACGAAATGCGCAACTTCGCCCCCGCGAAGAGCCAGCAACTCTTTCCCTTCTGCGGCAACCGAATGGCGCTCACCATCTGTGAGGATGCCTGGAACGACAAGCGATTCTGGGCCAAGCGCCTCTATACGGTTGATCCGGTCGAATCGCTTGTTCGCGAGGGTGGAAATTTCGTGCTCAATATCTCCGCCTCGCCTTTCTGGATCGGCAAACGCGAATTCCGCCGCGACATGCTCGCCAGCATCGCCCGCCAGCACAAAGTTCCCGTCGCGCTCGTGAATCAAGTCGGTGGCAACGACAGCTTGGTCTTTGACGGCTCCAGCCTGGTACTCAATCGCGAAGGCAAGATCATCGCGCAAGGACGTTCGTTTGAAGAAGACCTGATCTACTTCGATTCCCAGGATCTCACCGGAGAGATGCACGAACAGATTCCAGGGGACGAAGCCAGTGCCTATTCCACCCTGGTGTTGGGCACGCGCGATTACATCCGCAAATGCGGATTTCAGAGAGCCATCATCGCCCTCAGCGGCGGCATCGATTCCGCACTGACGGCCGCGATCGCAGCCGATGCCGTCGGCCCTGAGAACGTCATCGGCGTCGGCATGCCCGGCCCCTATTCGTCTCAGGGCTCCATCGACGACGCCCGCACCCTGGCAAACAATCTCGGCATCCGCTTCGAACTGCTTTCAATCAATCCGGCCTACAAGGCTTACCGCCAGACTCTCCGGGATGTATTCGCGGGACTCAAAGAAGACGTCACAGAAGAGAACATACAGTCCCGCGCTCGGGGCATGTTGCTGATGGCGCTCTCGAACAAGTTCGGCGCCATTGTGCTCTCCACCGGCAACAAGAGCGAGCTCGGTGTCGGATATTGCACACTCTACGGCGATATGGTCGGCGGCCTGGCGGTCATCTCCGATGTCCCGAAAACCCTTGTCTACGGCTTGGCTGAATACGTGAATTCGCGCCGTCCCGTGATTCCGCGAGCCTCAATCGAAAAACCTCCCTCGGCGGAGTTGCGGCCTGACCAGAAAGACAGCGACTCGCTGCCGCCCTACGAAGTGCTCGATGCCGTTCTGGAAGACTACGTTGAAGACTCCCACGCCGCCGAGCGCATTGCCGCTGATCGTGGCATCGACATCGAAACCGTCCGGCGCGTGATACGCATGGTCGACCGCGCCGAGTACAAGCGCCAGCAGGCCGCCCCAGGGCTCAAGATTTCTCCCAAGGCTTTTGGCTACGGGCGCCGTTTTCCCATCGCCGCAAAGTCGGAAATATGATCTGCGAATCTGAAGTATTCTAGTGAGTTGGAGCCGAGCTTCCGCAAGATCCATGCATTTCTAATTTGAAAGGAACCCATGCGCGTTCTGCTGAAAACAATTTCCGTTTTCCTTCTACTCGCCGGCACCCTCGTTCTTGGCCAGGCTTCGGAGAAAACTAAACCTGCGGCCAAGCCCGCCGAGAAACTCGGAACCCACGCCACCGCCAACCTTCCCTCAGAAGCCACTGTCGATTCGTTCCTCCACGAACAGTTCGGCTATCAATCTGACATGAGCTGGAAGATCTCCAGCATCAAGCCTTCGACGATCGAAGGACTGGCCGAAGTCACGGTCGTGCTTGCCAACCAGCAGGGTCAGCAGTTGACGCGCTTCTACGTCTCGCCTGATGGCCAGCACGCCCTGATTGGCGATGTCATTCCTTTCGGCGCAAAGCCATTCGATCCTGCGAAGAACGCTTTAGAGAAGGGAATCAGCGGCCCCTCTCGCGGCCCCAAAGACGCGCCGGTAACTATCGTGGAGTTCGGAGATCTGCAGTGTCCCGCATGCAAGGCCGCGCAGCCCACCATCGAGGCGCTCGTCGCCGCCGAGCCCCAGGCTCGATTCGTCTTTCAGAACTTCCCCCTCGAGATGCATAACTGGGCCGCCAAAGGCGCCGCGTATGCCGATTGCGTCGGACGTGCCTCGAACGATGCGTTCTGGAAATTTCTCTCCAAGACTTACGAGACGCAAGCGGAGATTACCGCCGAGAACGCTGACGAAAAACTTACCGCGCTCGCCGATGGCGCAGGCGTCAAGGGCTCTGAGATCGCTGCTTGCGCCGCCCAGCCGGAAACGAAAGCGCGCATCGATGCCTCCATCGCTCTTGGCAAGATAGTCGACGTGAGCGGCACGCCTACGCTCTTCATTAATGGCCGCAAGATCGGCAGCTTCGATAACCGCCTGTCAGACGTCTACAAGAGTCTGGTGGATTTCGCTGCAAAAGAAGCGCAAAACGGAAAAGAAGCACAAAAGTAGATTGGTAGCTGGGTCAGTTAGAGTTTCCCGCGTCAAAGCTGCGGGAATCTACCGAGCAGCCTCCCGCGTCATAGCTGGTTGAGTCGGCCGGGCAAGAACAATCGCCGCTGGAGTTGTCGCTGCTGAAATCTTGCGGGCTGTCCTGAGATGATGCCGTCTGCGAAGGTTGGGAATCTTCAATCGTTGAGGAGGATTCGGAAGTGTCTATGCTCTGAATCGTCTGATCGAGGATCCACGAATTCGTGTTGTTAAAGAAAACAGAGTTGGAACTGCCTGACGGTGAATCGATTTCATCATCAGCTGGCCTAGTCGAGCGGCTGACCCACAGTCGGCTCAATGCGATTAGAAAAACGATAACTAAAACGACGATCAAGACTTCCATGGGTCCCACACTCTAGCACTCTCAGGAAGGAATCCCAATCGAAAAGTTTAATAGTCTGCCGCGGGACTGAAGCCAGGTATCCGACGCCGGTTTTGCTATCTCTCACTTAGCCAGATCTCGTTTGTGGTGGGGTCGAAGTTGGAAATCACGTGCGGCGTGATGGCGATCATCAACTCGTCGTAGTCTATCTGCCGCGTGTTGGTCACCATAGCCATGTTAAGCCCGGGAACAAAGCCAAGCCCCGGAAGTCCACTCATCGACCGCATATCGCTGTTGGAAATCTCGCCAGCCACGAACGCCGGCTCTCCGTCTTTAAGGTTGATGCTCGCTTTGTACTCGCGATTCGAGATCACCGGCACGCCGTTGTCGGATTGCCCAGTCAGCGAGCGCACCTGCAATTCAAGCTGCAGGCTGACCGTACCATCGGCGTGAATGGTGGGCTTCGCCTTCAGGTTCAGTCCAAGATCCTCGTAGCTTACGGACGGAATTGGCGGAATATAAGTCTGATTCCCAAGCACCTGGGAAATCTGCGGTGAGTTGAAGATGGGCGCGTAGCTGGCATTCAGAATCGGATACCGCTGCCCCAGATGGAAGTTCGCGTCGGTTCCCTGGCCGGCGCGCATCGATAAATCGTCAAGAGTGCGTACCCATGACTCGTTGACCGACAGTTGTGCCGATAACTGATCGAGGCTCAGTCCCATGAACGTGAGCCCGCCTCCGAACGTCGCCAGCGGCTGGCTGAAGATTGAACTCTGCTGCCCTGTGAGCTGCGAGAGCAAGCCCGCGAGTGACGTGCTGCCAGCCTGGTTGATTGCCCCCGACGCAATGAGCTGATTGATCAGATCCTGTATGTTTTGTCCGCCCAACCCTAGCAGTGCCGCAGCCGGGATGTTGAACAGGTTGAACGTATTCGGAATATGCACGCCCATATTGCGCGTGAGCATGTGACTGATCTGGTAGACGCGCACATCGATCATCACTTGCGGCTTGGGATTGCCGAGTTGGTCCAACAGCCGCGCGCAGGCCTCGACCGCCCGCTGCGGTCCCCGCACTTCCATCGTGTCTGCAGTTTGCCCTGAACTCAGGTTCCGCAGATCGAAAATTTGCCGCATCGTATTCACGATGTCGGTCGCTTCCTGCGGTGTCGAATGCGCCGGCAGAATGAATCTCCGCAGCGACATGCGATCGTATTGCCTGTGATTCTCAGCATTGTCGGCAAGGATCAGCATCTGATGAGAGTCGAGAGCCGCCCACATCGTTTTGCTCACCTTGCATGCCAGGCTTAGCGCCGTAAAGAAATCGACATTGTCCACATTGAAGCGCACCTGGCGCGTCTGGACCGAATCGTCAAATTGCACTGTGATCTTGTATGCCGGCCCCAGTTCGCTAAACAACGACTTCACATCGCCGGCGAAATGGAATGTGGCCACGTCGTTGGTCGGCTCGAGATGGATCTCCTCGGACTCTTCCCAAGGCCCGGCCACCTTGGTCTGGAGGAGCGGTGAAAACTGCCTTGTAGCCTCGCCCAACCGTTCCTGGGCAAACTGATTGTCCGGATCCAAAGCGAGCGCCGCGCGGAATTCGGCGGCAGCCCGCAATCGCGCATCCTCCAACAACAGACCATTTCCATGCTGAATGTGGTCGAACACCAGCTTCGATCGAAGCACTTCGCGCGCGGTCAGATACTCCCGGCTTTGTGGAACCAGCCGCGTCGCTTCTTCGAATTGCGCAAGCGCCTCTTCAAACCGCTGGCCTTTGTGCAGTTTGATGCCACGCTTGAAGGCTTCTTGTGCATCCTTGAGGTCTTTCTTGGTCGTGATGCAACTCACTCCACCAGGAACTCCGTTGCTGCAGGTCATGGGAGCGGCTGGCGAAGGTTCATCAGCCAGCGCGAACGACGCACCAATCGATGCGGCCAGTAGCCCGGCCGTCAAGATGGACAGCTTAAAGGACATCGTTCTTGATTTTATCGTGCTTCCGTTCTTGCTGATCAGTGGCCGGTAGTCCGTAGTACCTTTGGTCACATCCCAAGAACGCAAAAGATCCAAGGTCTTGCATGACCAGAAACGTCTAGATGGTAGATCGCGAGGGTGCCCCACCCTTGTCGCGTTTTGTGCGACAGGGTGGGGATTTTGACTCTATTTTTACGTCGGTAACCGTGGCGGAACGATATGCAACCTACGTCAACATCAACCGCTCGATCTTCTGTGCCTTCCCGCTCGTTTCGTCACACTCGATGACCACAGCGCACAACCGCACATCCCCAGTCGCGGGCTCAAAGCGCACCGGCATTCCATTCAGGAACTTGCCCATGACCAGTTCCTTCTTAACGCCGATCACGCCGTCATAAGGCCCGCTCATTCCAACGTCGGTGATGTACGCCGTTCCATTCGGCAGTACCCGTTCATCCGCCGTGGGCACATGGGTATGCGTGCCCAACACCGCGGTAACTCTCCCATCCAGATACCAGCCGAGCGAAATCTTTTCCGACGTCGCTTCCGCGTGCATGTCGACGAGAATCACCTTGGCCGTGATCTTCTGCAGAAGCTGATCTGCCACTCGGAACGGATCATCGTTCGAGGCCATGAACACGCGCCCCTGGAGATTGATCACCGCATAGGGCACTTTGCCTTTCATGCCTTCGTACAGGCCCGACCCCGGCATGTCCGCCGGATAGTTGGCCGGACGCAACACGCGTCGCGCCGGTCCGTGCCCGTTCCCCTCGATCATCTGGAAGTAGTCGACGATCTCGCGTTTGTCCCAAACGTGATTCCCGGTGGTGATGACGTCAATGTTCAGTTCGAACAATTCCTCGGCCAGCGCCGGAGTAATGCCGAAGCCAGCCGCAGAGTTCTCCCCATTCGCAACAATAAGATTGATGCCGCGCTCGCGCACGATCTGCGGCAGCCTGTCCTTTACGATCGTCCGTCCCGGCCGTCCAAAAATGTCCCCAATAAAAAGAATGCGCATACGATGCCCGAAATTCGATGTTAACACGCGCAAGATTGAACGGAGCGACAGCCGCCTCGGCTGTCCCGCCAGCGCGAAGCGCGGCGGCGATCACACCAGAGATATGAGCGCGAATGGAAATTGGAGGATTACTGAGGCAACTTCGGCAAATCCGCCCGTGCCAGCACCGCCCCCCAGGCATCGATCACATACACGTCAGTCCACTGCGTCCCAGATTGTTGCCTGGCCTTCAGGTCCGCAAGCGTGAAGACCACGGTAGTTCGAGGAGAAGTACATCCGGTCAGCTGCCGGACTTCATAGCCGCGATCTTCGGTATCCGACAGTTCTCCGAGTCGCATCATCTCTTTCCGCCCAGGATCGGCGCGCAGTACCACTTCCACCGCCCCTACCAGATTCTGGCAGCGCATCGGAATCTGGATCTCCCACTCCTTGGAGCCATGCTTCTTGACCAACGGTGAATCAGCGAACACGACGACTGGCGGATTTCCTCCCGGCGATGCATACCACTCGCGCCATCGGTGCTCAAATTCGATGCTGGCCTTGGTGTATGCTCCGCCCAACTCGTGGTCTCGTTCCTCCCAGCACGGATGCATTGCGTACAACGATGCAGTCTTAGGCCCGCCGCTGCGTGCGTGCAGCAGATGGTGCAGCGCGGGTACGAAATCTGGATGGTACCCGGCCCGCGCCATCAGCATCAGCCCTTCACGGTCAGCCTCCAGTTCCATCTGCCGGCAAAATCGTCCCAGGTCTGCGGAAGCCTTTTCCGAACTACTCCAGTTCGCCTGCGGAACGCCGGGATCACCCAGCACAATATTCTGGCTGCCGCTTGTCTCGAGGACCTTCTCATACAGGTATCGCCGTGCCCAATCGCGACGCACGACATGCGCGATCTCGTGGGACAGGATTGCGGCCCAGAGTCCGGCGCTCGGTCCCGCCATCTTCGCCAGCCCAGTCTCCACGTAGACGGTGCCATCCGGCGACGAATACGCATTGAGCCCATCGTCTTCGACGATCCGCAGCTGCCATCGGACCTTGCTGCTGAAAGCAGGTTGCACCTCCAGCACCAAACGTTCGAACACCAGTCGGCCCGTGGCGTAGTGCCCGGCAGCCGCGACGCTCTGCGCCATCAGTTCGGGCCGCAGTCGCGCCGCTGTTTCGATGTCTAGCTTGAATTGGGAGGGAACTTCAGGGACATTAGCGATCTGCCCCATCACCGGAAACGTCCCCAGTAAACAAACACAGACTACAAGATGAACCCGCGATCGCTTGGTTCCTGTGGCTGTCACACCGTACCCCGTCGGAGAACCATCTCCTACGTCGGATTATGCTCCTTCTGGAAAGGGCTGGAGGAAGAAAAGTGCAGGACCTCCCAATTCGGGAGCTCATCCAGGAAAGATTGCTACTCTAATTCGAGTTCGAAGCGAGTTCGGCGCTCCGCAGGAAATCAAAATTCCCCGCCGGATTCAGCCGCAGATTCCTTACCCGGTTGGTGTGCACCATGACATTATCGAGATACCACAAATTGATGTACGGCAGATCCTCCGCCAAAATACTCTGCACCTCGCCATACAGCAGCTTGCGCACCTTCGGATCGACCTCGCGCCGCGCCTTGTCAATCAGCGCATCGACCTTGGGGTTGGAATAGTAGTCGCGGTTGGCCCCATTTGGCGGAAACTTCGAAGAGTGAAACGCATATTCAAAGATGTCCGGATCTTCATTCCCTCCGATCCAGCGCAGCCCATACATCTGAAACGCACCATGCTGCACGTCGTAAAAAAACGTGGCTGATTCGAAGCTCCGAATATCGAGAGCGATTCCCACCTTGCGCAACTGCTGTTGCATTACGGCAACCATGAGGCGCGTACTCTCGATGGTCGAAGTTTTCATGGTGATGTGGAACCGCACTCCATCCACTACCGGATACCCCGCCGCGTCGAGCAGTTGATTCGCCTTTGCTGTGTCGTGAGCGTAAGCCGGAACCTCACCGTTGTAAGCCCAGCTTTGTGCTGGCAAGATACTGCGCGCAGGTTGCGCCAGACCGCGCCACAGATATTCGATCATCGGCCGACGGTCAAGCGCATAGGCGATGGCCTGCCGCACCCGGACGTTCCTCAAAATCGGGTCGCGCAGATTAAATCCCAAGTATTGCACCTCCGTTCCTGCCGCCGTTTCGACGGCTAGCGATGGTTCTCGGGCGAGCGTGAGAACGGTATCGGGTGTGAGCGAGTTGATCGCGATGTCCCCGCTCCCCTTGCGCAACTCCAGCGCCTCGGTCGTCTCATCCGGCACAACTGCAAAACGCACGCGCGCCAGCTTCGGCGGACCGCCCCAGTACTCATCGTTCCGTTCAATCGTGACTTCACGGTCGGTCTCGGCGCTGACGAACTTGAAGGGCCCGGACCCGATCGGATGCTCCGTCATCTCATCACCGCTGCCGTAAGGCACAATCCCCATCGCCCCGTCGGAGAGATTCCACAGCAGCGTCGCGTCGGGTTCTTTCATCTTGAAGATGACGGTGTTTTCGTCCGGCGCGTCGATTTGATCGACATATTTGTAAACGGCGGCTTTGGTGCTGCGGATCTTGCCCTGTAACAGCGAATCGAAGGTCCACTTCACGTCCCCCGAAGTCAGCGCACGCCCGTCGTGAAACTTCACCCCCGGGTGCAGATGAAACACATAGGTCTGCGGATCGGGAACGTCCCACCGCTCCGCCAAGCCGGGCGCGACATTGAGATCGTCGCCACGCGATAGCAGATCATCGAAGATCAAATTATCGATTCTCTCCGACTGCGCATCGATCCCCACGCGCGGATCCAGATTCGTCGGACTCGACTCAATCAGCATGACCAAAGTGTCCGCATCAGCCTTGGAAGAGCAGGAAAGAAGAGGGAAGAGCAAAGTAAAGACGAAAAGCAGAGTAAAGAAGAAGATCGCACCGAGTCCGATAGTCCGTCGTAGCGCCGGCATCCTGCCGGCTGTGGCGGGGGCATCTTGCCCCCGCCGCTGGTATCGCAACGAAGCCCAGGTCCCGAAGGAAAAGCCCAGGGGCGCAAGGCGCGAGCCGTCAGGCATACGAAATCTTCCCCAGCACAGCCCCTCGTTTCGCGCCCGTAGCCGAAGGTACATTGGAAGCCCGCCGATTCCAAGTCTCGTAAGCCAGCACCGCAAAGGCCACCGCTTCCTTCGCCTCAGAAGGCAGTCCGAACTCATCCGAGAACCGCACCACAATTCCCAGAGGCGCCAGCAGTTCCGCCAGCATCCCGACCAGCGTGGCATTCCGCGCCCCCCCGCCAGAAAGAATAATCTCGCGAAAACCCGCGCTCTTGAGGGTGCCCCACCCTTGTCGCGATTTGTGCGACAGGGTGGGATCTTTGACTTTGAAGTTTCCGGTCAGAACGTACCGCTGCACCGCCTCCGCGATCGATCGTGCCGTCAAAGCCGTAGCCGTCGAAACCACATCCTGCTTGCGCCCGCGACACGACCGCAGAAATTCCGCCACAAACTCCCGCCCAAACTCCTCACGGCCCGCAGTCTTTGGAGGCTTCGCCCGAAAGAATGCACCTTTCAAAATTAGCTCAAGAACAGGCCCCATCACTTCTCCGGAAGCCGCAATCTTCCCATCCCGATCGAACGCCTTCCCGAACAGTTTCCGCGTGACCGCATCGATCACCATGTTCCCCGGCCCCGTATCAAACGCGAGAACTTCTTCGCAACGCGCCCCAGCCGGAATCGCCGTCAGGTTCGCGATCCCACCAATGTTCTGCAGAATCCGGCCAATCCGCGCATCGCGAAACCACAGATAATCAAGATAAGGAGCCAGCGGCGCACCCTTGCCGCCGGCAGCGAGGTCCGCAGGACGGAAATCCGACACCACTGACACTCCTACCCGCGCCGCAATAACAGCTCCCTCGCCGGTTTGCCACGTCGTCGCCACCTTGCGTCCCAGAAAACTCTGAGCCCCGCCTTGATGATAAAGAGTCTGCCCGTGACAACCGACGAGATCGGCTTTTACTCGATAGCGACGCTGCGTGGCCAACACGGCGTCGGCATAAAGCTCGCCCAGCAGGGAATTGAGCCGAGCCAGATCCGCAACCCGCGCCTGTTCGGCGTTCATCGCTGCGAGTACGCCAGCGCGAACCTTCGCCGCATACGGAAACTGCATGTGGCCAAGAAGCCTGATCGTGTGGCCACGGGCGCCCCGCCCGTGCGCTTCAGATTCGGCGATCTGGACCAGCGCCACATCGATCCCATCCGCCGACGTCCCGCTCATCACCCCGGCGACGATCATCCCGCTCTTGCTCATCCGCGCCGCCGCCGATCTTCCCGGCGGCTCAATGGACCAAGCCGCACCTGTTCACCCAGTTCCCACAGATTGCGCGTCAACCTCTCGACGACGGCGGCCGTCGGAGTCTTCCCAATCGCCAGATTCATCCCGCACTTCTTCTTGAACGCAGCCACCCGCCGCGAAGATTCCACCACTCGCTTCGCAAATTTCTTGTCGCGTTCCGTGACTTTGATCAAAGCTTCATACGCCTCGACGACGCGATCTTCCCGATGACAAACGAGGCACAGATCTCCACCCGCCCGCACGAACTCAACAGCCGCCTCGCCCACCGGAGCCGCCGACAAGACTCCGCCCATCTCCAGATCGTCCGACACCACCAACCCGCGGTATTCGATCTTCTTCTTCAGAATGTCCGTGATCCAGATCTTTGAAAGCGAGGCAGGTGTCTTCGTCTTTGTCACCTGCGGATACGCCGCGTGCGAAACCATCACAAAGGGAAGCTGCTGCCGCAGCGCGCGGTAGGGAACGAGATCCTCAGCCCAGATCTCTTTCAACGATTTCTCGATCACTGGCAATTCGTGATGGCTATCGAGCTTACCTTCGCCCAATCCCGGGAAATGTTTCCCACACCCAAGAACTTTTGCGCCCTTGAGCCCTCCGAGGAATTCCCGCGCATACATCACTGTCGCGTCCGGAACGGCCGAGACCACTCGCGAACCCATGACTGGTCGCGATGTTTCAAACGCCAGATCGAGTACTGGAGCGAAATCGACATTGAATCCCAGTGCTCTGCAGTTCTCCCCGATGATCCGTCCATGTGTGCGGAACAGCCTGGGATCATCGACCGCAAACACATCCGCCGCCGAGGGAGCAGCACCCAGCACATCGCGAAGCCGATCCACCGTTCCACCTTCGAGATCAACGCAAGTAAACAGCGGCATCTCAACGCACTTCTGACACTCTCGGAGAAGATGCCACGTCTGTTCCGGGCTCTTAATATTGCGAGCGAGCAGGATTACGCCCGCTGGTTGCAACCGCTTCAGCAGGGAAGCGAGCGGCGCCGTCATCTCCGTGCCGTCAAAGCCAACGATCAGCAACTGTCCAAGTTCGCGTGCCAGAAGCCCCCCTGTGAACCTCTGCGTCCTCTGTGGTTAGATTTCCTTCTTCAACTCCGCCAGCAAATTCAGCGCCTCCAGCGGCGTCAGCCGGTTCAAATCCACGTCCCGCAACTTCTCCAGCACCGGCTGCGACAGCGGCGTAAAGATCGTCAACTGCGCTGCCGGAGGACTCGCTCCCGGCGACAGATGTGCAGTCGCCTGCTGCTCCGCGAATTCGTGCTGCACCAGCACCTCCCGCGCCCGTTCGACCACTTCATTGGGCAGTCCCGCCAGCTTCGCGACTTCAATTCCATAACTGCGATCCGCCGCCCCGGGCTCGACCTTCCGCAGGAACACGATCCCGCCGCCCGTCTCTTTCACTGATACGTGATAATTCTTCACGCCCTCCAACTGCTCGGCCAGTTCGGTCAATTCGAAGTAGTGCGTCGCAAACAAAGCCTTTGCACGCACCCGCCCATGCAGATACTCCACCGCCGCCCACGCGATCGCCAGCCCGTCGTAGGTCGAGGTACCGCGTCCCACCTCATCGAGGAGAATTAAGGACCGCGCCGTAGCCGTATGCAAAATCGCCGCTGTCTCCGTCATTTCGACCATGAAAGTCGAGCGCCCGCGCGCCAGATTGTCGCTCGCCCCAATGCGCGTGAACACTCGATCCACGACACTCAGCTTCGCCGACCGCGCTGGGACAAACGATCCCATTTGCGCCAGAATGACGATCAAAGCCGTCTGCCGCAAGTAAGTCGACTTACCTCCCATATTCGGCCCGGTCAGCAGCAGAATATTGTGAGTCGTGTCGTTCAGATAAAGATCATTCGGAACAAACCGCTCACTGCCACCGGCCAATTCCTGCTGCTCAATCACCGGATGCCGGCCTTCGATAATCTCCAACTCGCCCGAGATCTCGACAAACCGCGGCCGGCAATAGTTCCGCAGCGCCGCGACGTGCGCCAACGACCCAAGCACGTCCACCTCAGCCAATGCCAGCGCAGTCTGCCGGATCCGCTTCGCCTCCGCGGCAATCGCGGTCCGCAACTCCGTGAACAGCCGCCGCTCGATCTCGACGATCTTCTCCTGCGCATCGAGAATCTTCGCTTCATACTCCTTCAATTCCGGAGTAGTAAACCGCTCAGCCCCGACCAGCGTCTGCTTCCGGTCATAGTCCTGCGGCACCAGATGCAGATTCGACTTCGATACCTCAATGTAGTAACCGAATACAGAATTGAACTTCACCTTGAGCGAGGAGATTCCCGTCCGCACGCGCTCCCGCTGCTCGATCTGCGCCAGAACCGCCTTGCTGTTGCGCGAAAGTTCCCGCAGTTCATCCAGATCGCGATCGATTCCCGCGGCAATCACGCCCCCATCAGAGAAACTCAACGGCGGCTCCGGCACAATCGTCTTCTCAATGCGCTCCCGAAGGTCGGTCAATTCATCCAGTGCCGCATGCAGCGCGTGCAAGCGGGCAGACATCAAACGCGCCACCGCTCCCTTGACCGCTGGAATTTTCCGTAGCGACGCCGCCAGAGCCAACACGTCCCGCGGATTCGCCGTCTCCAGCGTGACGCGGCTCAGTAGTCGCTCCAGATCCAGCACACCATCTAATGCCCGACGCAATTCCTCGCGCGCAATGATGTCCTTCACTCCCGCCTCGACCGCATCCAGCCGTGCATTGATCTCCGCCAAATCCAGTGATGGCCGCAGCAACCACGCGCGCAACAGCCGCTTGCCCATGGGCGTCACGGCTGCATCGATCGAGCGGAACAAAGTCACTCCGGCATCGGTCCCGGCAAACAGCGGCTCAATCAACTCCAGATTGCGAACCGTCACCGCATCGAGCACCAGGCAATTCTGCCGCTCATACCACCCGATCCTGTCGACATGATCCAGCGACCCCCGCTGCGTCGAGCGCACGTAGTAAAGGATGGCTCCCGCCGCCGAAGCTGCCGCAGTCCGTCCAGCCAGCCCGAAGCCCTCCAGGGATAACACCCCAAAATGATTCTCCAGCAAGGGCAGCGCGTGATCCGGCGAAAAAATCCAATCCTCAAGCGGCGTTTCGGTAAAAGCCGGACCATGTAGCGACAGCCGCCTCGGCTGTCCCGCGATGGCGAAGCCGAGCGGCCGTGCATCGGTCCTCTCGAACAACGGCGCCGCCGACCCAAACAACAACTCCTTCGGCCGCAGCTGCTCCAATTCCTCCTGCACCCGCCGCATCGCTCCTTCCCCGGAAAACTCCGTAGCCCGAAACTCCCCGGTAGACAAATCCAACGCCGCAAAGCCCACGCAATCCCGCACTTGCGCCAGCGCCGCCAGAAAATTATTCTCCTCAGATCCCAGCGACGAATCTGCCGCCGTCCCCGGCGTGACAACTCGGGTCACTTCGCGGCGGACCAGCTTCTTCGCCAGCCGCGGATCCTCCATCTGCTCACAGATCGCAACCTTGAATCCACGCCGGATCAATTTCCCGATATACCCCTCCGCCGCGTGGTACGGCACGCCGCACATTGGCACCGCGATTCCTCTTTCTTTATTGCGGGAGGTCAGAGTGATCTGGAGTTCTTTCGACGCCACGATGGCATCATCGAAGAAGAGTTCGTAGAAGTCTCCGAGGCGGAAGAACAAAAGCGCGGTCGGATGTTCTTTTTTAACGGCAGCATACTGCCGCATCAGCGGAGTGGACGGCTCGGTCATCTAAGCGGGCTTCGGCGGATTATAACAAACACGGCGCATGGACCCTCTCTGTGATTTCGCATGCATCCCGTGGAAAATTCCCGCAGCAATTGGCAGTTGACTCCACTTCTCTCCCGGTGTTCTCCTTCTTCTTTCTATGGAACTTCGCAAGGACCCAATCACCCGCTCCTGGGTCATGACCGGCGACGATACCGGCGATACCGGATCCCGTCCCGACGCGCCGTGCCCTTTCTGCTCCGATTCCAGCCTGCACGTAATCGCGAAGACTCCCAATACGCCCGGGGCGTCCTGGTCCGCACGTTCCGTGGTCCACCCGAGGCCGCTCTACCATATCGAAGGCGAGCCCGGACGCCGCGGCGACGGGCTCTACGACCGCATGCACTCGGTCGGCGCCCATGAAGTGCTCGTCGAAAATCCGAATCATGATCGTCATCTGTGGAGGGCCAGCGATGAAGACATCGCTCACTTCCTCCGGCTCGCCGCTGAACGCATCCTCGATCTCAAGCGCGACCCGCGCATCAAGTACGTCAGCCTGTTCAAGGATTACGGTCCCAACGCCGGACAGGAATTCAGTCATCCCACCTCGCAACTCACCGCAACCATGTTTGTCCCGCGGCGCGTCCTCTACGAACTCCGCGCCGGACGAGAATATTTCGTCGGCAAAGAGCGTTGTGTGTTCTGCGACATCATTCAGCAGGAAGAGCGCCAGGCGCAGCGCGTGATTGAGGTTCGAGGCGACTACCTCGCCTTAGGTCCTTATGCCCCACGGGTTCCCTATGAAACCTGGATTCTCCCCCGCAATCACGATTCTTCGTTCGAGCGTACGGGCCTGAACAAGCCCGGCCTGCGAACGAATCTCGCGGCTCTTCTGCGCCGGACCTTGCAGCGCGTCCGCACCGTCACCGAAGATTTCCACCTCGTGCTGCACACGTCGCCCAGCAGCCTGCATCCCTCAAAGAATCTGGGCTATTGGAAGACCATCGACGACGACTATCACTGGCACATTGAGATCATGCCCGTCGTGCCGTCCAAGGCCAAGTCGTACACGTTCAAAGAGGTGTACTACTCTCCGGTTACGTCAGAAACTGCCGTAAAGCAGTTGCGCGAGGCCAAAATCGAAGGCTAAGTGCGTGTACACGAATCTCGATCCGACGAGGCATGTAGGGACAGCCGCCTAGGCTGTCCCCTGAGCGAGCAAAGCGAGCAATATAGGGAAGAGGCAAGAAGGTTGCAGCTGCAGGCCACCCAAAGTAATCGGCCTCATTCCGATGGCAGGTCGCCGACTGCGGCAAGAAGCTAGACGACAGCGTCCTGGAGTAGAAAATCAATCAACCACGGAGGACGCAGAGTTACACATAGAAAGTCGCTCGGTGACCCTCTGTGGTGAAATGTCTGGCTGGATCCCGGCTAGGGTGATGTGAGGGAATAGAAACTCCCCTTCCTTTTTCCGCAGTGCGTTGCCACGTTACTTCTTACCGCTCGGAACCGCAGTTGTCATCTCGTGAGCCCAACTGACCGCGTCGTTGAACCCCCGGTTCACGAAGGCTAAAGACAGGTTGAGCTTCTTCGCGTGTCTGGCTACCACATCCCACTCTCCTGCCTCGCGCGACACCATCAGATCGTAAATAGGAGACAGGGCGGTGGGCTTCCCAGTCTTCATTCCCAGCAACTCGGTTCTAGTTTCGGCATCGAATGCGAGACCTTCGATCACTACGCCCATGGGGACTTCCAGGATCGCGTCCATCAGGGAGAACATTCCGATCAGGAATAGGTCGCATGAACCGTGATTTACCTTGGGCGCAATGAGTTCGCAGAAGCGTGCCCGCACCACGGACGCAAGTACCAGATCGGAGCATTTTTCCTGGCCCATAATCAGGGTGGTCGCCATCCGTATCCAACGGACCAGTTCCCTCTCTCCCAGCAGGGTGATGCCGTGGCGCACGGATTGCACCGTATTCGACACTCCCACTAACGGCGAGTTCAAGTAGCGCAGCAACCGGTAGCACAATGACGCATCCTGCTTGATGAGTTGTTCGACCGCGTGAAAATCTACTTCCGGCGCCGAGATGGCCTTCAGCAGCCGCAACTGGCTGGCTTGGTTCGCGGGAATGTGGCGCGCCCGCATGCGCTCGGGATGCCGGAAGAAGTACCCCTGAAACAACGTGAACCCGTCTTTTAACGCGGCAATAAACTGCAGTCGCGTCTCGACCTTCTGGGCGATCATCATGCAGTTTGCGCCGTGTTTCGCGACCAGGGCAGCGCAGTGCTGTTCTGAGAGTCTTCTGATGTCGATCTTCAAATAACTCGCGAATGGGATCAGCTTCTCCCGGGCATCGCCCGGCGTAAAGTTGTCGAGAGCGATTTCGTAGCTGTCCATTCTGAGTTGCTCGCAGGCCGCGACCACCCGTTCATCGACGGGCACGTTCTCCTGGATCTCGGCCACCGCCTTTTCCGCAGGCAGCAGCTGAAAGAACCCTTTCAGCAGCATGTCCTGCGAGCAGTTGATGAATGCGCGGCGTCCATCGCACACCGCATCCAGTCCCATCACGTTCAAGGTGTCGATGATGCTGCGGGTGCCTCCTTCCAAATCGGCGTTGAACCGGTCTTCTTAAGGGCTTTCGCGGAACAGCAGTTCGTACCCCAGCACTTTCTCATCTTTGCTTAGGATCGGCTGCCGAGCCAGGCAGGAGCTTGGTTTCTCGGAGGGAGCGGTTTTGACTGCGATATTCATAGTCTCCGTGTTCCATCGGCAGGTACGGCAGAAATCTTAAGTAGCGCACTATTTGCGCGCTACCTTCGGCGCGATCAGGACCCTCACCAGCCGCTTTCCTCCCCTGCTACAATCGTGTGCCTCCGGATCCCTCATGAAAAGTCTTTTGTCTTCCGTCCTGATTGTGTCCATCTGCCTCGCCCAGAGCGCTCCCTCGGCCAAACAAAAGGTGCTCTGGCAGAAACTGGAATCGAAGATCGAGCAGGTCGACCGGAACCTCGACGGCGTCATGGGAATCGCCATCGAGGACTTGACCACGGGCGATCACTACTTCCTGCGCGAAGACGAGGTCTTCGCCCAAGCTAGCTCGATCAAGATCACGGTGCTTGCTAACCTCTATCTGCAAGCGCAGCAGGGCAAACTCAAGCTCGCCGATCTCTACACCGTGCAATCTTCCGATCTGGTTCCCGACAGCGACATCATGAACGGGCTTACGCCCGGCGTGACGCGTGTCACGCTGCGCGATCTCGCCACCATGATGGTCGCCGTCAGCGATAACGCCGCGACGAATGTCCTGATCGACCGCGTCGGCATGCAGAACGTCAACGCGATGCTCGACTCACTCGGGCTGTCGCACACGCGCCTGCGCCGCAAAATGATGGACTTGGAAGCCGCCAAGCAGGGCCGTGAAAATATCTCTACCCCGCGCGAAATGATGACGCTGCTCGACGCCATCTACCACAGCAAGCTGCTGAACAAAGAGTCGACCGAGGACTTCTTCAAGATGCTCAGCACGAATAAGCAGTCATTCATCCCGCGCGACCTCCCGCCTGACCTTAAGGTTGCCAATAAGCCCGGCGAACTCGAAGCGGTACGGAACGATTCCGGCATTGTCTTCGTCGAAGGCAGGCCATACGTGATCTGCGTGATGACCGGGTTCTTGCGCAACGAACGCGAGGGCGAAGAAGCCATCACAAAAGTCTCGCTCGAAACGTGGCGCATGTTCGACCGCCTAAGCCGTGCATCAGAATACGGCCGCGTAGTTTCTCCCGGAAACGGCGCACGCTAAGCCCTTGTCATCCTGAGCGCGCGGTTCTTGCGCGCGTAGGATTCTATGCAACAAGCCTGGAGCGAATGCGCGCTCAGGACGAGCAATCCGTCAACTCGTGCTCGCGCTCTCTCTCGCCACTAACTGCTTGCCGCATGAAGATCAATGCCGCCTTGGCTTCCATCGGCTGCGAGAAGAAATATCCTTGTCTGTACTCGCATCCCAGTTCGAGAAGTGCCGAAGTCATCCAGCACCGTGCCGATCCCGAAGTGTTTCAGATGTGACAGCGCCGTTACCGTCAGCTTGGGATCGGCCGACGCGATCTTCTCCGTCATCTCCAGTTGCAGGCGTGAGGGATCGACGCCGGTCTGCTGCAGCGCATCCTGAATATCATTCGCCAGCCGCGCATCGGCAGACTGCCGCGCGGAGACATTCACGGTCACATGCATCGGTGATCCGGATCGGTCGTTGACCTCCCACTCGCGCAATTGACGGCACGCCTGCACCATCAGCCAATGCCCGATCGACACCAGAATGCCTGATCCCTGGGTCGGATGCTCCCAGCGCAGCAGCGCCTCAAAGCTCATGATCCGGCGCGTATCGAGTTGCAGAACTGGCTGGTAGTGAATGCGGAACTGCCGCTCCGTCAGCGCCGGGCGCAAGTCGGACTCCAGCTTCAACCGCCCGACAGCGCGCGTGTGCATGGCCTCGTCGAATACTTCACAGCGCGAACCGCCCATCGCCTTCGCCCGACGCATGGCCACATCGGCGTCTTTCAATACATCTTCCGGGCGCGTGTGCGCGACCGTGGTAAGCGCAATGCCCACGCTCGCCGATGCACGCACCTCGCGCGATTCGATCGGGAAGGGCGCAGCGACCGCTTCCTGCAACCGGCGGGCAATGCGCAGCGCGTCGCTCGGATCGCCCACGGTTTCCAGCAGGATCGTGAATTCATCGGCTCCCAGGCGGAACAGCGACGCGTCGCTGGCTGCGGCG
>DATMOO010000308.1:0-2169 GCA_035568275.1 Candidatus Sulfotelmatobacter sp.
TCAGTTGGATACGGACACGCAGTCGCTCCGTGGGGCAAAGGCAGCAGTTGAAGCGGGCCAGGCGTCGGTTGAACAAGCCGAGCTGAATTTGGGCTACACGAGAGTCGTCTCGTTAGTCGACGGAATCGCCGGCATCAACACGGTGCAGGTCGGCAACCTGGTAGGGCCGTCCACGGTCCTCACCGCGGTCTCGCAGGTAAGTCCGATCAAAGTGTATTTCCCCATCAGCGAACAGGAATACCTGCGCATGGCGGACGGCGGCGGTCCGGGGAGTGTGGATTTTGTGACACATGCCTCACGAATCCCGTTGCAGTTAACTCTGGCTGACGGGAGCGCCTACCCGCATCCGGGCAGAATCATCTTCGCGGACCGCCAGGTAAACACGCAGACCGGAACCATCCAGATCGTGGGCGAGTTCCCCAACGTCAAGAATCTGCTGCGACCGGGCCAATATGCACGTATTAAGACGCCCACCGGAAACATCACGGGAGCGCTGCTGGTGCCGCAGGCGGCAGTGAATCAGCAGCAAGGAACGTATCAGGTCACAGTGGTCGGCGCCGACAATCGGGCGCAGCTCCGCACGGTGCAGGTCGGGCCAAGAGAGGGCACGCTCTGGGTGATCACGACAGGACTGAAGCCGGGAGAACGCGTCGTGGCGGTTGGCGCGGAGAAGGCAAAAGAAGGCGAACTGGTGAATCCCACGCCGTACAAAGAAACCGAGGAGCGCTAATCATGGCGAGTTTTTTCATCCGACGCCCCATCGTCGCGATTGTGATCGCGATCCTTACCGTCATCGTTGGCGCGATCACGATTGCGCTTTTGCCAATCGCACAGTTTCCGAACATTGCGCCGCCGGAAATCTGGCTGCAAGCTAACTACCCCGGTGCCGACGCAAAGACTCTCGAGCAGTCCGTCGCTACACCGATCGAACAGCAAGTGACCGGTGTGGACAACATGGAATACATGTATTCCGTGAACACCACGAATGGTTCGCAAACGTCTCTGATCGTCGATTTTGATCTCAAGACTGATCCCAATACGGATCTCGTACTTACGCAATCCCGACAGCAACTGGCAAACGGTCAACTTCCGCCCGAGGTGACGAGCTATGGGATCAGCTTGCGAAAATCGGCCACAGCTCCTTTCATGCTGGTCGGCCTATACTCGCCCCACGGCACCCGCGACGCTGCGTTTCTCTCTAACTATGCGTACATCAACCTCAATGACCCCATCGGCCGCTCCTATGGAGTAGGCCGGTCGGAGGTCTTCGGAGCTGGCCAGTATGCCATGCGGCTCTGGATAAAGCCCGATCAGCTGGCGAAACTGGGCATTACCGTCACGGA
The DNA here is from genome assembly GCA_035568275.1 of Candidatus Sulfotelmatobacter sp. Lineage (GTDB taxonomy): Bacteria > Acidobacteriota > Terriglobia > Terriglobales > Acidobacteriaceae > Sulfotelmatobacter. The sequence continues at coordinate 1,344 of DATMOO010000308.1, forward strand.
TATTACGAACGCCATCCAGGCCCAGAACAAAGTAAATCCAGCGGGCCAGATAGGTGGCGAGCCAGCCCAGAAGAACCAGCAGTTCACCTACGCATTGCTGGCGAAGGGGCGCCTGAGATCTCCGGAACAATTCGGCAACATTGTTGTTCGCGAATCCCCGAATGGCGGAACCGTGCGCGTGAGAGACGTGGCACGGGTGGAGCTGGGCCAGCAGGACTACAGCACGATCAGCCGTCTAAATGGGAAACCCACCGCAGTCATTGCCATCTACCAGCTGCCCGGTTCTAACGCGCTTCAAACTGCGGAGGGTGTCCGCAAGCTGATGGCCCAGATGAAGGACCGCTTTCCCGAAGATGTCGATTATGCGATATCGCTGGACCAGACATTGCCGGTCAGCGAAGGCATGAGGGAAGTTGTCGAAACCCTGGTGATTGCCATTTTACTGGTCATCCTTGTGGTGTACCTCTTCTTGCAAGACTGGCGGGCCACGTTGATACCTATGCTGGCAGTCCCGGTTTCGCTCGTCGGCACGTTTGCCCTGTTCCCGCTATTCGGCTTCTCAATCAACACACTTTCGATGTTGGGCCTTGTCCTCGCAATCGGTCTGGTGGTTGACGACGCAATTGTGGTGGTTGAAGGCGTGCAGCACCATATCGAAGAGGGATTGGCTCCGAAGGACGCGGCGCTCAAGGCGATGAAAGAGCTCTCCGGGCCCGTTGTGGGGATTGCCCTGGTGCTGGCTTCGGTGTTTGTGCCTACGGCGTTCATCCCAGGCATCACCGGGAGGCTTTATCAGCAATTCGCCCTGACCATCGCCATTTCTGTG
>DATMOO010000309.1:0-34292 GCA_035568275.1 Candidatus Sulfotelmatobacter sp.
ACGGAGGAAGATGTGCACGTGCGGATAGGTGTCGCGGGCAACCCTAGCACGCCATCAGATTCCTTGCCGGAAGTACTTTATAAGCACACATTTCCTCTCGACAAGCTTGATGCAGACAGTGAAGAGTTGCTCGCAGAACTCTACCTGAATCCCAATCTCCCGCTAGAATTCCTCGCGCAGGCCGCAGCGAGGGGTGAAGACTTTGTGATAGGACAACTTGCACCTCGTAACCCAAGTATTCTGCTTGAAGATTTAAAGCACTAGCGAGCATGAAACTGGGTCGAGGGGTCACATCATCCACATCCGCGCGTCACATCGCCCAAAAGATCTCCGCGTGTTTATCATCTAGTTAACATGATGTGTCGTTTCATCATCTCTATCTCCTATCCCCGGTTGGACTTGACCACGACGTCGAAGCGCTTTACTATTAGGCGAACAAACGGCGAAACTATGGCTTCGGTTCCCTTGCTTCCTCTTCCCGAAAAACCGCGACTGGTCGGCATTGCCGGCCTGGCCTCCGAGGGCGAATCCATGCGCGAAGGACATAACGTCGAATACTTCACGCTACCGGCGAAATCTCTGCTAAACCGGTGCGTCAGCAAGCGACAAATGCCCTTTACCTGGACGATAAATCCCTACCGTGGATGCGAGTTCGGATGCCGCTACTGCTACGCCCGCTATACCCACGAGTTCATGGAGATGCGCGACGGTATGGAGTTCGAACAGAAAATCTACGTGAAGCAGCACGCCGCCGATTTGCTGCGCCATGAACTGCGCCGCGTTAAGCCGGATGAATCGATCGCTCTCGGCACCGCCACCGACCCCTACCAGCCAGCCGAGCGCCGCTACGAAGTTACCCGCGGAATTCTGGAGGAATTTGCGCGCCATCGCGGATTCGAACTCGGTATCGTGACGAAATCGAATCTGATCGTCCGCGATCTCGGGTTACTCAAAGAAGTTGCGCAGGCGAGTCGCCTCTCCGTCCACGTCACGATAACGACCTTGGACGTGAATCTTGCTCGCATTCTGGAGCCTCGCGCGCCGCGGCCTGACCTCCGCCTTGAAGCGGTCCGTGCGCTCGCGCAGGCCGGACTACGCGTCGGTATCAGTTGCTCACCGGTTGTGCCTGGAATCACCGATTCGCCAGGGGATCTCGAAGCTCTGATCCGCGCAGCTGCGGAATCAGGCGCCGACTATGTTTTTGCCAACCCGCTTTTCCTGAAGCCCTGTTCGGCTGCCATCTTCCTGCCTTTCCTGGAGCAAAACTTTCCGCATCTGGCGGACAACTATCGGCAGCGATATCAGGATCGCGCGTTCCTCACTCCTGCTTACGGAAAGCGGTTGTCGCAGCTCATTGCACGCCTCCGTGAGAAGTACAAACTCACCCGCGCCCACCGTCGCGAGCGCTCTGCATTCGCCACGAAGTGGCCGGTCCAGGCTTTCGAGGAGCAGTTGAACCTGTTCTGAAAACTGAATTGAATGATTGGGAGATTGAGCCATCGGGCGATTGGGGCCCCACTCGTCCGTGAGAAAGCTTCTATAATTCCCTCTTACCCATGGCGACCGCCTCCCCACCAACTGAACAGCCGGCTGCGCACCCGATCCCGCTTAATGTCCACCTCAAGAATTTCTGGCGCAGAGTGACCGAAGGGCTCGAGGTCAGCCAGCTTTGGTCTCAATTCGAATCCGAAGCCCGCGCCAGCTATCGCCTCTATTCCCACGACGTCGCTGCCAAAACGCCCGAAGGCTTGACCCGCCGCGGTCATCATCTGCATGTCATCAAGGAATTTTTCTGGGCGGTATTTGAGAAACTTTCTCCCGTACGCCGCGTTCTGCTTCTTGTGGCGCTGATTCTGCTGATCGTCCCTCACGCAGGATTTCAGTACAGCGGGGAAGGAGGCAAGGTCTATACGACGGAGTTCGATCTTCACTTCTGGGGCGCTCTGATTCTCTTGCTGCTTCTGATCCTTGAGATTGGAGACCGTGTGGTCATGAAGCGCGATTTGCAGATCGCGCGCGAAATTCAGACCTGGCTCCTTCCCGGCGCGCCTCCGCAGATTCCCGGGCTCGCCATCGCGTACGCCACGCGCCCAGCCAACACCGTCGCGGGCGATTACTACGACGTCTTCCCCCGGCCCGGCAAAACGCCTGAAGAGAATCGTGTCGTTCTCGCCGTGGCTGATGTCGCCGGCAAAAGCATTCCCGCAGCCATGCTGATGGCGACATTTCAAGCCAGCCTAAAAACCCTGTCTACAGCTCAGGTCCCCCTTGTAGAGCTTGCGTCGAACATGAATCGCTATGCCTGCTCCAACAGCCAAGGAGGCCTGCGCTTCACCACGGCGTTTCTCGCCGAGTACGATGCGGTGCATCGGACTGTTCACTACATCAACGCCGGCCACAATAATCCCATCCTCAGGCGTGCCAGTGGACAAATCGAGCGCCTGGATGTCGGTGGCCTCCCCTTCGGAATCATGCCCGAGGCCACCTATCAGGCTGCGACTGTCACCCTCGCTCCCGGAGACTGGCTCGTCATCTTTACCGATGGATTGGTCGAGGCTGTGAATGTGCGGGATGAAGAGTACGGCGAGGCCCGCTTGCTGACCACGCTCGAAGCGGGAAAGGCATTGCCGCCTAACGATCTTCTGAAGCGCCTGATGAGCGATCTGGATGTGTTCGTCGGCAACACTCCCCAGCACGACGACGTCACCTGCATGCTGCTCAAATCGGAGTAAGTCCGGCACTTGCCATCCTGAGCCAAGGGAAAGACCAATGCACTTTGCGACTGGAAAAAACCGTATCAGGGTTCCTTCTCGGCCTCATCGGCAATGCCGATTTTCGACAGCCGGTACCGTAGCGCGTTGCGCGATAATCCCAGCAACCGCGCCGCCTGGCTCTTGTTCCCGTTCGCCCGCCGCAGAGCTTCCTGCACCATCTCGTCTTCCCATTGCTCCAGAGTCATGCCCTCGGGAAGAAATCCGGGCGCCCCATTCCCCGACTTCGAGGGACGCTCATCGATGTGAATATCCGAGGCTTCCAGTTGTGGCCCCTTGGAGAGCGCGGATGCCCGTTCGACGATATTCTGCAACTCTCGCACATTGCCCGGCCAGTGATAATTCACCAGCATCTGCATCGCCTGTGGACTGATGCCTTCGATAACTTTCCCCGACTCTCCGGCGAACCGCGAGACGAACAGATTCACCAGATCGGGAATGTCTTCCTTCCGCTCGCGGAGCGGCGCAATGTCGATCGGCACAACGTTCAATCGGTAATACAGATCTTCCCGAAAGGTTCCTTGCTCCAGCGCTTCGCGCAAATCGCGATTGGTAGCAGCAATCAGGCGGACGTCAACCTTGACCGTCTTCGTCCCTCCCAGCCGTTCGAACTCACGCTCCTGCAAGACGCGCAGCAGCTTCACCTGGGTTGCTGGAGGCACATCGCCAATCTCATCCAGGAAGAGCGTTCCCTTGTCGGCCAATTCGAACTTGCCCGGCTTGCTCGCCACAGCGCCGGTGAAGGCCCCCTTCTCGAAGCCGAACAACTCGCTTTCCAGCAGATTCTCTGGAATCGCGGTGCTGTTGATCTTCAGAAATGTACCGTTCGCACGCCGAGACTTTTCATGAATCGCGCGTGCAATCAAATCCTTGCCAACTCCGCTCTCGCCTCCGAGCAACACAGTCGCGTTCGTCGGAGCAACGCGCTCGAGCGTCGCCAGCACCTCCTGCATCTTCGGACTGCGCGCCACCACGTTGGGATGCGCATAGCGCTTGCCGAGGGCCTCCCGTAAAGACCGGTTCTCTTCGCGCAAATTGCGGACGTCCAGTTCCTTGTGAATGACCATTCGCATTTCAGTCAGGGAGAATGGCTTGAGGACGTAATCGCTCGCTCCCGCCTTCATGGCTTCAACAGCGGTCTCAACGCTCCCAAATGCAGTCATGACCACGACGGGAAGAGCCGAATTCTGCCGCTTGACGGTTTGCAGAAACTCCAACCCGTTCATCCCAGGTAGCTTCAGGTCAGTCACGACAAGATCGATCGGATTCTGCTGCAGCAGTTTGAGGCCGGTCTCGGCATCCTCGGCAGAAAAGGTCGTGAAGCCATCTTCACCGAGATTCAATTCGAGCAAGCGGCGCATTTTGGCTTCGTCTTCGACAATCAGAATGGCGGGCATGAGTTCCGAATCCTCGATTCAGCTCCTTCTCACGAAATCACCAGATGCGTTTTTTCTGCCATAGGCGTGTGCTGACTTACTGCGGGAAAGAACATGACAAAACACGCGCCCCGATTCTTGTTCCCGTCCCCGGACGAGCCAAAAGAATCTTCAATGCGGATTGAACCATGATGCCCGTCGATGATCTTGGAAACAATGGATAAACCTAATCCCACTCCGCTCTTCTTAGTTGTCACGAACGGATTGAAGATTTGCTCCCGCAAGTCAGGCGGGATGCCCGGCCCGGAATCGGCAATGCGTACTTCCACTCCATCGACACGGTCTCGATCCCGGGTGCTGCGCCGCGCCGGGTTCACCTGAACGCGCAACACTCCGCCGCCTTCGGCAGTCATCGCGTCATACGCGTTCTGAATGATATTCACGAACGCCTGTTCGCATAGGGCCTCATCGAGCGCAACCTGCGGCAGACTGGACTGATACTCCTTTTCCACCTTTACGGGCGCCCCTTTCCAGAACTGCGCGACATCATTTAACGCGCGATCCAGCACTGCGGAGATATCACTCGGTGCGAGATCAGCATGCAATGGCCGCGCGAAATCGAGAAAGCGGGTGACCAAGGCACTCAGCCGGTTCGTCTCGGTTGAAATGTAGCCTGCCAGTTCGGTGGCCAGTGGATTCGAGTCGGCGAGCTTCTGCGTCAGCATCTCCGCCGAGCCTTTGATCACGCCCAAAGGATTGCGGATCTCGTGCGCTAAGCCTGCGGAAAGCTGCCCCAGTGCCGCCAGTCGTTCCGATCGCCGCGCTTCCGCCTGTGCCTGCTCCAGTCGCCGGTTCGTTTCTGCCAGCGTCTCTGCTGTCTCCTGATACTGCTGCGTCAATCGGCGGCTTTCCACAACGAAGCGGTTCACCAACATCGCCTCCAAGAAAAAGAACAATATCCGGATCGCGAGCAGGCCATAGCTTTCCGCCGGAATCTCCAGTTCCTGAACCTCGGGGTCCAGGTAGAGGTAGGAACAATAAGCGGCGGACGCTAGGGTCGTCCAGAACAGAGTCGCCCACGGCGAGAAATATTCGGCGGCCGTTACCGCCGGCAAGAAGTAAATCGGCCAGTAACTGCTGTTGATGCTGAGCTCTCCGGTGTGGTTGACAAGCAGAGTTGCCAACCCAATCTTGATCAGAACAACATACGCAGCACCGCGCACTTGAAGACGATCTACCAGCCATCCTTCGCAAAGCTGAACCACGCCGAACGCCAGCAGGATGAACTGTTTGTGGTACTCCCTTACCGGGGGCAGCAGCGCTAGCCCCGCCAGAAACAGGAGCCACAGAAGATCCATCCAGTTAAAGGTTGGACGTTTTGCTTCGCTCATTGCCTCGCCAGATCCAACACCACAAAATACAACGCCGGGAGAGGGTGAGCCGCTCCCGGCGTTTTCATCGCTCGCTACCTGGTTCGCACTCGCACCTCATGCGAACCCTATCACAAGGCAAGCCCCAAGCGTCAAAGTCACTTCTTGGGTGGCTTCTCCGGCTTTGGTTCCGGCCGCGACGGCTGCGGTCTCGGTTGTGGCGGAGGCGCAGCCTGCCGCTGTTCGTGCCACTGATTGAACTTCTGCTCCTGCTGTTGTTCCTGTTGTGGTGAGCGCTGTTGCACCGGAGGCGCAGGACGAACTAACGGATGAGTCTCCTGCGGAACCGGTTGCTGCGGCGGACGGAACTCGCGATTGTCCGGCTGCGCCGGACGACTCGGCTGTGGTTGCGCCATCCGATTCTCCGGCTGCGGCACATTTCGGTTCTCTTCCACGGGAGTTCCCTGCTGTTCATACACCCGCGGTTGGGGCTTGAGCGTCGGCTTCACCCGGTTATTTTCGTCGGTGCTGTTCCCGGCGTTTGGTTGCCCAAACGGCCGAAAGCCTTCCTGGTTCGGCTGCGGTCGTGTCGTCTGATTTACCGGAGCTGGACGCGCAGGCGCGACTGGCCGGACCAGCGTCTGCTCATTCAGATGTCCGCCAGCCTGCGCCTGCCGCTGGTCAATGGGACGCACCGGCGGGGGCGGCGTTCGCACCGCCACCACAGGGCGGCTGATCACGGCCGCAGGCGGTCTCACAGCCACCGGACGTCCCGCTCCGATCACACTCGTCCGTACCGGCTCTGCAGCCACTGCGCGAGTCACAGGAGCAGCCACGACTTCTCGCGGCTCGACTCGCATGATGTTTTGCGCTACCGGACGAGCATTCACAAAGGCGTCATGCGACACGACCGTTACGCCATTCGTGACATGCTGGTTCACATACGTAATGTTGTTGATCGTTGTGCTCTTGTTAACGATCACTGTGTTGTACACATTGGTGACTCTCGTGACATTCACCGTCGTGTTGGTGATGTTCACGTTGTTCACATACGTGCGGCTGACGCGATACCCCGGCACGTACACTTCTCCCGGGGCCAAGGGGAACCATCCCACGCCAACGCCAGCCGAGAAGCGGAAGCCCGGGCCGCCGCCGACAAACGCCACCAGAGCCGGCGCCCACACCGGACGCACCACAACCGGTCCTGGCACCCAGAACCATCCGCCGCCTACTGACGCCCATCGTCCGTAGTGGAACGGCGCGAATCCCCAAGGCTCGTCTTCGACCCACGTCCAGCCCCACGGGCCGACGTAGACCCAGTGTCCGAAGCGGTACGGAGCCCATCCGACAACCACCGCGCGCGGATGCCAGCACGGCCCGTATCCTGCGACATAGCTCCAATCGCCGTATTCATCCAGGTCTTCGTACCCGGTCATCTCGCGGGAAACATAATTCGCTGAATCGGCACGGTCTTCACGATCGTCTCGCTGAAAGGCCCAATTATCAAAATCATCTCGATCGGGAACCTGGTTCAGGTCGTAATCGAGATGATCCTGATCACCGGTAAAACTCGCGGTCTGTCCCGCGACAACGTTGTAGGAGAAGCCTCCACCGGTAACGTGTCCGCGGCCGTGCCAGGTCGTGACCTCGGTCCGGCTTCCGTCCTGGCTCACGTCAAGGCGGTATTCGCCCGGCTGCAACAGGGTGAAGGCAATATTCGGCGTGTCGATCTCGAAACTGTCGTCGTCGTCCAGGTGGCGCACGCGTAAAATGAGCTGTCCCTGGGCCAGCCGGATCTGCGTATTGTTGTCGTCTAGGGTGAGAAAAGTAATTCCCGTCTGCGGTCCCAGTCGGATCGCCGACGAACCTAAATGAACTTCAGCGCGAGAGTTTTCGTCCGCCCACAGGTCGTCGCCGGTCACGATCGGACGATTCGGAACTGCCGTAACCCAATCATCTTCTCCCGCCGGACGAAACGATACAGAACCCTGTGAATAATTCAGCCGCGCTACGCGGCCCGGAGGATCCTGTGCCTGATCCTGGTCGTCATCTTGTGCTAGAGCAATGGTGGAAATTTGCAAAGCAAAGGCAAAACTGGCCAACAGAAGCGTCCACGCCCACAACTTGTGCGTTTTCATATCTCCGCCTTGACGGAACCGAAATCCGTACACGTTGATCTTACCCACCTCCCTATAAACCCGATAGGGACCGTTTAGTTTCCAGTGTCGCTGAAGGTATGAAAAGCCATCGGGTTACAGATAGTCACGCACAACATTTCCGCGGCCGGCCGAGCAATCGTATTATCCTGGCAGTGAACCGCGGTGTTCCGGAGGTCCCCCCATGCGGCTTGCTGCAAAGTTGCTCCTGATCACTTTTCTTCTTGGCAACATCAACGTCTAGGCTCAACAGCGATACCACTCGGTAGACCCTGACCTTCTCGTACGTCTCTCCTACCAGCGTTCACCCTTTCAACAACAGATCTGTATTTCCGTCTCTCAGGATGGAAATTACCGCATCGTCTCATTGAGCAATGCCCTGCCAGATCCGATCCGGTTGAAAGGCAAAATGGACGACGATCAGCTGCTGCGGTTGAAGAAAATGCTGGCAGGATCCGCATTGCGATCGTTGCCGCCGAATAATCCAGGCATGATTCGGGATCATGCCGAGAACTTCACCGCAGAGATTTCGCAAATCGAGTTTCCGCCTGCATTCAAATTTGAGTCGGCCCCGTCAGGGCGACCACGCAGTGACCCAGGGCCTCCGCGCCGGCTGCAATGGGTCAACGGCGACGACGAGGCCCCATTTCCCCCGCCCATCGCCAAGCTCGTTGACTGGATGGAAAACTTCAAGCCGAAAAACGCAAAGCCGTTCGACTACTCGGAGTTTTCTGATGTGTGCCCTTCGGTCGGACTGAGTTTTGTGCAACCGTCGATCGCGGCTAACGAGCGTCGCTAGAATGAACCAGGGGCACATCCCCCATCGAGTGTGCCCCTGAATTCGCAGACTCTGGAGGCCTCACTCCTTCATCTTCGGCCGCTGACAGGCATCGACGATCTTCGTGGGATCGATCGCGTCCTTGTCCACTTGCTCTTCCATGATCTTTCCATCTTTCCCGATCAGGAAGTTCACGCGGCGCGGCGCCTGATACTCGTCCTTGTAGACTCCGTACTCGCGGGTGATTTTGCCGCCCCAATCACTGAGCAGCGGGAAGGTAACTCCGATTTGATCGGCGAAGGCTTTATTCGAGAACCAGCTATCCATGCTCACACCCAGGACCTGGGTGTCGGCTGCTTCCAGCTTTTGCAGATTCTGCTGGAAGTTTTTCATTTGCTGCGTTCAACCACCGGTGAAAGCAAAAACGTAGAATGCCAGGACGACGTTCTTTTTGCCCCGATAGTCGCTGAGTTTTACCTCTTTCAAATCTTTGCCGTCGGAATACTTCAGCGCGAAATCAGGAGCGGTGTCGCCGACTTTGGGCATGCTCGAACCCTCCTTCTTGGTTTGGGCGAATGCAGGGGTCGTCGTTGCGAACGCGCCCGCCAGCAGAAGTCCTGCCAGCAGGCCTGATAGCCTTCTTTTCATGTAGAACTCCCCCCACGGGAGTCCCGTTTAGCTTAACCTGCCTGAACGGTTGTAGTAAACAGACCACAACGCCGCGCCCCGACCTCTGTCGCGGGGGACCGTTGTCTCACTCTGGTTACCACGAAGCGACTTGGGTAACGATGGCTTGCCGGTTTCACATTGCCGAAAGCATCCCAAAAACAGTACAGTTCCCACAGATCAGGCGCGCGATTTTTCGCCAGGCCCCGAACGACGCGATGACCATCGCCACTCTCAACGACATCTTCTTCGCCGCGGTCGAACGCAATCTCGACCAGATCATGCTCTATCGCGAGGCTGGGAAATGGCTGCCCATTTCTTCCCGTGAGTTCGCTCAGAAAGTTGCCCGCTCCGCCGCCGCTCTTCGCTCTTGGGGAATTCATCCGGGCGATCGCATCGCCATCCTCAGCGAAAATCGCCCCGAGTGGCCGATCGCCGATGTCTCCAGCCTGCTGATCGGAGCAGTTACCGTCCCGCTTTACACAACGCTCACCGCGGACCAGACCGCCTTTGCACTTGGCGATGCCGGTTGCCGAGTGATCTTCGTTTCGTCCGGCCAGCAGTTGCACAAGGTCATTTCCATCCTGTCCAAGACCCACATCGAAAAGGTCGTGGTTATGGACGAACTCGAATTCACTGGAGACCTGGCTCCTCTCGCAGACCGATGTGCGACGATGCGCGACATCACACAGCAAGGCCCTGAAGATCTCGACGCGGAGATCGAAGGGCAAGCCCGCGCCATTACTCCCGATGACCTGGCCACGATCGTTTACACCTCGGGCACGACGGGTACTTCGAAAGGCGCGATGCTGACGCATGGCAACATCGCCTCCAATATTCAGTGTTCCCTGCTGGGTTTCAACATGCGCCCCGGGCTGGTGAGCATTTCGTTTCTACCCCTCTGCCACATCACCGCTCGGCACGTGGATTTCTCCATGCTGTATCACGGAGTGACGCTGGCGTATTGCCCCTTCATCGAGCGCCTGCCCGAAGCGCTGCTCGAGGTCAAACCATCTCTTTTTGTCGCGGTGCCGCGTGTCTACGAGAAAATTTACGCCCAAGCCGAGCGCCAGGCGCAGGGTTTCCCCAAAGGCACCATCTACGATTGGGCACTAGCCGTTGGGCGCGAACACAAGCCGGACATTCTTGCGGGAAAGATCCCAACTTCTCGCAGTTGGAGACTGGCTTACAAACTTGTGTTCTCGAAAATACGGGCTGGCATGGGCGGGAAAGTTGAGACCTTCATTTCCGGGGGCGCGCCGCTCGGCCGCGAACTCGCCGAGTGGTACGCCTCGGTTGGCATTCGAATCCACGAAGGCTATGGGCTCACCGAAACTTCACCCGTCATCGCAGTGAATACGCCCGTGAACCACCGCATCGGAACAGTGGGCAAGACTCTTGCGAATCTCGAAGTCCGCATCGCCGACGATGGAGAAATCCTGGTACGCGGACCATCCGTCTTTAAGGGATACTGGAACCGCCCCGAAGAAACGAGAGCTGCGCTCGAAGATGGATGGTTCAAAACCGGAGATATCGGGAACATCGACGCCGACGGATATCTCTCCGTTACCGACCGCAAGAAGGACTTGATCAAAACGTCGGGTGGAAAGTTCATCGCTCCTCAACCGATCGAGAACGCGCTCAAGCTCAATCCGTATGTAGGAATCGCCGCGATCCTTGGCGACCGCCGGAAATTCCCAGCCGTGATGATTTCTCCCAACTTCGTGCGCCTCGAAGAATGGGCGCGCGCGAATGGCATTGAGTTCTCTTCCCGCGCTGAATTGGTTGCGAATCCGAAAGTACAGAGCTTGTATGAAGGCATCGTCGAAGAACAGAACCAGAATTTGGCTCGGTTCGAGAAGCTTAAACGAGTGATGCTGGTACCGGATGAATTTACCCTCGACAACGGCGCCCTGACCCCGACGCTAAAACTCCGCCGCCGCGTCATCGAGGAGCGCTACAAGAAGCAAATCGACGAACTATACGCGCAGGCAGAAACGGCGAGCGTCTGATGAGTTTGCCGCCGCCCCGACACCGAACAACCGAGTCCTTGAACTCATGAAAAAGAACTTGGCGAGACTAATAGTTTCCCTAGATTGTGCGTCGCAATCACACCGCTGTGACACGGTGGAAAACAATTAATCCTCCGTTCATCTCCACTTAATAACCTTTTCCTACAAATACTTACCCGTAGCTTCAGCCATCCGAAAAAGGGGAGCACGATGAAGAATTTCCAAAAAGCCCTCAAGCTATGCGCTTGCGCAATGCTGCTTGTCGCGACGCCTGTCATCAGTCAGGCTCAGATGAGCAAAGTGAAAACCGTCTGGATCATCTTGATGGAAAACCACAATTGGACGGGTAACAATTCTGGCGCCACCTTCGGCGCTCCCGACATCAAGGGCAACCCTCTCGCTCCCTACATCAATGGCCAGCTGCTCGCGAACTCGGCGCACACCGAGCAGTATTACAATCCCCCAGGGAACCATCCCAGTCAGCCGAACTACTTGTGGTTGGAGGCCGGAACGAACTTTGGCGTTCTAGCCGATACCCAGCCCGGCCAGCCGCAACTCACTACGCACAAGCACCTGGTGAAACTTCTCGAGGAAGCGGGAATTTCCTGGCGCGCCTACGCCGAACCCGACTTCGGCAGCCCGGTCTACGATGTTTGTCCGCTGGATTTTACGTACCTCGACGTCGAGCACCTCGCGTTTGTCTATTTCAGCGATGTCAATCGCGGACTAAATCCGAAATCCGCGGAATGCATTGCTCACGTCCGTCCGTATTACCAACTAGCAACCGATCTGGCCAACCAGACGTCGGCCAGGTTCAACTTCATCACCCCGAACTTGTGCCACGACGGGCACGAGGGTGTCTCTCCCTGTGACAAGACCGAACCTTCCGACAACACTCTGCGCAGCGATACTTGGCTTAAACAGAATGTTCCTCTCATCACAGAATCAGCGGAATACAAAGCCGGCGGAGCGCTCTTCATTATTTGGGATGAAGCTGAAGACAGCGGCGCCTACAGTGACGGCCCGATCGGTATGTTCCTGCTCTCGCCCTTCGCCAAGGGTGGAGGGAAAAAACCTTATAGCAATACCATCTATTACGACCACAGCTCCACGCTGAAGACTGTCGAGGAGATCTTCGCCGTCACGCCGCTGTTAGGAGCCGCGGGAGATGCTGCCACGCGAGATTTAAGCGATCTGTTCAAGAACGAATAGCTCGAAATCGGAACTGCAGAAGAGATGCGACCGGGGGCGCCTGTGACTAGCGTCGCTCGTCGGCTCCGCTCGTGTTTCCTTCACCATGGCTAGCGCATTGCAGCTTCGATGTCCTGTGCAGAATAAGGGACTTTGGGGGTTAGGAGTTCCGCGCCATTGTTAGTGATGACGTACATGTCTTCCAGAAAAAATCCCTGACCGTCTACCGCAGCGATCGGCTCAAAGTTGATGGTAGTACCCGCTCGTAGCGGCTCGGTCGGGAGCGCGGCCACCAGGTTGGTCGTGTGCACCTGCCAGAAAGGGATGTTCTTGCGATCCGACCAGGCGTCGATCGCATGCTGGGCAAGCACGGTTTTCGCCGAGGCCCGATGACTCAGGAGTTCCTTCCGCCAGGCATCGAACACCTGATCGATAGTGACTCCTTCGCGCAGTGTTTGTGCGCCCGCGTGATAGGCTGCAACGAATATGCTCCAGGTCTCGCGCTGGCCGTCATCATAATGGCCCGAGACCGGAACCGTCCTCCCCAAGTCTCCGGTGTAGTGGTTCCATTCGCAACCCACATCGAGCCGAACCAGGTCCCCCGATCGCATGTTCTGATTCAAATGGTCGTAACGAGTCATGGAAAAGAACGGATGGGGGAAGACCGCGTTATCTCCCGCCATAGCCCACGGCCAGAATGCGACACCGCGCGCCCCTTGGTCCCAACACGTTTTCGCGATTACCGACTCGACACTTCGTTGCGAGGCATTGGGACGAATTGCATGCATGCCGGCCATTACGGCTGCGACCGTTGACTTGGCAGCCATGCGCAAAGCGACCATCTCTTCTGCATCTTGAACTTCCATCAGGTTTTCAATTCGTGAACTCACTTCTTTAGCCTCGAACGCCGGCCATCTTTGCAGGATGATTTGCAGCCAACTTGGAGCGTCGGGCGACTTTGTACTGAGCAACTTCGAAGGCAAATCCGCGAACTTGGGAACATCCTCGGCATAATACAAATACTGCGACGTCCCAGCCCGCGTTGCCAGGAAGGATTCGAGTTCAGACCAATCGACAACATGTTCCAGCCCCATTCGTTTCGCGGCCTCCACGCCCGGCTGAACTTCCGGCTGCAAGCCGCTCTTCTGATACGGCGGGTTCGACGGAAGGAAGAGCCAACTCTCCCCTCTATTTCCATCGATCGCGAGAAGAGCTCCGACGGTATTCTCCAGGCCAGTAAAGTAATAGAAGAAAGGATCCTGGCGGAACCCATCGCTCGTGAGGTCGAGCATGGAACTGGCGTGTAACAACAGCACACCGTCGTGGAACTCTTTTAGGGCGCGCTGTCTGCGCCCCATGGTAGATGGATTCTCAGCCTGCGCTGCAGCAAAACACCCAACCACAGCAATCGCTAGAACTACTCTCGGCGTCCACATAGCGCAATAAATTAGCACGTAAATCGACTTATTTCCCGCCTGCCGTCGTACTCCACTTTGGGCTTCGCCCTGTGCTTGAGGACCACGCTTTCATTACAATGACTTCATGTCGGATTCATTGATCATTGCCGGACGTTCCTTCCGCTCCCGTCTCATTGTTGGCACGGGAAAATATAAATCCTTCCAGGAAACTGCGCGTGCGCTCGAGGCCAGCGGCGCTGAGATGGTCACGGTCGCGGTTCGCCGTGTGAACCTCGACCGCAGCAAGGAATCGCTGCTCGACTACATCGATCCGAAGAAGTACTTCCTGCTGCCCAACACTGCCGGGTGCTACACCGCCGACGAGGCCATCCGTGCCGCGCGACTGGGACGCGAAGTGGGACTTTCCGACTGGGTTAAGCTCGAGGTCATCGGAGATCAGGCCACCCTCTATCCCGACGTGCAGGCCACACTCGACGCCACGCATGTGCTGGTGAAGGAAGGCTTCACGGTCCTCCCCTACACTTCCGACGACATTGTCTTCGCCAAACGTTTGATCGATGCCGGCGCCGCCACGATCATGCCCCTCGGTGCGCCCATCGGCAGCGGCATGGGCATTCAGAACGTCGCGCACATTCGCATCCTGCGCGAGATGATTAGCGGCGTGCCGCTGATTGTCGATGCGGGCGTCGGCACGGCCTCCGATGCGACCATCGCCATGGAACTCGGCGCAGACGCCGTCCTGATGAACACCGGCATCGCCAACGCGCAAGCCCCTGTGCTGATGGCCGAAGCCATGAAGCATGCGGTCATCGCGGGAAGGCAGGCGTACCTCGCCGGGCGCATGCCGAAGAAGCTCTATGCCACGGCCAGTTCACCGCTGGAAGGCGTCGTAAAATAGTCGGCGCAAATGGAACGACCCTCACCCTCCGCTGTGTACAGCAGCCTGAAAGGGAAGGTTGTTCTTGTCACCGGAGGAGCCAGCGGAATCGGAGAGGCCATCGTCGAGGCATTTGTTCGGCAGGGATCCCTCGTACTGTTTCTCGACGTTCAGGATGACGCCGCCGATTCTCTGGTGCTGAGATTGCGGCAACCCGGCTGTGTTCCTCCCGAAAACTTCCACTGTGACCTCACGAATACTTCAGA
This sequence comes from Candidatus Sulfotelmatobacter sp., assembly GCA_035568275.1. Taxonomy (GTDB): domain Bacteria; phylum Acidobacteriota; class Terriglobia; order Terriglobales; family Acidobacteriaceae; genus Sulfotelmatobacter. The sequence goes on from DATMOO010000309.1 coordinate 14,882, forward strand.
ACTCCAGTCGGTGATGAAGAAAATACTCAGCGCCCACCCCGCAATCGACGTACTCGTCAACAACGCTGGCAACGATAAGCGCCACAAGATCGAAGAGGTGACCTCGGATTTCTGGGATTGGTGCATGCAGATCAACCTGAAGCACCAGTTCTTCATGACGCAGGCCGTTCTTCCCGGCATGCGCCGGGCGAAGCGCGGATCCATCATCAACATGAGCTCGATTGGCTGGGTGATTCCTTCTATGGGGATCCCGGTGTATGTAACAGCGAAGGCCGCAATCATGGGCATGACGCGCGCGCTCGCTCACGAGGTTGGAATGGACGGCGTCCGTGTGAACTGTGTGATGCCAGGAGCCATCTCCACCGAGAAGCAACGCCGTCTCTGGTTTACGGAAGAGTACAAGAAGGAAATTCTGAACCGGCAGGCGATCAAGAGGGACATTCAACCGGAGGAAGTTGCGAAACTCGTTCTCTTTCTGGCTTCCGATGAAAGCCTCGCCATAACAAATCAGAGCTTCGTGATCGACGCCGGCTGGGTGTAGCCCCGGACGCCTTCTTCCGACGTTGCGCGCAATGACGGCTGCCAATTCCTGCAAAGCCTGTGGATTGACGGACAGCGCTGACACGCGTCGCTTCGCTCCGCGGGGCGGAAGGCGTCCGCCCCTACACAAGAAGAGGGCGGCTCGCAAGCCGCCCCTCGAAATCCGCAGATTCACTTACAGCATCTTCACGCTTGCCACCTTGATAGAGTCCTTCCCCATCGTACCGGTAACCGCGACGTGATGCCCTTCGTGTCCCTTCAGCGCATCCGGGTTCTGGACCGTCAGAACCTTCTGATCGCTATCGGTGACGACGACCATTTTTTCTCCGCCAGCGAGGCACTTCTTGGTGCAGGCCTCACCACCGGCGTTGGCGCCCTTGGCTCCGCACTTGGCGTCAGTCACCCATCCGTTGACGGTTGAACTCTTACCCATGTCATCGAAAGCCAGCGCCGACAAAGCAAGCACGAAACAAACGGCAAGACAAATCAGCAGCACTTTTCTCATGACCCTTTGTTCTCCTTTTTGCAGTTCAGATTGCGGCCCCACACCGCAAGAGATTTGAACACCAGGCGATCACGCCGTCGTCTTTGAACGGCAGATCCCTTCTTTGGTCGTTGAAGTGAAACTGAGGAAATATACCACAGGGAAACGCCGCATGTGTCAGCAGACGGCGGCAAAGCGATACTCCGAAGGTGCATGCCAGAAATGGCCGGGAGGACTACTTCTTGGCAGAGTGATTGGCAGGAGGGGTCGGCTTAGCGGCCGGGGGTACGTAGACGTATTCTCCTGGTTTGGCGTATCCCAACTGTTCGCGCGCCTCTTTTTCGATTGCAGTCTGATTGCTTTTCAGTCCCTGGATCTGCTGCGTGTAGCGCTCGTTCTCCTGCTGCACCTGCCCGATGTGCTTGTGCAACTCCTGATACTCTGCGCGCTTCTGCCGGTATACGACCATTCCGTTCGCGCCAAACATAACGTGGACAAACAACCATGCGGCAAGCAGAGCCACCGCGGCGGTTGCGATCCGCCGGCGTAGTGCATAAATCTGCAGAGTAAACGGACGAACCCGAACGATCCATGTCGCGGCCAGAGCCTCGGCCTGCGGCGCGCGTTCGACCATGGCCCGCCAACCATCCTCGGCACTGGGACACTTCGCGATTTTAGGAAACGGCTTCACGATGGCGTTATTCGAAAATCCAGCTCTTGGCTGCCGTGCTCAGTTTCTCCAGACCCTGTTCGCTGCGAGCTTCGGTGTAAGCGCGGACCACGGGCTCGGTTCCTGACAAGCGGTAGCACACCCACGATCCGTCGTTGAAGACGAGTTTCAATCCGTCGGTGCGGACGACCTCGCTTACCGCTTGCCCACAGAATTCGCGTGGATCAGACCTCAACTTTTCAGTGAACTTTGCTTTGACCTCGGGCGTCAATCGGAAATTCTCCCGCTTTGGGTAGAAGGAACCTACTTTGATACTGATTGCCTTCAGTTGTTCTCCCAGGGATTTCCCTCTTCGCGCCACGGCCTCGCAGCAAAGCAGGCCGGCAAGAACTCCGTCTTTCTCGGGCACGTGATGGCGGATCGACAGTCCCGCACTCTCCTCCCCGCCGATCGCAATCCTGTCCTGCATGATCAGTTCGCCGATGTACTTGAACCCCACGGGAGTCTCGTGCAGTTCCACGCCATGAGCCTTCGCCAGCGCGTTGATGAGATTCGTTGTCGCAACCGATTTCGCCACGCCGTTTTTCCAGCCACGGCTCTCGACCAGGTAGTCGAAGAGTATGGCGATCACATAGTTCGGTTGCAGGAAGGTCCCATCGGCGTCCACGATGCCGAAGCGATCGGCGTCTCCATCGGTTGCGATCCCGATCTGCGCTCCGGTCTCGCGCATCTTCTTGCGCAGATCTTCGAGCAAATGATCGTCCGGCTCCGGCGCATGTCCGCCGAAAAGCACGTCCCGGTAGTCGTGAACGGTCGTGACCTGCAGTCCAACGCCGCGCAGCAGTTCATCGGAGTAGCCGCGCGCCGCTCCCCACATGGGATCGAAAGCAACCTTCAATCCAGCTTTCTTGATTACATCGAGATCCACGACTTCGCCCAGGCGCTTCAGATATGGGGGCTTGGGATTCAGCGTGTCCTTTGCGACGGGACCAGGAATCATGATATCCGAGGAGGTCGCGGATGTGTCTCCGGCCGTGATCTCCGCCTCGATCTGCCGAGTTACTTCGGGCAGCGCGGGACACCCATCGGGCGTCGAGAACTTGATGCCGTTGTATTCCGGAGGATTATGCGAAGCGGTGAAGTTGATGACGCCATCGGCCTTATTGGCGACCACAGCATGAGCAAAGGCCGGAGTCGGCGCGGGATCGGCTACGACCAGCGGCGTGATCCCCTGAAAAGCGAGAAGGTCCGCCGCCATCGCGCAGAAGCTCTCACCCAGGAATCTCGGATCACGCCCCACAATGACGCGCGCGCCCTTGCGCTTCTGCGAAGTCACATACCGGGCAATCCCTCCTACCGCGCGCTGCACGTTGGCAAAGGTGAACTCCTCAGCCATCACCGATCGCCATCCCGATGTGCCAAACTTGATTTGCGTTAGCATGTTGATCTCCGCCCCGAAGCTTCTGGCTGCTGGTCAATCGAGCTTTAGCTAGGAGCCAGGAGCTAGAAGCTAGTAGCCATGTTCTGACGGCTGATTTTATATGACTGACAAGCGAATCGTCCTCACCACCTGCGGTTCCCAGGAAGAAGCAAACAGGATTGCCCAATACCTCGTCGAAAACCTGCTGGCGGCGTGCGTGAACATAGTTCCCGAGATCAAGTCGATTTACCGTTGGCAGAACAAGGTTGAGTCGGCCGGAGAATGGTTGCTTATCGTGAAGACGACGGTGAAGAACTTTACCGAGGTCCGCGATGCGATCCGCGGACTCCACTCCTATGAGGTGCCGGAGTGCATTTCGTTACCCGTCGACGACGGCAGCACTTCGTACCTACAATGGATTGATGACTCGGTGAAGTGAAGGCTTCGGGCAGAGTGCGCTAGATTGCGGCCAGCGCCTGGTCTAAATCTTCGAGAATGTCATTCACATTCTCGATCCCCACCGAGATCCTTACCAGCCCGTCGGTAATCCCGATCGCCTTGCGCCCCTTCTCACCCAGCGCCGCATGGGTCATGGTCGCCGGATGCGAGATCAGCGTTTCGACTCCCCCTAGCGATTCGGCGAGCGAGCAGACTCGAACCTGCTTGAGCATTTTGTTCGCATTCTTCAGCGACCCAGTCTCAAATGTGATCATCGATCCGAATCCGCTCATCTGGCGCTTGGCCAGCGCATGCTGCGGATGATCCACCAGTCCCGGATAGAAGACCCCTTTCACCTTCCTGTGCCTGGAGAGGAAATCGGCGACGATCCGCCCGCTGCGGTCGTGTATCTCCATGCGCGCGGCTAGCGTTTTCACTCCACGCAAAATCAGCCAACACTCAAACGGCGAGAGAATCGCTCCCGCGGCCTTTTGCAGGAAGGCAAGCTTGTCTGCGTGCTCCTGCTGTGCGCAGACCACGACTCCCCCCAACCCGTCGCTGTGCCCGTTGAGGAATTTGGTGGTCGAATGCACCACCAGGTCCGCACCTAATTCCAGCGGCTGCTGAAAATAGGGAGACATGAAGGTGCTGTCGACCACGAGCAGCAGCTTCTTGCGCCGGCAGATCGCGCTGATCTCTACCAGATCACTCAACCGCATCAGCGGATTCGTCGGCGTCTCCACATACACCATGCGCGTGCTCTTTCGGATGGCGCGCTCCACGTTCTTCGCATCGGACGTATCGACGTAAGTGAACTCCAGCCCGAAGCCGGACATCACTTGGTTAAACAGCCGCGGAGTTCCTCCATAGAGGTCGTTGCCGCAGACAACGTGATCGCCTGACTTCAGCATGCTGACGATCGCATGGATCGCCGCCATGCCGCTCGCAAAGACGCGCGCTGCGACTCCGCCCTCGAGTGCAGCCAGGTTCTGCTCCAGGCACGTTCGCGTCGGATTGGATACCCGCGAGTACTCGTATCCTTTGTGCTCCCCAATCCCTTGCTGCACGTAGGTGGACGTTGGATAGATCGGGACCGTTACCGCACCCGTCAATGGGTCCGGTTCCTGCCCCGAGTGAATTGCGCGCGTCGCAAAGCCAAGCTCTTTCGTCTTTTTCATGGGGATGAAGGCCGCGAGGTCCGCCGCCTAGATGCCACCTTCGAATATCTTTTTCGACAAATACCGTTCCGCCGAATCCGGAATGATCGTCACCACCCGCTTCCCGGCCCCCAGCCTCTCCGCCACCTTGAGCGAGGCAAAAACGGCCGCGCCTCCGCTCGACCCTGCCAGCACGCCTTCCCGGGCTGCCAGCGTCTTCACCATTCCGAACGCGTCTTCATCCATTACCATCATCACTTCGTCGCAAACTGAGGGATCGAATGTCTTCGGGATGAAGCTGGAACCGATGCCTTCTACTTTGTGCGGACCAGGCTTCCCGCCGCCGAGAATCGATCCTTGCGTTTCGACGGCAACCGCAAACACTCGCGGAGATTTCTCCTTAACGAAGCGGGCAACCCCCGAAAACGTGCCACAGGTTCCGCAACCGATAACAACTCCGTCGACCTTCCCGTTCATCTGCTCGAAAATTTCTTGCGCAGTCGTTTCGTAATGGTAATCGGGATTCGCCAGATTCTCGAACTGCCCCGCCATGAATGCCGAACGATCTCCAGCCACGAGTTCCTTTGCCGCGTTGATGGCTCCCTGCATGCCCTCGGCGTCCGGAGTTCGGAAGACCTCCGCCCCGAGGGCACGCATGATCATGACTTTCTCCTCTGAGAATTTCTCGGGCACAAAGAGCTTCACCCTGTATCCGCGATTTACTCCAATCAGCGCCAGACCGATGCCGGTATTGCCTGCCGTAGCTTCGACAAGGGTGGCTCCCGGCGCGAGTCTCCCCTCCTGCTCGGCGCGGCGAATGATCCCAATCGCTGCTCGATCTTTCACGCTGCCGCCCGGATTCAGGTACTCCAGTTTGGCGAAGACATCCGCCGATCCGGAAGGGACCAGGTGTTTGAGTTGCAGCATGGGGGTTTCGCCGACCAGTTGAGTGATGTCGTCGGCGACGCGCAGGCGGGACATTTCTGAGCTTTTCGAACTCACCTTACAGGGTACGGGGCTGAGGTCAGAATCGTCAATCAGGGTAACACTGGGGGACTCATTCCCCTCGTGCAAACGGGTGGATTGCAGTCCGTCTATAATTAGCGCGCCCAATTCCTTAATGAAAGGAACTGCATGCGACGCTGCGCCGCCGTGTTGTTGGTTCTTGTACTGATTCTTCCTTCTTTTGCGTTCGCTGCCGATGAATCGACCCTCGTCGGCTACTCTCCGAGATCCAGTCAAACCGAACGCGATTGGGAATCCAAGTTCCGCGCCATTCCCGACCCGGTCAACCTGCGCGAAAACATGCGACGGCTGAGCGCACACCCGCACCATGTAGGCTCGGCTTACGACAAAGACAACGCCGAATGGATCCTCGCACGCTTTAAGGAGTGGGGGCTCAACGCGCACATTGAAACCTTCAACGTGCTCTTCCCTACTCCGAAGGTGCGCGTGCTCGAGATGGTTGAGCCCGCCAGGTACACGGCCAAGTTGGAAGAACCCGCCGTAGCCATGGATCCAACTTCGAACCAGAAATCGGAGCAACTCCCTACCTACAACGCGTACTCCCCTGACGGCGACGTCACGGCACCGCTGGTATTCGTCAACTACGGACTTCCCGAGGACTACGAGAAACTCGACCGGTTAGGCATCTCGGTCAAGGGCGCGATTGTGATCGCGAAGTATTATCACTCCTGGCGCGGCGTGAAGCCGAAGGTCGCGGCCGAGCACGGAGCCATTGGATGCCTGATCTACTCCGAGCCCCAGGATGATGGCTACGCGCGCGATGTCGTCTTCCCCCAAGGGCCCATGCGCAACGCGGATGGCGTTCAGCGCGGCAGCGTCATGGATTTTGCTTCCGCGAGTCCGGGCGATCCATTGACTCCCGGTGTGGGCGCGACCACCAATGCCAAGCGCCTATCGTTGAAAGAATCGAAGAGCCTGTCGAAGATTCCTGTACTCCCGATCTCCTACGGCGACGCGCAGCCCTTGCTTGCCGCTCTGAAGGGTCCCATGGCGCCCGACGAGTGGCGCGGAACTCTCCCGATTCCCTATCACGTCGGGCCAGGTCCGGCGAAAGTCCATCTGAAGTTGGAATTCAACTGGGATATCAAACCTGTCAACGACATCATCGCAAAGATCCCCGGCAGCGTTGCTCCGGATGAGTGGATCATTCGCGGCAACCATCATGATGCTTGGGTGAACGGCGCCGAAGATCCAGTCTCCGGCACCAGCCCCCTTTTGGAAGAAGCTCGCGCCTTGAGCCTGCTGCTGAAGCAAGGATGGCAGCCACGGCGCACGATCATCTACGCCGCGTGGGACGGGGAAGAGCCGATGCTGCTGGGATCCACGGAATGGGTCGAGGCCCATGCCGACGAGTTACGCCAGCACGCCGCCGTCTACATCAACACCGACGGCAACGATCGCGGACTTTTCGAAATGGCTGGATCGCACAGCCTCGAACAGTTCATCAACGGCGTCGCGCGCGATATCGACGATCCTGAAGCTAAGATGACGGTGTGGCAGCGCCAGCATCTTTCCCAGATCGCGAATGCAAAGCCCGATGATCGCAAGGAGTTGCGCCAGCGGGCCGATCTGCGCATCGATGCGCTTGGCTCAGGCACAGACTTCACTGGATTCCTCGATTATCTCGGCATCGCCAGCCTCAATCTCGGCTATGGCGGCGAGGACGAACAAGGCATCTACCATTCGGTCTACGACGACTTCTATTGGTATACGCACTTCTCCGACACTGATTTCGTCTACGGGCGAGCCCTTTCACAGACGATCGGAACTTCGGTGATGCGGTTAGCCGACGCGGAAGTCCTACCCTACGACTTTGTTGATTTCGCCGACACAGTGCAGAAGTACACAAAAGACTTAGAGAAGCTCCTGGCCGACAAGCAGGACGAGATTCGTGAGCGCAATCAGGAACTCGACGAAGGAGTGTTCACAGCCACGTTTGATCCGCGTCGGCCCACGGTCGCGCCGCCTAAAGAGGAAGTTCCGCCGCATCTGAACTTTGCCCCCATGGAGAATGTGGTGGAAATTTTGACTCGTAGCGCCAAGCGTTATCAGAAGGCGCTGTCGCAAAGGCAGTCGGGATTGAGTGAGGTCCAGGCGGAAACCCTGCGGGCGCTCAATGCGAAGCTAATCGACAGTGAACGGAAACTGACGAATGAAGACGGCCTTCCGCGGCGTCCCTGGTATAAGCATCTGCTCTACGCTCCCGGCGTCTACAGCGGATACGGAGTGAAGACGATGCCGGGCGTGCGCGAAGGCATTGAAGAGAAGAGATATTCCGAGGCCGAGCAGGAGATCGAACGCGTGGCGAAAGCGCTGGAACAGGAATCGGCACTCATCGATTCGGCGGCACAACTGCTGGAGCAGGCCGGGCGCTAGCGGTTATTTTGAGGAACTGGAAGCGGCCTCGGCGCCGGCATAGTATCCGCTCTTGGTGCGAACCACCAGTTTACTGTGGCCCTTAGCCTTGGCTTCTACTCGGATCTGGCGAAACTCTCCAGCCTTCTTGGGACTGAGCGGCTTGTAACCGATCGCGTACTGGTTGCGGATATCGTTCGCGATCGTGCGGCTGATGCTATCGACTTCATCCAACGTTTTAGGGAAGAACGCGATCCCGCCGGTGCGCTCGGCAATGATCTGTAGCGCCTTCTTGGCGCGCTTAGGGTGGTCCTCGTCGCCGAGGATTCCAATCGCGTAGACCGAGGGCCCGCCCTCCAGTTGTAACTGCTTGACCGCCTGTTCCAGTGTCTCGCTGCTGGCGTTGTCCTCTCCGTCCGTGACTAGAAAGATCACTTTCTTTTCCAGGCGAGCGTTCTGTTTGAGATGATCACCCGAAGCCACAACCGCGTCGTATAGCGCGGTTCCTCCACGAGCGTCGATCTTCTCCAGCGCCTCCTTCAACTTCAGCAGGTCGTGGGTGAAATCCTGATCGAGATACTGCTCATCGTTGAAATTCACGATGAAAACTTCATCCCGCGGATTGCTGGAGCGCACCAGGTTCAGGGCCGCCTGATTCACTTTGCTCCGCTTCTCGCGCATCGACCCGGAGTTGTCGATGACAATACCCATCGCGACGGGAATGTCCACGTGATGAAACGAAATGATGCTCTGGGTTTTGCCGTCTTCAAACACAGTGAAGGCGGTGCGGTCGAGATTGGTGATGATGTGCTGCTTGTCGTCAACGACAGTCGCATGCAGCATCACTTCGTCGACGTCTTTGCGGAAGACAAAGACACCCTGACTGTTGTCAGGGCCGTTCTGATTCTCCTGCGATTCGGTCGAGGATTGTTCGCTGCTGGAAGGCTTGCTTTGGTCCTGCTTTGCGGGTTCCTGTGCCCTGCCCGACACACACGTTATGCGTCCGATGCAGAGGACTAACGCGAGAAGCAGCAGAACCTTCGAAGTCCTATTCCACTGGCGCGTAATATCCCGTCCTGGCATAAACCCGTAGAGGCGGCAGTCCTTTCGGTGGCAGCAGTTTCACTTTTATCTTACGCCATTTGCCGTCGCGCACCACTTTCGTTGGACGGTACCCAAGTACATACTGGTTGCGCAACTCGACGCCGATTTTTGTGGCCACATCCGCCAGGTCGTTGGGATTGTCGATGGTGAAGGCACGGCCCCCGGTGAGTTCGGTAATCTCGCTCAGCAATTGCGGACCGAGACGCTCCTCCAGGGCAGACGCGTACCGATCATAAATGCCGATTGCATAAATCATTACGTCGGCTTCTTTGACCACCGACTTGATCTCGTTTTCCGTGTAGCGGCTATGATTGTCGCCGCCATCGGAGATAATCAGCAGAGCTTTCTTTGCGTACTTGGCCTGCCGCATCTTGCTGACGCCCATGTAAATGGCGTCCAGCAGCGCCGTGCGGTGCTTGGGAATTGCGAAAATCAGCTTGTTCTGGATCTCGTCCACGGAATTGGTGAATTCGCTCACCGTCTCCGGTTCGTCGGAGAAGGTGATCATAAAAAACTCATCCTGCGGATTGGCGGTCTTGAAGAACTCCACCACCGCTTCCTTGGCGCGGTCCATCTTGCTGCTCATGCTGCCGCTGGAATCGAAGATTACCCCAAGGGAAACCGGCGCGTCTTCACTGGAAAAAGTACGAATCTCTTGGGCCGAGCTGCCCTCGAAAAGCTGGAAGTTTTCTTTTTCCAGACCCGTCACCAAGCGGTTCATGGGATCCGTAATGGTTACCGGCACGAGCACCAGGTCTACGTCCACTTTCAGCGGACGAACACGCGTGGTTAAACCATCTTTAGTCGTGACGACGTTCTCTTTAGGCGGCGCTTTGGGCTTCTCAACTTCGTGTGCGTGAACGTGCACGTCGTTGACGTCGGTCTGAGCAAACGTGGCAAGACTCATGCACACAAAAACCGCAAGCGCCAGGAACACGCAACGCACAAGACTTGGAGTGATTTGGTTTTTCTGGCACACGGCTCTGGACGAACCCCAAGCGGGAACCGTAATACCGCGTCGAACTCGGGCCTCAGGGCGAGGTGACCAACGCCGTCCATCCAGGCGGGCCATAGATACCTCTATTCGGCGGATGTTAGCACAGCTTGGGACGGGTGTCGCAGAGTTTTTGTCAAATTTCGGAGACATAACACCGAATCCGTTAAACCAGTTCGATCCGGCGCAAAACGCGCGTCTGGCGGGCGTTCCCGGCCTCTACGTGTAACTTGTTACAATCAAAGGTTTCCTATGGCTGACATCCGTCCATTTCGTGCGCTTCGCTACAACCAGCAGAAGGTAACCGCCGCGCAGGTGGTTACCCAACCGTATGACAAAATTACCCAGCCTATGCAGCGGCGGTACTACGCTGCCAGCCCGTTTAATCTCGTCCGTATTATTCTGGGTCGCTCCCAACCCGGTGACAATACGACGGACAACGTATACACCCGGGCGGCATCTCTTAGCCGGCAATGGCGCGAGCAAGGCATCTTGCATCAGGATTCCGCTCCCTCCATCTACGCCTATTCGCAGACCTTTACCGCTCCATCGGGCAAGAGCTTCGAGCGCCGGGGATTCATCGCCTTGGGCCGGGTCGAGGATTACTCCGCCAAAGTAGTATTCCGTCACGAGCAGACTCTAGCCAAGCCAAAGGCTGATCGCCTCGACTTGCTGCGAGCGACTCGCGCGCATTACGAGCAGCTCTTCCTTCTCTACGAAGATTCCGGAGAGATCGACTCCTTCCTTGCCACTTCCAACCGTCCGATGGTCGACGTGGCTGATGAGTACGGAGTGGCCCATCGCGTCTGGCAGATCTCCGATCCCGCCGTCATCGCGTCAGTGCAGTCGAAAATGCGCGATCAGAAGCTGGTCATCGCCGATGGACATCACCGCTATGAGACCGCGCTGAACTTCCGCGACGAATGCCGGGCTGCTTCGAGCACAACCAACAGGGATGCTCCCTATGAGTTTGTGATGATGACCTTCGTCAACCTGAACGATCCGGGACTGCTGATCCTCCCTACTCATCGGGTCGTGCACTCGCTTCCGTCGTTTTCGGCGGACGAGTTCCAAAGAGCGAGCCGCGAGTTCTTCGAGGTCGAAGAAACTGATCCCGCAATCGATACGGCGAAGGCGACTGCTCTGCTCGAGCAGCATGGTCGTGTGGGGAATGCACTACTTGGTGTCACCGCCAACAAGGCTTTTGTGTTGCGCTCCCCGAAACCAGCCGCAGCGAGGTTCCTCTCAGGGCTTTCACAACGCCAGCAATCCCTCGACGTCGTGCAGTTACACAAGTGCCTGTTGGAAGGCGTGCTGAAACTGTCGGAGGAATCGATTCGCAATCAGCAGAACCTGTCGTATGTGCGCGAAGCAGCCGAGGCGATTGCCGCAGTTCGTGGAAAAGGAAACGGCAAGCAAGCGGCTGACATCGCCTTCCTGATGAATCCCTGCCCGGTTCAGAAAATGCGGGAGGTTGCATTAGCGGGCGAGGTGATGCCGCAGAAGTCCACCGATTTCTATCCAAAGTTGCTTAGTGGACTCACCGCCTATGCACTGTACTAGCAGCAGCCAGGATAGCAACGACGCCTCGCCAGCTGTCGCGGAGGGGTTCCGCCTCCGCACTCTGCTTCGAATATCGTCGCTTTTGTTTCTATGCTCACTGCTTGTCTCGGGAGCACCTGAGAAGCATCTTTCGGTTTACTCCACAGCCGCCAACTACTCCGTACCCCTGGTTCAAAGAGAAGGGCACGACTACGTTGCCCTGCTGGAATTGCTCGAACCGCTGGGCCGTGTCACCGCCAAGGCCGACAATTCCCGCTGGCGCTTGCGCTACAACAGTGTGCAAGCCGAGTTCGAAGTGAACAAGGCTCGCGCGCGCATCCAGGGTCGTGATGCGGATCTCGGTGGAAAATTTCTGATCGAGAACAAGCGCGGCCTCGTGCCCGTGGGCTCTCTGAGCGCCTTGCTCCCTCGCATTCTCGGTGGTCCTGTTTCGTTACACGAGGTCTCCGACCGGCTATTCATTGGAAGCGTTGCGACACACTTCACTGCATCCTTGTCTGGCGACAATCCGCCGAAACTCGTCTTCCATTTCACGGCGCCTGTGAACCCGACCATTGCGACCGATGCTGGCGTGCTGCGAATGACGTTCTCTCGCGAGCCCCTCGTCGGCCCGGCGTCACCCACGCTGACTTTCGGCAGCAAGGTGATCTCTTCCGCCACATACCTCGAAAGCAACGGCGCGGCTGTGGTCACCGTGAATGCCTCCGTTCCTGTGATCGCATTGTTCGCGAATGAAGGACGTACCCTGGTCATTTCGCCCACTTCAACGCCCCCACCGAGCACGACGCCCGCCGCCGCAACCAATCCTCCGCCCGCGCCACAGCCCACAGCCCCGGTGCCCCCTCCTGCCGCACCTGCACCCCGCCGCTATTTCGCGGTCGTCGATGCCAGCCACGGCGGGGACGACCACGGGGAGACTCTGAGTACCACGCTGGCCGAAAAAGACGTGACTGTGGCTCTGGCGCGCAGCCTGAGGCAGGAACTGGAAAGCCGCGGCATCTCAACCCTGGTCCTGCGCGACTCCGACGCGAACCTCTCGGTCGATCAGCGTGCGGTCTTCGCTAACGCCGACCACGCAGCTATCTACATCGCAGTACACGCCACCTCCACCGGCCACGGTGTGCGCGTCTACACTGCGCTGCTTCCTTATGGAGAAGATGACCGCGGCCCCTTCCGCTCGTGGACCACGGCCCAACATCCCACCCTGCCCCTGAGCCAGAGCACCGCGTCGGCCGTAGCGAGTGAATTGCAGAAGCGTCAACTTCCCGTCCGCACTCTGTCCGCTGCGCTCAGGCCCTTGAACAACCTGACCGGACCCGCCCTCGCGATCGAGGTCGCACCGCAAGGATTCGATCTTTCTCAACTGACTGCCCCCGATTACCAGCAACTCGTCACCGGCGCGGTCGCCACAGCAATCGCCGCTGTCCGCGACCAGCTAGGAAACGCCCCATGAGGTGGAGACTATGATCCCGCGCCATCTCATCATCGGCTTCGCTATCCTTCTGGCGGCAGCCCTCGGTCTGAGTCTTTACGCGTGGCATATGCGGAAGAGTGTCGCTGCTCCACTTCCCGCTGCCGCGGTCGATACTCGTCCGCTCGCTCCGCCTGTCTCCGGACCTAGTGAGAGAGTCGTTCTATTCATCGCTCGCGACGACGACGGTACTTTGCGCGGAGAGTCGGCACAGATCCCCATGCCCTCCGGCCGGCAACAGCGTGCCGAAGAGTTGTTACGAGCATTGCTGTCGATTTATCTGGATAAGAATTCGCCCCACCACCTAGGCGCAGGCGCCGAGATTCGCAGCGTCTATCTGGTCGATCCCGGAGTCGCCGTCATCGATCTGAATTCCGCCTTCGCCGATACCCACCGCTCCGGCGTACTGGTCGAGCAATTGACTGTGGCATCTTTGATTCAGACGGTCTCAGTGAATACGCCGAATCTGCTCAAGGTGAAGATCCTCGTGGATGGGAAACAACGCGACACGCTAGCGGGCCACGCAGACCTCTCCTCTTATTACGACGTAGCGGCAGTCAATCAGCTAGCAACGCAACTGCAGAGTGGTCAGTAGCGCTTGTGTAGGGGCGGACGCCTCGTCCGCCCCGCGGAGCAAAGCGACGCGTGTCATCGCTGGCCGTCGTACCAGCAGTCGACCCTCAGTAAGCGCCGTCAATGCGCACAACCGCCGGACGAAGACGTCCGGGGCTACACAAGCCGTGCTCAGCTTACGACTTCTCCAAAGCTTCGATCTCTTTCTTCGTTCGCTCGAGAATTTCGCGGATCTTCGCGACCTTTGCCGAGTCATGCGACCCACGAGTTGCGGCCTTGAGCGCCGTCTTCATCACATCGGCCGCGGGACGCATCACTTCGGCTCCTTCCATCCCCATCCACGGCGCCCAATCCCCCGCCTGCTCTGCCCGCTGCCAGATTCGCTTCACAGTCTCTGCCTCTTTCTGCAGTTCGGCTCGACCCTCGTTGGTTAGCGAATACGTGCGCTTTCCTGCCGCCGCATCGGAGATCAGCATTCCTTCATCTTCCAGCCGCTGCAACGCTGGATAGATCGCTCCAGCGCTCGCCTTGTAAATGCCGCCAGACTTGGTCTCGAGCTCTTTCATCAGTTCGTATCCGTGCTTGGGACCGCTCTCGAGCATCGATAACAGAGCTAGCCGGATTTCGCCCGGCCCGAAGAATCTGCCCCACCGCCCGCCACGGCCCCAGGGAAAAGCTCCCGCCATAAAAGGAGCTCCCATTCCACCGCGCCACCAACTTCCACATCTACCGTACATACTCACATCCTCCCAAGGACCTTTCGATCCATTCATTCGATCTATCGTTGAGTATATCTATAGATATATCTATTGTCAAAGCAGGATGGGCGTTGCCGCATCCTCGAAGATGTGGAAACTTGTTGTGGGCCAAATCCTGGTAGGGAGATTGTCAGCTTATTAGAAGTGGTAGCTGGCTCCGACAATGAGCTGGTGCCTGGCGTCCATATCAAAGCCCGCACCCAGGTTGTTTCCCAGATGCACCAACCCGAGTTCGAGTGTCAGCGGGACATCGCTCCCGGGCCGCCAACGGATCATGTAGCTGAGCGTGGTAGGAACCACAGTCCCAGGAACCTCTTTCAGTTGTCGCGGCTGGCGCGCGAATTCTGCGCCTAGAGTCAATCGACTGTGCATCGGTGCCTTGAGAGCGACAAAGAGACCCCCGAAAGGCTTGACCTCCCATCCCGGCGAATTGGCCGCGATACCAAACATGGAGGCGTTCGTCAGCTTCACACCCAGGTTGAACACAATCGGCACCCGTATATTCACGATGGTCTTCGTGCCCACCAGAAAAAAATCCGTCGCTGTCGTATTCTCGCGCTCTGTCACTTCCGTGACGCGGCGAACTTGAGTCCGCACGATCGCTCCCGCCGCCAGTGCCGGAACGAACGAACGGTGCCATGCGTTTTCCGGCATCACGCGGAACTTGATGTGCGCCGCATTGAACCCATTGGCGAACCGTGGAGCCAGTTCGTCGTTCCCCAGGATGTTGAAAGTCCGCGTGAATCCACCTTCGGCCATTTTGAGAAAGCGGCGGTGATCGAAACCTGGAAGTCATTCCCCAGGACCGGTCCGCCATTCAGATAATGCAGTGCTAACTGCGGGCGCCCCACCCCCATCGAGGACGAACTGGTGTATGCGAAGGGAGTAATAAGGCCACCGGTTTGTCCTTCCCAGTTGAGCTGGGCCGCTGCCAGTGGAACCAACAAGAAGAAGAAAAGTGCGGCTGCGACAACGGGCCGGTTGGAAAAATGCAGAGTCGATCTCAGCACGAGAACCTCCCGCGATCAGAGTTTCCCTGCGATCACCGCAATACTTGCCGCGTATTATGCTCAGAAGGAGAATGGATAGCAAGGGTTGCCTGGAGGAATTCCCAACTTTTCAGCCGGTCGTTCAGCTATCGGCTGGTTCCCAAAGGGACAGGTGCCCGATCAGTTACAATCGCCAGTCATGTTCTATCGCTCGGACAGCCGTTCTCCCGACCAACTTCGCCCCGTAACCATCACTCCCGAATTCATCACCATGGCGGAAGGTTCGGCACTGATTGAAGTGGGCCACACGCGGGTCATTTGCACGGCGTCAATCGAAGAGGCGGTCCCGCAATTCATGCGCAACTCCGGCAAGGGATGGATTTCGAGCGAATACAGCATGCTTCCCCGGTCCACCCTGACACGCACGCCCCGCGAGGTCTCCAAGGGACGTCAGAGCGGACGCACCCACGAAATTCAGCGCCTGATCGGCAGATCGCTGCGCGCGGTGGTTGATCTCGCGAAACTCGGCGAGCGCACCATCTGGATCGATTGCGACGTCATTCAAGCCGATGGAGGCACCCGCACCGCCTCGATCACAGGCGCGTTCGTCGCCTTAGGCTTGGCGCTGGAAAAACTGGTAGAGGCCGGAACTTTGCCCGCGGTTCCGCTCAAGGAATTCGTCGCGGCCGTCAGCGTAGGGATTGTCGACGGCGAAGCGCTGCTCGATCTCTGCTACGAAGAAGACTCCCGGGCCGATGTGGACATGAACTTCGTTATGACCGCCAGCGGCAAGATGGTGGAACTGCAAGCCACGGCCGAGCACGAGGTCTTCGACGATGCGCAGTTAGCCAAGATGCTTGGTCTGGCGCGCAAAGGTGTGCAGGAATTGATCGCCAACCAGCAGAAGCTCTTGAACGGACTTACGCTGAGGCCTAAGTGAGAGCCTGCCGGTTGTTCAACGTACCATTCCTGAACCTTCCCGAAATGGAAGTGTGGCCCCGACTTTAGACTGCCTTCGACGTCTGCGTAACCTTTACCTTGCAAAGCGGCGGCGCTACGGTGGGGGAGCCACTATGGGTATCCTTCGCACCTTCGACCGTCGTCGCGAGCCGCGGAAGCCATTCAATCTTCCCTTAATGGTCTGGGGCGTCGATACCCAGGGAGAGCGCTTTTTGCAAGAGCCTCATGCGCGCGACATCAGCTTGTCTGGAGCGTTACTGTCCGGACTCGATGCTGATCTCAAGTCCGGCGACGTCATCGGAATTCTCTACGGAAGGAAGAAGGCTCGTTATCGCGTAGTTTGAGTTCGGTACGACGAGATGGGAGACACGATGCAGGCGGCAGTCCACCGGCTGGACTCCGATGCTTGCCCGTGGCTCGATTTGTTGACCGAGGATGCGCCGGAGGGTTCCCCGCCGACCGATCATCCGACTCCGTGACGGCGCGACGTCTACGCGATCCACACCGTCTTTGCGTTCACGAATTCCCGAATGCCTACCATCCCCAACTCTCGTCCGTGACCCGAGGCTTTTACTCCGCCGAAGGGAATACGCGGGTCCGATGCCACCATCTTGTTGATGAACACCATCCCGGCTTCAATTTCGTTGATGAAGCGCTCCCGCTCCTTCTCGTCATTGGTCCAGATGCTCGAGCCGAGGCCGAAACGCACGTCGTTCGCCAGCCGGATCGCCTCACCAGCGTCTTTCACGCGGAAGATGGAAGCCACCGGGCCAAAGAATTCTTCCCCGTAGGCGGGTGAGTCTTTCGGAATGTTCGTCAGCACAGTCGGGGCATAGAAATTTCCCGAGCGCTTCAGTGGATGTCCGCCGGTTAACAACTTCGCCCCGGCTTTGACGGTCTTGTGTACGTCGGCATCGAGATCCTTGACCGCGTCAGGGGTCGAAAGCGGGCCCAGTTCAGTCTTCTCGTCGAACGGATCTCCCACCTGCAGACCCTCCATCTTGGCGACAAACCTGCGCTCGAACTCGTCCGCAATCGGCTCGGCAACGATAAACCTCTTCGCCGCAATGCACGACTGCCCATTATTCTGGATACGGGCCTGCACCGCCGTCGAGACAGCCACCTCGAGGTCGGCACTGGGCATCACAATGAATGGATCGCTCCCGCCCAACTCCAGTACCACTTTCTTAATCCGCTTGGCCGCGCCGATGCCCACCTGAATGCCCGCCTGCTCGCTGCCGGTCAGCGTCGCTGCTACCACGCGTGGGTCGTTGAGTAGAGCGTCCACCTGGGACGAGCCAATCAACAGCGTCTGAAAAGAGCCCTCGGGAAAACCGGCCTCCAGAAAAATGCTCTCGATGGCCAGCGCGCACTGCGGCACATTCGAAGCGTGTTTCAGCAGGCCTACATTGCCCGCCATCAACGCCGGAGCGGCGAAGCGGAATACCTGCCAGAAAGGAAAATTCCACGGCATGATGGCGAGGATCGGTCCAATCGGCAGGTACCGAACAAAACTCTTTTTCGCGCCCGTCTCGACCACCTCATCGGCCAGGAACCGCTCGGTATTCTCGGCGTAGTACCGGCAGGCGGTGGTGCATTTGAGGGCCTCGGCTAAGGCGGACTTATACGTCTTTCCCATCTCCAGGGTCATCAGATGCGCAAATTTATCTTTGTCCCGCTCGATGATCTGCGCGGCCTTCAGCATTCTCTGCGCACGGGTTGCGAATGGAGTCGTCCGCCCAGCTCGAAAGGTGCTCACCGCCAGCTGCAGCTTCTTTTCGATCTCGGCTTCAGAAAGTGCCGGGAAGGTCTTGATCACTTCCCCAGTAGCGGGATTGATGGTCGCAATCGGCATGGTAACGGTTCCCTCTTCCTCGACCTGAGGTAAGTCTTTGAGTTTGATACTGAATTTTCGCCCGGATTACAAATCCGGAGACCGGAGCAGGCGGTCATACCACTATACCACCATCCCCTGGCCCGAGTGCCTGATGTAAGAACAAGGTCGGGAGTCGTTCTCCGCGAACTCCGCGGCATTTCTCAGCGCTCTCTGCGGTTAGTTCGGATCTACCCTTTTGGCTTTGGATGGTGCCACCAGTCGTCGACGTCCTTGTGGTCAGGATGGGTCCAGATCTCGCGAAGTTCGTCGAAGACACCCAAGAACAACAGGACTGCTCCCACCGCGCAAACGATCATCAGTGAAAGCAGCATCGGTGTCACCCGGGCGGTGACTCTCACGCTTATAGCCGTAAGCGCTGCCACTTTCAGTGACCGCCGTCACCGAATACAGAGACACTTCATCCGCCATGCGGCCGCTGTTGGTGCGCAGATATTTCTTGATGCCTCATCTATCTTCCGGAATTACTGAGGCGACGATTTAGATCATCGTCCGGTAACTTCCTGAACCCGGAATTTGGGCTCGAAACGCCGAAAAACCGGAGGGGATTTCCCACCTCGTTGGTTTACAATAACTAGTTTCCAGCATTCATCCCGTTCCTATCAGGAGGAGTCTCATGAAGCTTACCCCGGGCAAACTTGCCGGCCTCAAGAAAGTATCCAACGAACGCGGCGTCATCGCAGCCGCGGCCATGGACCAGCGCGGCTCGCTGCAGAAGTCGCTGGCCAAGGAAAAAGGCGGCGAAGTTACCGACGCCATGATGGAAGAATTCAAGACGCTGGTCAGCGAAGTTCTAACCCCGCACGCCACCGCCATCCTGCTCGACCCGGAGTGGGGACTGCCCGCATCCAAGCGCCGCGCCAAGAATGCCGGACTGCTGCTCGCCTATGAGAAAACCGGATACGACAAAACCGGACCGGGCCGTCTGCCCGACTTGCTGGATCTGTGGTCGGCCCGCCGCCTGAAGGAAGCGGGCGCCGACTGCGTCAAGATTCTGCTCTATTACACTCCGTTT
>DATMOO010000310.1:0-20133 GCA_035568275.1 Candidatus Sulfotelmatobacter sp.
ACGAAGATGATCGACTGCAGCGATTTCAGCCCGGGATGGGTTGTGCAATACGAAGGAACGACGCCGTAGTAATTCAGTTCCAGCACGGTCCCGTAGAGAATGAATGCCAGCGCAGCGACCAATCCGGCCCAGACGCGGGTCAGGAGTACGGTAGCGACGATAATCACCAGCGGATAGAGGAAGTTCAGGGAACTATCCCAGCCTCCGGTCTCGTGCACCACGAGAGTGACCAGAACCACATCAGTCACGACCTGCAGTGCTGCCTGCAGCCGGTGTTCCTGCCAGAACGAGAGCAGCAGGATGTAGAAGAGAGAAAGGCTGTACCAGAAAAGGATCGTGCTGATAAAGAGGCGCATCGGCACCGGCGAAGGACTGAACTGTGCCACCGCCAGTTCGATGGCTAGAAGCACGGTCAGAATGAAAATCCGGACCCGAACCAGCCATCCCAGCCAATTGCGCTCGTCGAACGTCGATTGCATTGCGATCCCAGAGATCTCTCGGACCTGCCAATGGCGGTCCTGGTCTTTAGG
Organism: Candidatus Sulfotelmatobacter sp.; assembly: GCA_035568275.1. Classification (GTDB taxonomy): domain Bacteria; phylum Acidobacteriota; class Terriglobia; order Terriglobales; family Acidobacteriaceae; genus Sulfotelmatobacter. The sequence goes on from DATMOO010000310.1 coordinate 531, forward strand.
TCTTGAATATCAGGAACTGAATCTAAGACCACGTTGAGAAGGCCGGGAGTATCGGCACCGGCCTTCCGTATCGTTTATTTTCCTATCCAGCCAGTTTGGCGATCATGGCAAACAGCGGCATGTACAGCGAAATCACGATGCCACCGACGCTGATTCCGAGGATTCCGATAATGACCGGCTCCAACATGGCCAACATATCTTTGGTGGCTGCATCGACTTCTTCCTCGTAGAAGTCGGCGATCTTCTGCAACATTGAGTCCATGGCGCCCGTCGCTTCACCGACGCCGATCATCTGCGTCACCATGTTGGGGAACACGCCGCATTCGCGCAAAGGATCGACGATGGTCCGGCCTTCTTCAATCGCTTTGCGGACCTTCATCAGCGCTTCTTCCAGCACGGCGTTGCCTGAGGTCTTCGCCGTGATGCTCAAGCCTTCCAGAATCGGCACGCCTGAAGTGATCAGGGTACCCAGAGTACGCGTGAAGCGGCCAACCGCGATCTTACGCAGCAGTCCCCCCACCACGGGCAGGTTCAACAACATCTTGTCGAAGTAGTAGCGACCGCGAGGATTCTTGCGGATTTGCTTCACGCCAAACCACAAACCGATGCCGCCTACCATGATGATCCACCAGAAGGTCTGCACGAACTGACTGAGTCCCATGGTGATTCGGGTGGGAAGAGGCAGGGCCACGCCCAAACCAGCAAACAGGTTGGCGAAGATCGGCACCACCCACTTCAGCAAGGCGCCGACGATCAACATCGCCATACTCACGACAGCCACCGGGTAGATCAACGCCGACTTTACGGCCGATCTGAGGCGCACGGCTTTTTCGACGTAGGTCGCGAGGCGCTGCAGAATGATGTCGAGAATACCGCCGGTTTCGCCGGCTTCGATCATGTTGGTGGTGAGGTCATCGAAGATGGTCGGGTACTGCCGCATGGCGTTGGCCAGCGTCGCACCGCCTTCCACCGTGGTCCGCACGCCTGTCAACGTCTTCTGGAACGTCTGGTTTTCCTGGTTGGCCGCCAGGATTTCCAGACACTGCACCAGGGGCAGGCCAGCATCGATCATGACCGAGAACTGGCGAAAAAATATCGCGATGTCCTTGGTCTTGACCTTTGTCGTACCGAATGTGGGCATAGAGAATTCTTTGCCCTTTTCGCGAATGGCGCCCGGCGTAATGCGATCGCGGCGCAGCGCCTGCGCCAGAGATTGCTTATTGGGGGCGACACGCTCTCCGGAAACCTTCTGTCCTGACGCGTCTTTGCCGGAAAATGTAAAGACTGGCATGATTTAGCTTCTCCTCACTCACGTACCTGATTGGTGCAAGCTTTCCTGCAATTTCTCGTGCTCCGCCCTCCTTAGTGCTTGGATGGGGCGGCTCCTCGGGCCAGCGAGCTTCCTGCCGCCGTAGGACGGCTCAACAGGCTGGCTCCCCGACTGATCATTTCCTGCAGCTCATCCACGTTGCTGGAACGCGCGATGGCGGTTTCCATGGAAATCTGTTTCTGGAAGTAGGCCGTCGCCAGCGACTGGTTGAAGGTCTGCATTCCGAATTTTTCCTGTCCGGACTGCATGGACGAATAGATCTGGTGAATCTTGTCCTCGCGGACCAGGTTGCGGACCGCGGCGTTGGGGACCAGAACTTCCATGATCATGGCGCGGCCCTTGCCATCGATTTTGGGCACAAGGCTTTGGCACATGATGCCTTCGAGCACTAGGGAAAGCTGGGCTCGAATCTGCGGCTGCTGGTGCGCCGGGAAGACGTCGATGATACGGTTGATGGTCGACGTGGCTGAGTTCGTATGCAGCGTGCCAAAGGTCAAGTGGCCGGTTTCGGCGATTCGCAGAGCCGACTCGATGGTTTCCAGATCGCGCATTTCGCCGATCAGAACGACGTCGGGGTCTTCACGAAGCGCGGCGCGTAACGCGTCCGTAAAACTCTTCGTGTCAGCGTGCAGCTCGCGCTGGTTGACCACACAATTCTTGTTCATGTGAACGAATTCGATCGGGTCTTCGATCGTCAGAATGTGGTCGTGGCGCTCGCTATTAATTTTGTCGATCATCGCGGCCAGCGTTGTCGACTTGCCCGATCCGGTAGGACCTGTCACCAGCACTAATCCGCGCGGTTTGTCGCACATCTTGCTCACAACGGCGGGCAGGCCAAGCTGGTTGAACGACTTAATCTCGAAAGGAATAAGACGGAACACGGCCGCGGTCGCGCCGCGCTGGTTGAACACGTTGGCGCGGAAGCGGGCCAATCCCTTCAATCCGAACGAAAAGTCGAGCTCCAGGCTCTCTTCAAAGCGGTGCTTCTGCGAGTCGGTCATGACGCTATAGGCCAACTGCTTGGTCTCGGCCGGAGTCATCTGCGGCAGATCGAGCGGCACCAGATGGCCGTGCACGCGGATCTGGGGCGGCGAGTTGGTGGTGATATGCAAGTCGCTGCCATTCATCTCCAGCATTCGTTTGAGCAGATCGCTTAACGACAAACCCATGGCAAAGTTCCCTTTCGGTTATGAATCTCTAATTACGTCCTTAGTCGTTGGTCGTTGGCTGATGAGTCGTTGGCAAACGGCTAACGACCAGCGACTAACGACGGCTTTAGTGAATCGTTTCGCGTGCGACTTCCTCGAGCGTCGTCATTCCGGCGGCAACTTTGATCAGGCCGCTGCGGCGCAGCGTGAGCATGCCGCGTTCGATCGCCTTCTTTTTCAGTTCCACCGCCGAGGCGCCGACCAGAACCAGTTCCCGAATCTCGTCGTCGACCTCCATCACTTCGTACAAACCGCAGCGTCCCTTGTAGCCGGTGTTGTTGCAGACGCCACAGCCTTTGCCCTTCTGAATTTTTACGGTTTTGACTTCTTCCGGGGTGAAGCCGGCATCAATCAACGTTTGTGGCGGCACTTCCACCACTTCAGTGCAGTCTTTGCAGATGCGCCGCACCAATCGCTGAGCGCAAATCAAGTGAACCGACGTCGCCACCAGGAATGGTTCGATACCCATGTTCATCAGACGCGTGATGGTTTCGGGAGCACCGTTGGTGTGGAGCGTGGAAAGCACCAAGTGTCCGGTAAGGGCAGCTTTGATAGCGATTTCAGCTGTTTCGAAGTCTCGGATTTCGCCGACCAGAATGATGTTCGGGTCCTGCCGTAAGAACGAGCGGAGGGCGGCCGCGAAGTTCAAGCCGATCTGCTCTTTCATCTGTACCTGGTTGACGCCTTGCAACTGGAATTCGACCGGATCTTCGGCGGTCATGATGTTGGTGTCAGGCTGGTTTAGCGTTGAGATCGAGGAGTACAGGGTGTTCGTCTTGCCTGATCCCGTCGGCCCCGTGACCAGTACCATGCCGTACGGCTTTAAAATCGCTTTCTCGAATTTCACCAGCGACTCGGGTTCAAAGCCGAGCTTGGTCATGTCGAGGCGCAGGTTCTCTTTGTCGAGCAACCGGAGCACGATCTTTTCGCCCCACAACACGGGCAGCGTGCTGACACGGAAATCGAGTTGCTTTTTGCGCCCGCCGATATTCATCTTCAGCATGATGCGGCCGTCTTGTGGCAGCCGCTTTTCGCTGATGTCGAGCTTCGACATGATCTTCAGACGCGAGGTGATGGCGTCTTTGAGCTTCATCGGCGGAGACATGATCGACTGCAGAACGCCGTCAATACGGAAGCGGACGCGGAATTCTTTTTCGTAAGGTTCGATGTGGATGTCGCTCGCGCCGCGCTTCACGGCATCACCCAAAATGACGTTCACCAGCTTGACTACGGGAGCTTCGTCAGCCGCCTTCTCCAGTTCCGACAGCCCCAGTTCCTGCTGTTCACCTTGCAGCTCGACGTCTTCTTCATTCAACTCCGACATCGACTGCATCACCGATTCGAGGTCTTCTTCCTTGGTCGCTCCGTAGGACTTGTCAATCCCCGCGAGAATCGAGCTTTCCGATGCCACAACCGGTTCGATATTGAACCCGGTCATGAACTTGATGTCGTCCATGGCGAAGACGTTCGTCGGATCGACCATGGCGATGGTGAGCGATGCGCCCACGCGGCTCAACGGAAGGATCTGGTAACGCTTGGCGGTCTCGAACGGAATCAGCTTGACGACAGCAGGGTCAATTTCGAAATACGAAAGGTTGATGGCGGGCACGCCATACTGGCGCGAAAGGAAGTTGGTGACGTCTTCATCGGTCAGAAAGCCGAGCTTCACCAGCGCAGACCCCAGCCGGCTGCTCTGCTCCTTCTGAACTTTGGTCGCCTGTTCCAACTGCTCTGGTGTGATGATTTTCTCTTTTACGAGAAGATCACCCAGCCTTTGCGACATACGCAGATCTCCTGACCACGTAGATGGAACGATTGCCCAGCATTTATGCAGAGCAATGGCGCAAACGGCTGCCCATCATTGGGAGAGAAACGCAGCTCATTCGCGTTGACACAAATTGTCAACGCAAGAGGATTACTGCACCACTTACTTTGGTACTTGGCCTTAGCTGCGTCTCACGCCGTTTCCGGAGAAAATGCGGAAATTGCCGTTATTTCGAGTTATCGAGCCTTCCCATCTGCCCAAGTACATGCACTTCAGTAAGTCTGACTGTCCGCTGCCGTGGCTCTTCGCCAGGCCTAAGCACGGTCAGCTAAACTGAATCTCGGGATGAGTCGCACACCGCAATCCAATCCTGCACAAGAGATCCGCCATTACTACACGGCCCTCTTTCGTGCCTGGGGTGCCCAGCATTGGTGGCCCGCGGAAACGCAGTTCGAGGTGATCATCGGGGCCTACTTGACGCAGAACACGGCGTGGACAAACGTCGAACAGGCTTTGGCTAATCTGCGTCGGGCGAATTCACTCAGCGTTGAGGGAATTCGGGGGGTGAGACTTCCCCGACTCCAACGCCTGATCCGGCCATCAGGCTATTTCCGACAGAAGGCTGCGCGGCTGAAAACCTTCGTTGCATTTCTGGATGACAAGTACCAAGGCTCCCTTCCGAGGCTGTTTTCACAGCCTACAGAGAAACTCCGCGAAGAGCTGCTGACCTTAAATGGCATTGGCCCCGAGACCGCCGACTCGATTCTGCTCTATGCGGGGAATCATTCGGTCTTCGTCGTCGACGCTTATACCCGGCGCATCTTAGATCGTCATGGGATCGTGCCTGAGAAGACTGACTACGAGGAAGTCCGGCAATTGTTTCAAACATCTCTCGAACCCATTGCGAGTAATCAGGAACGCCGGCCTGCGGAGCTGCGAGAACCACTCGATGCTGGTATACGCGGCGCAGCGCATCCTCCCTCCGCCATGAGCACGGCACATCGCACTGCCCTGGTGCAGGTTTACAACGAAATGCACGGGCTGATTGTCGGGGTCGGCAAGAACTATTGCCGCAAGTCAAAACCGTCTTGCGATGACTGCCCGCTACAAAGATTCCTTCCTGGCAAATAGTTACACGCACAACCAAGGACGTATCACTTTCGACTTCTTTACGGCCCTCCGTGCCCGTCCTAGAATTGCGCATTCCAAAGGAGAGTTGTCATGAAGGTTCAAGGCATCGAGGGAATGTCTGCTGACCGGTTGCAGTTTGAAATTCAACGAGGCGGGAAGTTCGTCTTCTACCAGTACGCCATTTCGGTTCTGGTCATGAGCTTTCGTCGCTCCTCGAATGTTTACTTCATCCCCGCAGGAGAGAGCGCGATCACGAAGGGACTGCCCTGGAGTTTGATCAGCCTGGTCGCCGGTTGGTGGGGAATTCCCTGGGGACCGATCTTCACGATCCAGTCGCTGGTCACGAATTTCAAAGGCGGCAAGGACGTAACCGCTGAGCTTAGTGCTCGCATGACGCAATCTCCTTCGCCGGCCGCCATTGCCGCAAAAGCGTAAAGTGGTGGGATGCAGTTCCGAAGTTGCTTTCGGATCACCTGTCCGCTGGTGGCGTTCGTAGCACTGGCATCCATGCCTCAGACGCTGCGCGAAGCGGCGAACGCCTCCGGAATCCTCATCGGCACCGCAGTTCGTCCTTATTTGCTCTCAGAAGCTGCTTATTCCGCGACCCTCGCTCACGAGTTCAATATGGTCGAGCCAGAGGACGCGCTGAAGTGGTGGACGGTTCGGCCGACCGCCGAGAGCTTTGATTTCAAGCAGGGTGACGAAATCGTACGTTTCGCCGAAGCCCATGGAATAAAAGTACGCGGCCACTGCCTGGTCAGGGATCACAATAATCCGAAATGGCTTGCAGAAAGACACTTCAGCCCGGCTCAACTCTCACAACTCCTGCATGACCACATCACAACAGTGATGAAGCACTATGCGGGCCGCGTGTTCGCCTGGGATGTCGTGAACGAAGGTTTGGATGAGAAAGGCACACCGAGGGACTCGCCATGGTACAACCGGCCAGGAATCGGTTTGTCCGACCAGGGCACGGCCTACATTGAGCAGGCATTTCGCTGGGCCCATGAAGGGATCCCAAAGCGCTGTTGTTTTACAACGAAGCAGAGGGCGACACCCTCAACCGCAAATCCGAGGCGATCTATGCCATGGTCAGGGATTTTAAAAACCGCGGCGTTCCGATCGACGGTGTAGGACTGCAACTGCACCTTCCGCGCCTCGACTACGATACCGGCGCCATCGCCGCCAACATGGAGCGACTGACGAAACTGGGCTTGCAAGTTCACATCGCGGAACTGGATGTGGCTTTGCCCGTAGATCCGCAGGGCGCGCCTCGACCCGAAGACCTCCAGCGCCAGGCAGACGCCTACCCGCGCGTGGTTCGGGCGTGTCTGCAAAATCCGGGCTGCACCGCGACTCAAACCTGGGGATTCACCGACAAGTACTCCTGAATTGGTTCCCACTCGCATGGTACGCAGGGCGCTGGCCTGCTCTTTGACCGCGCCTACAAGCCCAAGCCCGCTTACGACGCAATGCTCAAAGAACTCGCAACCGGGCGCACGCTGACCCACTGATGGCACCTCGGTTGCGCGTCCGAACCGCTTTTCTGCCTCTATAATGACCGGATAGGGACCGTCCTGTTTCGTCTCGGACAATGTGTGAGTACGCCCACTCCAACCCGCGTGCCGAACCGGACCAAGCGGAAACAAGTCATCATTCTGCTGGCAGTTGCGGTCCTGCTGCTCTTCATCGTCCTTGCATCCCAGACCGCTTTCAACAACACAATCCTGCAAGCCGATACCAATCAGCAAGCCATCATCTTCTACGCATTGTCGCTGCTGATCTCATTGCTCTTTGTTGCTCTGACGTTCGTGCTGGCGCGCAACCTGCTGAAGCTTTTTGCCGAGCGCCGAATGGGAGTGCTGGGATCAAAGTTCCGCACACGAATGGTGGCCGGTGCCCTGCTTTTGTCGTTTGTGCCCGTGATGGTCATGTACTGGTTTGCCTACGGATTGATGAACCGCTCGATCGACAAGTGGTTCTCAACTCCGGTCGAGGAGGTTCGGTCCGATACGCGAGCCATCACCTCGATGGCGGCCAAATACGCCGAGCAGAATGCTCGCGTCGAAGCAGCAGCGATTGCCGCGTCTCCCGAAGTTGAGCGTGGCTTCTCGAATCATGGGTCGTCGGGAATCGTCACCGAATTCCAGCGTCACGAAATGACATTGCAGGGTGGATTCGGACTGGCGTTGCGTGATGGGAATGCCGAAGCCAGCTACAACGCTCCGGCTCCCTGGACGGTCATGAAGAACTCGTTGCCGCTTGCCGAAGCACTAGATGGGCGTCCGGCACAATTCACCTGGCACGATATTGACTTCACGCTGGGAACCGCGGCGGTCGCCGGCGGAGGCACGATTCTGGTCGCCATCCCTCTTCCACCTGAGTTCTCGCAGGCTGTCCGGCAGGTTGAAGCCAGCCAGCAACGATATTTCCAATGGAGCCGTGAGCGCCGCCGCGTGCGCCAGACTTACATCGGTCTTCTGCTCCTGCTCACGATGATTGTCCTGTTCGTGACCTCGTGGCTGGCCCTTTTCCTCGCCAAGCTGGTCACGCGTCCTCTTGCTGCGTTGGCGGAAGCAACCCAGGAAATTTCCCGCGGCCGCCTGGACTACCGCGTCGATGTCAGAGCCACGGATGAGATTGGCGACCTGGTACGCTCCTTCAACCGCATGGCGGAGGAACTCGAGGCCAGCCGACGACAGTTAGAATCGTCCACCCGCGACTTGGGCGCGGCGAATACGGAACTCGATCAACGCCGCCGCCAGATGGAAACGATTCTCGAAAGCATCCCCACCGGTGTTCTTTCGCTCGATGCAGGCCGACGTGTGACCCACACCAATCAGGCTTTGCTGCGGATGTTCCATCCGGAGGGGACTCACGGTGCCACCACATTCCCTCAAGGTGCATCGCTGCCTGAAGTATTTCCGGCCGACGTACTCGAGGATTTCGAGCCTTTACTGCGACGCGCCGACCGCATGGGCTTCACCACCAGCCAAATGGAAATGCCCTTGTCGCATGGATCGTTGAATGTCGCGGTCACGGTGGCTCCACTCCGTCGCCAGGGTGAGCGCTCGGGCTACGTCGTGGTATTCGAAGACTTATCGGATTTGCTCAAAGCGCAGAAGCAGGCTGCCTGGCGGGAAGTTGCACGCCGCGTTGCTCACGAGATCAAGAATCCGCTGACACCGATCGCGCTCTCGGCCGAGCGCATTCAGAGGCATCTCGACCGGGTCCCACCAGCCCAGCGCGGCTCAATGGGAGTGGTGCGCTCCTGCGCCGAAACCATCGCGGGAGCCGTGGAAACCGTCCGACGCCTCGTCGACGAGTTTGCAACCCTAGCGCGATTCCCAGTGGCCAAGCCGCAGGCAGCCGATATTAACGAAATCATCGAGAGTGCGCTCTCGATGTTCAATGGCCGGCTGGACGGAATCGCGCTGCACAAATCGCTGGCTGCCGATCTGCCCAAGGTTATGGCTGACAACGAGGGAATCAAGCGCGCGGTAGCGAATCTCGTCGACAACGCCGCTGAGGCCACGGAGAGTGCCGTGGTGCGAGAAATAGAAATCTCCACCGCACTGGTCGCAAGCCGCGACGCGGTTGAAATCACGGTTGCCGATACAGGTCATGGCGTCACGCGAGAGCTGAAGGAGAAGTTGTTCCTGCCGTACTTCTCCACGAAAAGGCGCGGTACCGGGCTTGGCCTCTCGATCGTGAGCCGGATTGTGGAGGATCATCATGGCTCGATTCGCATTGAGGAAAATCATCCGGTCGGCTCGCGTTTTATCGTAGAGCTTCCGGTGGTGCCAGAATCATCGCCAGCGGCCGTTATCGCCAAACATGCATAGCATCCTCATCGTGGACGACGAAGCTGGCATACGCGACTCGCTTGCCGGCATCCTTGGTGACGAAGGCTACTCCGCCTCGACGGCTGAAAGCGGCGAAGCCTGCCTGGACCTCCTGCGGAAGACCTCCTTCGATGTGCTCTTGCTCGACATATGGCTGCCTGGCATTGATGGGATGGAGACGCTGGCAAAAATCCGCGAGTTGGAGAGTCCTCCCGAAGTGATCATGATCTCCGGCCACGGCTCCATTGAGACCGCGGTGCGCGCAACCAAGCTCGGTGCCTATGACTTCCTCGAGAAACCGCTCAGCATCGAAAGAACGCTGATCGTCGTCAAGAATGCGATTGAGTCGAAGCGATTGCAGCGTGAGAACGTCGACCTGAAAAAGCAATTGCAGGCCAAGAGCATCATCGTCGGCGACAGCATTCCCATGAAGGCGCTGCGCCAGCAGATCGCGCTGATGGCTCCGACGAACGGGCGCGTCCTGATTTATGGAGAATCTGGAACGGGCAAGGAGATGGTGGCGCATGCGATCCATGCACAAAGCTTGCGCAAAGACCAGACTTTCGTTGAGGTGAACTGCGCCGCGATCCCTGAAGATTTGATCGAGAGCGAACTCTTCGGACACGTCAAAGGATCGTTCCCCGGCGCCGCCGCGGGCAAGGAAGGGAAATTCCAGAGAGCCCACGGGGGCACACTCTTCCTCGACGAAGTTGGCGACATGAGCCTGAAGACGCAGTCGAAAGTCCTGCGCACGCTGGAGGAGCAGCGCTTCACGTCGGTGGGAAGCGATGAGACGATCACCGTCGATGTGCGCGTAATCGCGTCGACCAACAAAGATCTCGAAGAAGAGATTTCACGCGGGAACTTCCGGGAAGATCTTTTTTATCGCCTGAACGTGATTCCCTTCTTCGTCCCGCCGCTCCGCGAGCGCAAGGAAGACATTCCACTGTTTACGCGACATTTTCTGAAGGAACTGGCCGCGACTTATGGACGCCGACCGCGCGAGATCACCGATGACGCCGTTGAAGTCCTGATGCGCTATTCCTGGCCTGGAAACGTCCGCGAATTGCGCAACGTGATCGAGCGCATTGTGATCATGAATCCGACTACGACGCGCTTTGACGCCAGACACCTCCCGCCGCTGGTCTACCGAGACGGCGGGCGGCGCACGCCTAAGGGCGAATTCTCCACCCTGCATCAGGCCCGCGATGCCTACGAGCGCGACTACATCCTGAAGAAGCTAGATGAGACGCATGGCAACGTGACCCGCGCCGCCGAAGTGCTGGGACTGGAGAGAAGTCATCTGTATCGGAAGATGAAGGCTTTGGGGATTGCAGCCAAAGAATAGATTCCTCGCGGCGGCTGCGTCTTTGTCAGACCTGGAAAGGAAAGACAATTCCTAGAGCCGTCAACGCCATTCCATACCAGCGTTCAAGTTTGGCTGCTCTGGTCGCTATTGCGAGTCGTGCTCCCAGATGTGCGAACGGAATCGCGCCGGCTGCAACCAACGCAGCGACCGCCCGCGAAATATGGCCCAGATAAGCATGAACGATCGTCCCCGGCATCGCCAGGATGCAAGACACAGCCAGAGAGCAAGCAAACGCTTTTTTCATAGGCTGCCTCAGGATATTGGTGTAGCACGGGACCAGGAGGAATCCCCCCGCGTTCGCAAGCAAGCCCGAAACAAAGCCTACCGCCATTGCGACGCTCACCATCCGTACTATCCAATCGGACGGCCTCCGCCCCTCCGGGTTCTGGGCCGTGGCAGTCGCGAGGGACAGGTCTTTCGGGAAAAACAAGAAGGAGATACCGAAGCCAAGAACCAGCACGCCGGTGAGAATGAGAAGGGGGCGGGAACCAACCTGATGAGATAAGAATGAGCCACCAACAATCGCTGGTGTGCCGATACCAACGCTCCACCAGAAGATTTCCCAATCTATCAACCGAGAGCGCCAATACTCTGTCGATGAGACTACCGTACTCGGGACAGTTGCTGGCAAAGGTGAAGCAACAGCGATAAAACCAGGGAACCCGAGAAGACTGAGCAGAGGCGTCGCAAACTGCGCTACCTCCTTTGCCGAAGAGGCCTCCCAAGAAACCTATGACAACTCCCGTCAAAAGGGCGCCAACATATCGCCAAACCAAGTCAGTCTTCTCTCCTTGGACGCAGTGAAACTCGAGGAATTCGTGTTTTCTGGCCGGTGTTGTAGGACCAACTTATTGTGCGTTGCAGAATCTACCGCTTCACCATGTGAATCTCAGTCCCATTCTTGCGGAACTTCACTTCATCCATCAACTGATTGATGAGGAAAATTCCGCGGCCGTGGTTCGAGTAGAGGTTCTCGCCCACAGTGCAGCTGGGAATCGCGCTCGGATCGAATCCCGGACCCGGATCGCGAACAATGATGAGAATGCCGCGCTGTTCGTCGCAGGCGACGAGGCATTCAATCACCTTGCTGGGATCTTCCTTTGCCCCGTGAACCACTGCATTGGCCAACGCCTCTTGCAGAGACAATTCGATGGCGTCTTCCTTGCCGTTTACGCACTTCATTTCGCGGACGGCTGCCATCACTTGCTCCACGACCTCGTCTACGGCCTTGCGGTCGGCGGCAAGCGTAACGCGCACGCGCAGGTTCAATTTCTCTGGATCGAAATCGTACTCCGGGAGCTGTTCCTCGGGAGATTCCCCAGTTGGCATCTTTATCGGCTCTTTCGTCCCTACAGCCCCAAGCGTGCGGCTTATTGATTCTAGCGGGAATCAGCCAAAGTCGGCAATGACCGCGGTATTCGCTTCACGCCATAACACAGACTAATCGTTAGGCTCGCCGCGGGGAGTCCTCTCGGAGTCTTGTTCTGCCCGCCGCTCAAACATCCGATGCTCCAGTTGCCGGCGCCAATCGAGTTCTTCCACGAAGCTTCGCGAATCGCGCCAGCCTGGCTCTGCTTTGACGTAAAGTTCGAGAAAAACTTTCATCCCCAGCATGCGTTCGATCTGTAACCGCGCCGACGTGCCGATCTTCTTTAGCATCCGACCGCCTTTGCCCACCAGAATGCCCTTTTGTCCGTCGCGCTCGCAATAAATGGTTGCACCGATGCGTGTGAGCCGCTTCCCTTCTTCAAAGTTATCGACAATCACCGTGGTCGCGTAAGGAATCTCCTCGCTGGTGTTCAGCAGCAGCTGCTCACGGATGATTTCCGCGGCCATGAATCGCGCAGGCTGATCTGTGATCTCGTCCTCCGGAAAATACGCCGGACCGGCAGGAAGGGCGGCAAGGATCGTCTTCATCAGATCGTCGAGGCCCTTGCGCTTCAGCGCGGAAATCGGAACTACCTCGGCAAAATCGTAGAGCTTGCGGTATTCCTCGATTAGCGGCAGAAGCTTCGATTTCTCGGGGATTAGATCGACCTTGTTCAGAATGAGAAACGCTTTTGCCTTCGACTGTTTCACCAGACCGAGCGCGAACTGATCGCGCGGATCGAGCTTGTGCGCAACATCCACGATCACCAGCACCAGATCGCAGCCTTCGAGCGCTTCCCGCACTTCGACCATCATCTTGCGTCCCAAAGAGCTGTCGGGTTTGTGTACCCCGGGAGTGTCGATGAGCACAATCTGCCCACCGTCTTTGCCTTTGCGCTTGGGAACGTGGACGACGCCCTGTATGCGATTGCGCGTAGTCTGCGGCTTGGGCGAAATGATCGCCAGTTTCTCGCCGACAAGAGCGTTCAGCAAAGTGGACTTGCCGGCGTTAGGCCGGCCAAGAATGCATACGAATCCGGAGCGGAATGGCATAGGAGCTAGGAGCGATGAGCTGTGAGCAATGAGCTGCTAACTCTTAGCTTACCCGGTTTCGTATTATGAGGCGTTGATTGTCCGCAATTGGTCGTTAATGCCGATGATCTCATAAGTGTGACTGCTCAAAGCTCATCGCTCACTGCTCATTGCTCAAATCAATTTCAACTGCCGAGGCTGGACTGCCGTAACTCGTACACGCTCGACTTTGCGATCGGTCGACTCCAGCACTTCAAAGCGAAGGCCGTCTTCCTCCACAAATTCGCCCTTGCGCGGAATTCTTCCGGCAAGCTCGCTGACCAGGCCGGCAATCGTCGCGGAGTCTTTTCCTTCCGGCTTGGTACCGAACAATTCGTTGAGGCGGTCCAGGTCCATGCCTCCCGAAACGATGAAAGCGCGGTCGCCGTCGCGTAAAATTTCAGGCTTGTCGCGCTCGTCGCGGATCTCCCCTACAATCTCCTCCACCAGATCCTCGATCGTGACCAGGCCCGCAACCCCGCCGTATTCGTCGACAACGATCGCCATGCGGATATTCTGCTTCTGCATCTCGCGCAGCAAATCGCTTCCCAGCTTGCTCTCGGGCACAAAATAGACGTCACGGCGCATGATGCTATCGAGTTTGCGCACATGTGCTTCACTGTCGGGAACCTGAAGCACGTCCTGGGTGTAAACAACGCCTTTGATGTTGTGGATGCTTCCTTCGTACACAGGCACGCGTGAATAATGCTTGGCCCGCAACATTTCGATAAAGCGCTCCACCGTCAAGTCGATTGGAACCGCAAAAATCGCCGGACGCGGCTTCATCGCCTCGCGGACCGTCTTGCCGCTGAATTCGACAACCGACTGGATGAGGTCCCGATCCCCTTCCTGAATGATGCCCTCTTCTTGACCGGCCTCGATCAGCGCGTCCACGGCTTCCGCGGATGTTTCCGGTTGTTCGGTGGTGTTTTCACGGGTCAGAGTTGCTACCGACTGCAGAAATCCCAGGACGATCGTAACCGGCATGACCAGATAGATGAGTGCCTTCAAAACCAGCGTCCATCGCTTCAACCACTCGCCCTTGGTGCGAGAGAAAAATACGAACGGCAGGAAGCGATTGCACACCATGATGATCAACAGAAGCCCGAATGCCGCCTGCAGAACCTCATAGACACTCCAGTCCGGATATCGAAAGACCAGATAGGCGACCAGAACCGCGATTGCGGCAGTGGTCAGCTGTTCCAAAACAGCCATGGATAGAGCCGCGCGTGCGCGAGAGAATCCCAATCTCGGCTCAATCTTCTGTTCAAAGACGTCGATGTTGTCCTGGAAATCGCGCGACAGGAATTTGCCGGCTTCCTGATACACCCGGTCCACGTAGGAAACCAGAGTCAGAAGTCCCACGAAGAGGATCAGCACAAACACAACAGAAAGGATCATGCCTTCCTCCGCAGGCCCCTCAAACGCGATCGACTGTAGGATTTAGCAGGCTCGTGCTCGTCTGGCTCGCGGCGTTCGGTCAGCGATGAGGGAAGACCGAGCTTCCGGCGTAGGCTTGCTTCCTTGCGCGCCATTTCTCCATTATCGCGCTCGTGGTCCAAGCCCGCCAAATGCAGAATCCCGTGCAGCGCCAGAACCTTGACTTCGAGAGCCGCCGAGTGCCCAAGCCCTGCGGCATTTTCGCGGGCGATGTCCGCGGAAATGGCGATCTCACCGGCTAACGTGCGTTTATCCTCCCTATTGAAATCCGCGGGAAACGACAAGACATCCGTGGTCTTGTTCTTCTCTCGAAATCGAAAGTTCAATGCACGCATCGCCGCGCTGCTGGTAAGCAGGATGTTTACTCTTGCTGAAAGCCCGACGGCTCGCCGTGCACGCAGCGTGAAACGCTCCAGTGACGTTGCGCTCAATCCCGGGACTTTCTTTTCAAGAATGATCAAACCGGCAACCTCTTCACCGTTGCCCTGAAACACAACAGGAGGGCCAATGCCGCTGCCCTCCCGCTACTGGTTGTGCATTACTGCCTTGTTTCGGACGACGAACCCTTCTCCTGCTCCGCAGGATTGGCCGCTCTTTCCGAGACATTCGGCTCGGCAGTCTTGGCTTCCCCAAGCAGAAGCATCTGTTCGGCGATCCGCGTCTTGTGCTCGTCGTAGGCTCGGACGATGCGCTGTACCAGGTGATGCCGCACCACGTCGCTTTCGTCGAAGTGCACGAAGGCCAGGCCGTTCACGTTCTTCAGTACATCAATCGCTTCGAGCAGACCGCTGCGGCGGGCGTTGGGCAGATCGATTTGCGTCACGTCGCCGGTGATCACCGCTTTCGAATTGAATCCGAGCCGCGTCACGAACATCTTCATCTGCTCAGAAGTCGTATTCTGCGCCTCGTCGAGGATCACGAACGAATCGTTCAATGTACGCCCGCGCATGAAAGCAATCGGCGCGATCTCGATAACATTCTTCTCCAGATACCGGTCGACCTTCTCCGGATCGAGCATGTCGTATAACGCGTCATACAGCGGACGCAGGTACGGATCGATCTTGTCTTGTAGAGTGCCGGGCAGGAATCCGAGACGCTCGCCCGCTTCCACCGCAGGGCGTGCCAGAATGATGCGATTGACTCGCTTGGCCAGCAGCGCTGAGATCGCCATGGCCACGGCAAGATAGGTCTTCCCCGTCCCCGCCGGGCCGATGCCAAAGACCATGTCGTGCTTCTCGATGGCTTCGAGATAGCGGCGCTGGTTACTGCTCTTGGGCTGAACCGTCCGCCGGCCGAACGAGCGTTGCTTCCCGGCGTCAGCCAGGCCACGCAGGGTCGAATTGGGATCGGAGGTCAGCACGCGCAGCATGCTGTTCAGATCGCCATTGTTGAATGTGTAGCCGGAGCGTTGCAGGCTCTCATAATCGGTAAACACCTGCTCGGCGCGCGCCACATCGCGTGCCGCGCCTTCGATCTCGATGGAGTTCGAGCGAAGATTGATGGTGACGTTCAGGCCATCTTCCAGGAGCCGCACATTCTCGTCCCGGGTGCCGAACAGGGTCTCGATGTTGGGACTAATCCCGATGCTTTTCTTCATGCTTGTGCTTTACGTCGGTGTGCCTCCACGGGCTGGAACGCGGGATTCGAGCTGAATTCGGAATCCGGCGAAAGCGGGACACACCAATACCTGCTCATAGACAAAGCAAGGTTTTGCTTGGAGACGGGATCAGTCGAACTGCGCATGCCCAGTGGGCAGGTCACTACCATTAAGTAGAAGCGTACCCCGGGAATCCGAGTGAGTCAATGGGAACAAACCCTAAGCAGTAGCCGAGGCGACATCTCGTGCAGCAGCCGGTACCGCCCGGGTGCGGGCCCACTCGCGGAGGGCGGCGATCTCCTCGGCCCGGGTTATCGAAAGCGGCACGGTCTGCGCCAAGGCATCGATCAGGGACTGCGTCGTCACCTGCTTGTTCTCGGAATAAGCCGCGTAGAGTGCGCCTTGGACGGCGGCGTCGATCTCGGCTCCCGAATAGCCTTTGGCGGCAGCAGCAACTTTCTCCAGATCAAATTCCGCGGGATTTCTCTTCCGCTTCGTGAGCTGGATGGAGAAGATCTGCTTACGTTCGGCCTGATTGGGCAGATCGACGAAGAACAATTCATCGAAACGCCCCTTGCGAATCAGTTCGGGAGGCAGGACTGTAACGTTATTGCAGGTCGCGGCGACAAAAACCGGCGATTTGCGGTCCTGCATCCATGAGAGGAAAGAAGCGAGCAGTCTGGATGAAACTCCGGCGTCGGCCGATGCTGAATCCGGCCCGCTCCCGGCAAAGACCTTTTCCAACTCATCAATCCAGAGCACGCAGGGAGCGAGACCTTCCGCGACCTGAAAGACCTTGCGAATGCGCTTCTCCGTCTCACCGATATACTTGTCGTAGACGGCCGATGTATCGAACTTCACCAGCGGCAGTTTCCATTCACCGGCGACAGCCCGCGCGCAAAGCGACTTTCCGCAGCCCTGCACCCCGAGGATGATCACTCCGTGCGGAGGCTCCAGGCCAAATTCGCGGGCAGAATCCTCCCATGCTCCGCGGCGCTGCGTCAGCCAGTGCTTGAGGTTTTCGAGCCCGCCCACGTTCGCCATGCTGTCAGACGCCTCCACGAACTCCACCATCTCCGAACGCTTCAAGAGCGCTTTCTTAGCTTCCAGAACATCGGTGATGATCTCAGGGCAGAGAGCGTAGCGCGTCACCAGGGCTTGTGAAATCGCTCGATCCGCTTCTTCCTCCGTAAGACCGCGCAAATTCTCGGCCACAACGTCGAATCCCTGATTATCCATCTTCCTCTGCAAGGTATGGGTCTTGGCAACTCGAACCAGGGTTTCGTCGATGATCTGCCGCAGCCTCTGACGGTCAGGCAGTGGGAGTTCGAAGAACTCCACCAGGCTGCGCAGCTCTGGGGGAATTTCGATTTTAGGAGCGGTGAGAACGATCGTCTTTCTATTCGTCGCGAATCTTTGTCCCACATCGCGCAAGCGCCGAATCACGACTGGATCATCCATATGCCGGTGCAGATCTTTGAGGATGAAGGCAGCTTCGATCGAGATACCTTCCAGATTGGCCAACATCGCTGCAGGCTCGCGGCTGTTATAGAGTGCCTTGGCGTTCTGTTCGAGGGAATCCTGACCGCCATGAGGAGCAAAGTCATAGCTGCCGCCGGTGATGACCTCTCCCACACTGCTGCCGCAGCGTAGCAGCCCGGTGGCCACGCTCCATTCGAATGCAGCCAGGTTCAGAGCGGAACAGGCGGCACGCACCATGCGAACGGCGCGGACCTCCTCGACGGTCTCCATGACGATGATGGGCGTCGAAGAATCGATCAGCACCTTGAGCCGCTGCAGCGCGTCTTTTTTCTGAGGTTCGGCCATCCGATTGACCAGCTGTGAGTTGCTCACCTATAATAAGAAATTCGGACCCACCCGAATATCTCTCTGAAGACACGAAGGTAACGAACCACACATGGCAAACCATCTTTCGGCGCAGAAGCGCGCCCGCCAAACCGACCGCCGCACCACGCGCAATCGCGCCAACACCTCCAGCCTGCGTACCCAGTTGCGCGACATGCGCGAGGCCATCGCCAAGGGCGACAAAGCAGCCGCCGAGCAGATTTACCGCACGACTGTATCTGCTCTCGACAAGGCCATCCAGAAGGGCACGCTGCATGAGAACACCGCGTCGCGCTACAAGTCCCGCCTGGGCAAGCATGTCACGGCGATGAAGTAGTCGGAGGCGCTCAGCCCGGCCGCTATCAGCAGGATCAGGCGGAAGCCTTCACGGCTTCTGCCTTTTATTTTGGTCCCAATCGAACTTCGCCCTGAGCAGAGGTTCGTCAGTAGGCGCACGGGCTTGTGCTGTAGAAACATGCGCCGATACCGTGGTTGCTCGCTCGAAACTTCGGCACAATCAGGCGGAATGGCTTATAATCAACTTTAGGGGCGGATACGACCTTCTCCTCTTTCAGGTCTTCTGAACTAAGCCAGTCTATCTGAAGCTCCTCCACACCTTAGGCCCTTAAGCGAGTGCTTCGAGCCCCACCCGTGTACGTCGGAAACGTTCGTCCCGGTGGACCGGAACTCGCCAAGAAGGAGCGCATCCATGTACGCAATTGATATCACCTTCGGTCTGTTTATCGTGCTCTTCACGATCCTGCTGCTCCGATGGATCCGCAAGCCGAGCCTACAGATCAGCGGGGTTCGGTCACAAAGGATGTGTCCATCGTGCGGATTGATCACATCCCGCCTCATTTCTCATTGCCAAGAGTGTGGCAAGACCTTTACCACGGTGGAGTAGTCGGTTTCACAGCAATGATCCCTTAAGGACAAAATGAAAAATATCAAGTTCGTTGTGAAAGTGAACCGAGGGGGTGCACGCGGACCCGCCTATGTGCAGAGTATTGATCGCACTCCGCTCCAGATGACAACCAACCGCAAGCTGGCCTTGCTGATGGGCAGATTCACTGCCGAAGACGCCATCAAATCTCTCGAGAACTCCCGCTGCAGCCCGGAACTGGTGTCCGTACAGGTTAGCGCCTAGCCTCCGCGCTGAGGATGGGTTAGTCAATGCTTGCCAAGTGCGCGAATCCGTCGTGCTCGGCCTCGTTTCGTCATCTCGCAGACGGAAGACTCTTTCGCTTGGAAACAGAGCCACGTTTTCCGTTGCCCAACTCCAGGGAGACGGAACATTTCTGGCTATGTGAGGCCTGCTCGGCGGAGACGACACTGCGTCTGACCTTGGACGGGCAGGTGGTGGCAACCGAGTTGTCAAGCCTGCTTTGCAACGGCCCCTACGTCGCGCTGAACGCTGTAGACCGTGAGCGTGGGGCATTCCTGCGCAGCATCAGCTTCCTTCCCAGAACCCATCCCAAGGGCACCTAGGGATTCTTAGGATCCTTCGCGAAACATCCCTTCATAGACTTTGGAAAACCGCCTTCGGAATGAGGGGGTCAGAGAACTGAGGCAGCGTCCACTCTCTCCTCACCGCCTTGCTTCGGAAAGACACCTCTTCCAGGGTGATGAACTCC
>DATMOO010000311.1:0-15742 GCA_035568275.1 Candidatus Sulfotelmatobacter sp.
ACCGCCTTCGATCCTCATGCTCCCGCCGAGTACATTCAACAGTGGAATGCACAAGTCGAAAAAACTCTCGGCAGTAACACCACACTTGAAGTCGGATTCCTCGGTGCACGCGGATTCCATTTGCAGCGCTCGCACCTCATCAACAACGCGCCTCCCGGACCCGGACCACTCGGACCGCGTCGTCCCTTCCACACTTTGAGTTTCGTGCCCGGCACCGTCCTCACTCCCAGCAGCACCGACGCCGTCATTCAGAGCCAGACGTTCCCAGTGAGCACGATCAATCTTCTCGAAGACACCGCGCAGAGCTGGTACGACGCCGGATATGTGAATGTCCGCAGAAAGTACTCCCACGGCCTCAGCTTCCTCGCGAACTACACGTTCGCCAAGAACTTGAGCAACGCCCCCGATTTCCGGTCTCCGATGGACGAGAGCGCCATTCCGCAGAACAACAGTGATCTCGCAGCCGAGAAGGGCCCCGGCTGCGATGTCCGCCATCGCTTGGCACTGAGTGCCGTTTACAACATCCCGGCGTTCCAGCGCGCAACCTGGACGAAGCTGGCGACGCAGAACTGGCAGTTCAGCACGGTCTACCAGGTTCAATCCGGGATGCCGTTCACCATCTCGGTCTTCGGCGACACGGCAAATGCCGGCACGGTTCTAGGCGAGAATCCCATCCGCGCGAACTACACCGGAAAGCCAATCTTCGGACCTGGCACGCGCACGTCGAATGAATGGTTCAATCCCGCGGCCTTCGCCACTCCTCCCGCCTACACCTTCGGCGACGTAGGAAGGAACTCGGTGTACGGCCCCCCACTGCAGACTCTAGACATCGCGCTAGTCCGCAGCTTCCGCCTGACCGAACGCGCCAGTTTCCAGTTCCGCGGCGAAGCCTTCAACGTTCTAAACATGGTCAACCTCGGCACTCCGAACCGCTTCGTGAACACCCCCCAGTTCGGCACCATCACGATGGCCATGACCCCCGGCCGCGAACTCCAACTAAGCGCCCGCCTCTCGTTCTAGATCGTGCAAGGTTAGGAGTACGGCCAGTGTGGGGACGGAGCAGAGCTCGCGTGGGGAAGCACGGCCAGTGTGGGGACGGACGCATTCGTCCGTCCAGCGAAGGCGAAGCCGAGCGCCCCCGACCACAGACCCAGATCTTTTTTGCCGACCGCCCCGTTGACTTCAACTCCCCGGAGGGGAGCTTGAGGAGTGCGGGGAGTGCTCCACAATCACCCCTGATCCCGTAGGGATCCCCAAAACGTTGCACTGCGCCGTGGAAGAGCGGCCCTTCAGGGCCGCGTTAACGCCCCTCTCGAACACGCCCTTTAGGGCCAGCGCTGGGTTAAATTTCCACAGCCTGATGTGACATCTGCCTTTGCGGCACACGGAGAAAAAGCAGATGATTTCCAACGCGCGAGTGGTAAGCGAAACCTGACATCATCAACGCTTAAGCTCTTTGAAATCTAGATTTTCCCCGCAACCCATTGAGCCGCAAGATTTAATTTCACATTTCCTCGTAAGCTGATGATTCCAATACACCCGGGTGGGGAGGGGGATACCCCGCGCAGCGCAGAATTCCCAAAATAGGATCCCGCCCGATCGAACGTTCTAACGTCTCAGCAAAACTTTTTTCGCGCATTTTCGTGTGACCTCTCCGCATCCGCTTCCGCGCAAGTCCATCCAAAGCTTATGAGCCTCCACATCACCTACATTGGTGGTCCAACCATGCTGTTGGACTTCGGCGGAATCCGAATCCTGACCGACCCCACCTTCGATCCCGCAGGCGGCGAATATGTTTCCGGACCTGTCACTCTGCGCAAACTGTCTCCGCCCGCGCTCCAGCCAGACCAACTGCCATCGTTCGACTACGTTCTACTAAGTCACGATCATCACTCCGACAACCTCGATCACGCGGGACACCAATCCTTGCAGCGAGCCGAGCTCGTTTTCACCACTCCGGAAGGCGCGCAGCGTCTCGGCGGAAACGCCATTGGAATGGACGCCTGGGACAGTCGTGATCTTCGGATTGCCGATCGTACTCTGCGGATTTTTGCTACTCCAGCGCGTCACGGACCCGCAGGCTTGGAACGCGGAGCCGTGACCGGTTTCGTAATCTTCTTCACGGACTCTCCCGACCAAGGCCTGTACATCTCTGGTGACACCGTCTGGTACGAAGGCATTGCGGAGATCGCTCGACGTTTTCGTATACAGACTGCGGTGTTACACCTCGGCGCTGCGCAAGTTCC
The DNA here is from genome assembly GCA_035568275.1 of Candidatus Sulfotelmatobacter sp. Classification (GTDB taxonomy): domain Bacteria; phylum Acidobacteriota; class Terriglobia; order Terriglobales; family Acidobacteriaceae; genus Sulfotelmatobacter. The sequence goes on from DATMOO010000311.1 coordinate 2,247, forward strand.
GGAGGTTGGCCCGTTCCACCTGACCATGACTTCGGAAGAGGCAGTGCAAGCAGCGAAAGCCTTCTCTGACGCAATCATCGTCCCCACACATTTCGAAGGATGGGCGCATTTCTCCGAGGGCAAGGAAGATATTCTCCGCGCATTTCGCGCAGCGGGAATGGAGCAGCGGCTGTGCTGGCCGAAAGCGGGCGAAGCCATCGAAGTACACCCAAGTCAAGACCTGCGCACTGCCGGATGAGCTGGGGCTGTTTGTCTACAGCCACGGTCGACAAGTAACATTGCATTATGCCCGTCGAAACTGAAATCCAGGCCCCCGCCTCCATCCGTGCCCCACGCGGCAATCAGATCATCTGCAAAGGCTGGCAACAAGAAGCCGCGATGCGCATGCTGATGAACAATCTCGACGAGGAAGTGGCCGAGCGTCCGAAAGATCTTGTTGTCTATGGTGGAACAGGCCGCGCCGCGCGCAGTTGGGAAGCGTATCGCGCGATCGTTGAAACCCTGAAGAATCTCGAGAACGACGAGACCCTGCTGGTGCAATCGGGCAAACCCGTTGGAGTCTTCAAGACCCACGATCACGCGCCGCGTGTTCTCATCGCCAATTCCAATCTCGTCGGTCACTGGTCGAACTGGGAAAAGTTCAACGAACTCGAACGCGCCGGATTGATGATGTACGGCCAAATGACAGCGGGCAGCTGGATCTACATCGGTTCGCAGGGCATTGTGCAAGGCACGTTTGAGACTTTCTCGGCGGCTGGAGAAAAGCACTTCGGCGGTGATCTCGCCGGCAAGCTGATCGTCAGCGGCGGAATGGGAGGAATGGGCGGAGCTCAACCTCTAGCCGCAACCATGACTGGCGCGGCTTTTCTGGGCATTGACGTTGATCCCGAGCGCATCAAGAAGCGGTTGAAGATCGGATATTGCGACTTCATGGTGACGACGCTCGACGAAGCGCTGCGCATCCTGAAGAACGCCGTCCGCAAGAAAGAGAACGTCTCGGTAGGGTTAGTCGGCAATTGCGCCGATGTGATTCCGGAGCTCGCCGAACGCGGCGTCGTTCCTGACATACTCACCGATCAAACCTCTGCTCATGATCCGCTGAACGGATACGTTCCGAACGGCATGACCTTCGCGCAGGCGCTCGAACTGCGCAAGCGCGATCCGAAGGCCTATGAAGAGAAGTCTCTCGACTCCATGGCGCGCCACGTCGAAGGCATGCTGCGTCTGCAGAAGATGGGATCGATCACATTCGACTACGGAAACAACATCCGCACCTTCGCGTTCCAGCGCGGTGTGAAGAACGCCTACGATTTCCCGGGATTCGTTCCGGCCTATATTCGTCCTCTGTTCTGCGAAGGACGCGGTCCGTTCCGCTGGGTCGCGCTCTCGGGCGAAGCCTCCGACATTCACATCACAGATGATCTTGTTCTCGAACTCTTCCCTGACAATCGCATCCTGCGCCGCTGGATTGACCTCGCTCGCAGGCGCATCAAGTTCCAGGGATTGCCCGCACGCATCTGCTGGCTTGGGTACGGAGAGCGCGCGCAATTTGGCCTTGCCATGAACGATCTGGTGAAGAAGGGCAAGATCAAAGCACCAATCGTAATAGGCCGCGATCATCTCGACTGCGGATCAGTCGCATCCCCGTTCCGCGAAACCGAGAGCATGAAAGACGGATCCGACGCTGTCGCAGATTGGCCGTTGCTGAACGCGCTGGTGAATACTGCGGCGGGAGCATCGTGGGTCTCCATCCACAACGGAGGTGGAGTTGGAATCGGCTACTCGCTTCACGCAGGACAAGTCACAGTTGCTGACGGGACGGACATGATGGCAAAGCGCATCGAGCGCGTCCTGACCACAGATCCAGGCATGGGAATCATCCGCCACGCCGACGCAGGCTACGAGGAAGCCAAAGCGTTCGCGAATAAGAGCGGCGTAAAAGTACCGATGCGTTAGTGACGAGCTTTGCGATTCTTGATCTTGAGATATCGTGCTGGTGGCAGAACGGTTACTCCTTCGACTTTCTTGCCGAAATATTGTCCAAAACGGTGAACGTCTCCAGTGAGGAGATAATTCGCCCCAGCCTCAATTGCCGCCAGCAGTATTGGCGCATCTTTTTCAGGTAACGCAACTCTTGCTGGCAGTCGGCGCTCACGGGCTTCACGAAATTGCAGGGGTTCCGACAACTCAAGGAGCCTCTGCCGTTGCACCTCGTCAGACAGGTTGACTCTCGCCTCCTCCAACGCATAGCGAGAGGTCCATAACTCTACATCTCGAAGCCTCCACAGTTCGCGAAGCCGTGCATTGGCCATATACGCTGCTGAAAAAAGCACGTTCGCGTCGAGGAACAAGCGGTCCATCTATTGAGGCCGTACATGACGGATACAATCAGGATCGAGGCCGAGTTTTCGGACTTCCTTCCGCGCCCTGCGGTAATCATTCGCGTCAACGGCGTTCGACAATAGGAACTCCGCTTTGCGCTCAGGAGTGTAGCGCTCGACAGGGACAATCACGGCGGGTCGAATGAGGATACCGTCTTCCTTCTCTTCGGCAACAACTAGGCTGCCCTCCTCGATCCCAAAGCGCTTGCGCAAGCTTGCGGGAACGATAATTGCGCCCCTCTTTCCGACCCGCGCCGATTGCTGCGTGCGCATTGAACCCATGCCTGATTATACCATTTGCCTGACTTTCAGGCACTCACTTCGCCAACGCGTCGTGCACCGCATCGTACGCGGGCTTCTTCTGATACTTGTCGTCCCACAGCAGCGCCCAGCCCATGCTTTTGTAGAATTGGGGAATCCACGAGTGCTTGTCGGTGAAGCCCCAGGTTTGAATCAATTTGCAGGCAGGCTGCTGCACGCAGAGAGTCGTGATTTCGCCATATAGCTTGGCTTCGGCCGCGAGCGAAGCTGCACTGGAATCGGCGAGACGGATGTCGAGTTCGGTGATGTGCAACTCGAGTCCGAGTTTTGCAAATCGCTCCAAGTTCGCCGCGTAGGACGCCAGCGTTGTGGGATTATCGAATTGCAGGGTGACGTGCGTTTGGAATCCGATTCCATCCAGTGGAACGCCGCGCTGTTTGAAGTTTTTCGCCATCGCATAGATCGCGTCTGACTTCTGGTTCACCACTTCCGCATCGTAGTCGTTATAGAACAACTTCGCTTTGGGATCCGCCGCGTGTGCCCAGCGGAGAGCCTGCTCGATGTACTGTGTTCCCTTCCCTGCACCGATTCCGGGCTGGTTGTACCAAAGCGTGTCGCGCATCGTTCCGTCGTCCTTGAAGGCTTCGTTGACCACATCCCATGCGTAGACTTTGGAAGCGTAATGCGTCACAACGCTGTCAATGTGGCTCTTAAGAATCGTCGCGAGCCGCGATTCGGTGTAATGGCGTTGCTTCACCCAATCCGGAATCTGGTTGTGCCACACGAGCGTGTGCCCGCGGAGCAGCATGTTATGGCTTTGAGCAAAGTCCGTCAAAGCGTCGGCGGGTTTGTAGTCGAAAGATTTCGGGTCATCGCCAGCCCGAGGATGAATTACCTGAAACTTCATCTGGTTCTCTGGTTCCAACTCGCTGAACTCTGATCCCAGGATGGCTGAGTAATCCAGCTCGTCGAGGTAGCGCGGAGCAGCCGCGGTGCCAATGAGGATATGGCGAGCTTCAGCCGCTTCACGCAAGGTACTCGATTTCGGCGGAGTCTGATTTCGTTTTAGCGACGCACAATTGGTTTGAACAGCGATCACGCACAGAACCAGCAACGCCACTTTCCGGACGAAACAAAGAGTGTCGATACCAGAGTGCCGCGTCGAGATGATCTTCATAGTGACGTCTTGCGCCCGATATTAGGCTTATTCAGGGCTGCTCCACAAGCTCACATGCCGAATCGCCCGAGTGTCTTTGCTTTCCTTGCCAACCAGAAGCGCTGCTAGACTAGACCGAGTGAGCACGAGGAAGCGCAAACATCGCCCGGCACGAGCATTGTTCCTGGCCAACATTGGGCAACTTCTCACGCTCCGATCTGCGTTGCCAAAATCGGGCCCGCGCCGCGGGCCTGAGCTGAAGGAACTCAGAATCATCCGTGACGGCGCGGTGCTTTGCATAGGCGGCAAGATCGTTTCAGTTGGCCCAACCACGGACGCGCTGCGCGATCCCTGGATCAGGAAGAATCGCAAGCAACTCACCGAGATCGATTGCGGCGGTAACGTCGTAATCCCCGGGTTCGTCGATTCACATACGCACCCTGTGTTTGTCAGCCCGCGTCTGGTTGATTTTGAAAAACGGATCGAGGGTGCATCGTACGAGGAGATCGCTGCTGCCGGAGGCGGAATACGGTCCAGCCTGGAAGGCGTTCGCAAGGCGACCAAATCCGTGTTGAAGGCGAAAGTGCTAGCCGTCTTGCAAGACATGGCCGCGCACGGTACCACCACGGTAGAGGCTAAGTCAGGTTACGGACTCACGCTCGACTCAGAACTGAAGTCACTGGAAGCGATTCGTGAAGCCGCACGTGCCTGGCCGGGAACCCTGGTACCCACTCTGCTCGGAGCCCATGTAGTCCCGAAAGAATTCCAGGGCTGCTCACAAAAATACGTTGAGATCGTCTGTAAAGAGATGATTCCGCGGGCGGCGAGGGGGAATCTCGCCCAATCCGTGGATGTCTTCTGCGACCGGGGCGCGTTTGCTCCAGAGGAGACGGAACAGATCTTTGCCGCCGCCATAGCCTATGGATTAAGCGTGCGCGCGCACATGGGCCAGCTTTCGGAGACAGCATTGACGCCCTTCTTGCGGTTCAATCCGGCGTCGTTCGATCACATGGACCATGTGAGCAACGAGGATGTGAAGCAACTGGCGAAGCACGACACGGTTGCTACGCTAGTACCCGGAGCGAACTACTTCCTGGGCCTTAAGAGTTATCCGGACGCATGGCGATTGATCGCAGCTGGTGTGCCGGTCGCGTTGGCAACCGACTACAACCCCGGCACTTCGCCAACAATCAGCATGCCCATGGCGATGTCGCTGGCGTGCACACAGATGAAGATGGCTCCGGCGGAAACAATTGCAGCCGCAACCATCAATGGAGCTTGGGCGCTCCGTCTGGCAGACCGTAAGGGCAGCATCGAACCGGGAAAAGACGCTGACTTAGCTGTCTTCGACGTAGAGGATCACCGCGAGATACCGTATTGGTATGGGACAAATCGCTGTCGGATGACGGTGTTGAATGGGGTTATCGCAGCGCGCGCTTGAACTTTTGCAGAGAATATTGCGTAAATAGCTTCAGAATCGTGCGCCCCTAACCGCGGGCATTGTGGGGAATTTCGAAATCATAGGGCCATCCGAATCTACCTCTGAGGACCATCCATGAAAAAGACTCTTGCAGTTCTGATTTTTGGTTTGCTGACTCTGTCCATAGCAACCGCCCAGCGGTTGCCCGAGACGGCCAGACCGGAGAACTATAAGCTTACGTTCACTCCGGACCTTAAAAACGCGAAGTTTGAAGGCGACGAAACGATCGCCCTCCGTGTACTGAAGCCAACCTCCGAGATCACGCTTAACGCCGTCGACATCGACTTCCACGAAGTGACGATCGCGAGCGGAGGCACGACGCAAAAAGCGACGGTCGCGCCCGACAAAGAAAAAGAAATGGTCGTGTTGTCGGTCGAGAAGCCGCTGGCTGCCGGTCCGGCAACGATCCACATTACCTATACAGGCGTTCTCAACAGCGAGATGCGGGGCTTGTATCTTGGCAAGGACGATCAGGGTCGCAGATACGCCGCCTCGCAGTTTGAAGCCACCGACGCCCGCCGTGCCTTTCCCTCGTTCGACGAACCCGACTACAAAGCGACTTTCGACATCACGGCCGTCGCTGACAAAGGGCAAGTTGCAATCTCCAACTACAAAGTCGTTTCCGACACCCCCGGACCGGGCGACAAGCACACGGTGAAGTTCGCGACGACCGCAAGAATGTCGTCTTATCTGGCGGCTCTGGTTGTCGGAAACTTCGAATACGTAGAAGGCTCGGTGGATGGCATTCCGATTCGCGTCTATAGCACACCGGGCAAGAAAGAAATGGGCAAGTTCGCGCTTGAAGTCGCCGAACAGAATGTCGGCTACTACGACAAGTATTTTGGGATCAAGTATCCGTACGGCAAACTGGACCTGATCGGCCTCCCGGACTTTTCCGCGGGAGCGATGGAGAATATCGGCTGCATCACTTTCCGCGAGGTGTTGCTGTTGATCGACGACAAGCAAGGTTCGGTCGACCTTAAGAAGACTATCGCCTCCGTCACCGCTCATGAAATTGCTCATATGTGGTTCGGCGATTTGGTCACGATGAAATGGTGGGATGACGTGTGGCTGAATGAAGGATTCGCCACATGGATGTCAAGTAAACCGCTTGAGAAGTGGAAACCCGAATGGAACTTCGGCCTCGACGACGTCAGCGGCACCGGCGGAACGCTCAACGTTGATGCACTGGCTAACACCCGCCCAATCCATCAAGCGGCGGAAACTCCTGCGCAGATTCAGGAACTGTTTGACGGCATCGCGTACGGCAAGGCGGCCGCAGTGCTGCGGATGCTGGAGTCGTATCTGGGAGAGGAAACGTTTCGTGCAGGCGTTAATGCCTACCTGAAACAACACCAATACGCGAATGCGACTGCCGAAGACTTCTGGGATGCGCAGGCCAAGACTTCCAGGAAGCCGGTCGATAAAATTATGCCGACCTGGGTGAAGCAGGCGGGCGAGCCAATCATCAATGTGAAAGCACAATGCTCGGGAAACTCCACCAATGTCACGGTCACGCAACAGCGCTACTACTTCGACCGCTCGAAGTTCGAATCTCCGAACGATCAGCTTTGGCAGATACCAGTGTGCCTGAAAGGATCAGCGACCACTGGCGCGGCAAAGTGCGAGCTGCTGACTAAGAAGGAAGCAACATTCACACTGCCGGGATGCTCGAATTGGGTTCTCGCCAATGCGGGGGCGACGGGCTATTACCGGGACGGATACCAACCAGATGCCGTGCGTGCTCTGGCGCACGATGCGGAAACGAAATTAAGCCCGGCGGAAAGAATCTCGCTGCAGAACGACATATGGGCGTCGGTGAGGGTCGGCCGTGAACCGGTGGGCGACTATCTCGCTTTCGCACAGGGGTTGCAAGACGACCGCAACCGGGCGGTGTTGGAGGACGTTCTGGGCCGCCTCGACTATATCCGCGAATACCTTGTGAACGAGAACGATCGCGATTCGTTCCGGGCGTGGCTGCGGCAGTATCTGACTCCGATGATGAAGGAAGTAGGTTGGGAATCCAAGCCCGGCGACAGCGACGAACAGAGAACTTTGAGAGCGCGCTTGTTGGGGGCGCTCGGACAGGATGCGCGTGATCCTGACACGCTGGCCGAGGCCCGCAAGATCGCCGACAAAGCTCTGGCGGACCCGGCATCTGTAGATCATGAACTTGCCGGCACAGCTCTAGCCTCGGCAGCCATCAATGCTGACTCCGAGTTTTACGACAAAGTCATGACTGCTCTGAAGAACATGAAGTCTCCGGAGGAGTATTACGCCTACTTCTTCACGCTACCCCAGTTCACCGATCCGAAGCTGCTGCAGCGCACGTTGGATTTCGCGATCTCGCCGGACGTGCGGTCACAGGACGCTTTGCAACTGGTTACGGGTGTGCTCGGGAACCAGAATGGGGAGAAGTTGGCCTGGGACTTCATCCGCCAGCACTGGACCGAGATCGAGAAGGCAGGAGGCCCGTTTGCCAGCGCTCAGGTCGTCGGAGCCACCAGCGGTTTCTGTGATGCCGGAATGCGCGATCAGGTGACGGAGTTCTTTAACGCTCACAAGATCGCCGCGGCAGAACGGACTTATCGGCAGGCGATTGAGCGCATCAACAACTGTATCGATTTGAAGTCGCAACAGGAACCGCAGTTGGCCTCGTGGCTGGGACAGCATGGAAATGCGGGCGGGAAATAGTCGGAGGTTGAATCGCTTGGCCCGGCTTTGTGCCGGGCCAATTTTTGGGCGTTCGCGGCCGCGGGGCCAAGATGGCCCCGCCACAGCCGGCAGGATGCGGGCGCTACGTTACGGCATGATCGGCAGCACGATGTGCGACGGCAGGTCTGGGGAGCAGTACACCCGTTGTGTGGCGGGGACAAAATCAGGCTCTGTGGCTTTGTAAATGCTGGGCACGAATTTCTGCGGATTGCGGTCGATCACCGGAAACCATGTGGACTGAATCTGAACCATGATGCGGTGACCTTTCAGAAAGACGTGGTCGCGATCTCTGAGAGGAACGTTCCACTCGGTGGGTTTGTTCGCGGTCAAGGGCTGCGGCTTTTCATGGCTCGCGAGATATCGGCCGCGACGGACCTCCATCGCAATCGGCAACTCGTATCCGTCTAAGGACTGGGCGTACTGGCCGGGCTTCGGTCCTTCATCGACATTCCACGCATTTTTCTGGGCATCTTGCGGATAGACATCAATCAGCTTGACCACGAAATCGCTGTCGGTGCCTGAGGTTGACGCGAACAAATTCGCCGCCACGGGACCGGTCACGGTTATGTCGTGATCGAGCGGCTCGCTTACAAACGACAGAACGTCGGGCCGGTGATCGACGAAACGCTGGTCGGCCACTTCCCAGGTGCGCCAGTCGCCGCCGGGGTAAGTCGGGGAAATCGGACGCTGGCGGTAAGGCACGGGATTAGCGGGATCGGAAACGTATTCGCGATGTCCCTTGGTACTCTTGGCTTCAGGCGCGCTGAATGAGAGCGTGCCGTCGTCGTGGAGATACAGATTCGTATTCTTGGCCTCTTTGGGCGGCCACACGGCATAAGTGTGCCAGATGTTCGACCCGCTCTGGAAGGTACTGGCCTGCCACTGCGGTTTCTCACCCTTGTCGTGCAAATAGTAGCGGAAGAATGGCGCCTCGATGTTTTCGCGGAACTCGCGCGAGGTCTCGTGTCCTCCGAACGGGATGAGTCCGATGCCCTCTCCCTTCGCAGCTTGCCATTCCCCGTGGAACCACGGGCCAGCCACAATAAAGTTCGTGTGCTGTGGATCGTTCTCTTCGGCGTGGCGAAAGATCTGCCACGGGCCCCAAGGATCCTCCTGATCCCAGAATCCAGCGACGTTCAGGTTAGGGACGGTCGAGGAATGAAGTTGATTCACCCATGCTTCTTTCTTCCAGAATTCGTCGTAGTCAGGGTGATCGACGGAAGAGTTCCAATAAGGAATCGAGGCGTGAAGATATCTCGCGTTGATGTTGGAGAGCGGGCCTAGCTTGAGATACCACTCGTAGGTGTCATAGATCTCGAAATCGAAGTGGGTGTTCTTGTTCTTGTCGGCTTGCTCCATCACGGCGTATTCGAAGTCGTAGCTTTCGCGCAGTGCGCCGTAGCGATGGTCGTCGTCGTTCATCCATTGATCGACTGGCGATGCCTGCTCGCTGATCGCCTTGAGCGCGGGATGCGGATGGAGCAGCGTTAGCGCTGTTGTGAGGCCATCGTAGGAGACGCCATACATTCCGACTTTGCCGTTATTGTTGGGAATATTCTTCACCAGCCACTCGATCGAATCGTAGGCATCGGTCGTTTCGTTCGTCGCCTTAGGATCGTTCGGGTCGACCCACGAAGAAAGGTTGAAGATTCCTTCGGATTTGAAGCGCCCGCGCAGGTTCTGGATCACAAAGATGTATCCCTCCTGAGCGAGTTCTTTCATCGATGACGGCATCTGCTCGGGGGGCTTATCCGGAACGCCATACGGCGTGCGACGAAATAGAATCGGCAACGGCCCAGTCTGGCCGACCGGCGTCAGGATTGCAGTTTGAAGATGAACGCCATCGCGGACAGGAATCATGACCTCTTGCAGGGTGAACACCGGTTTTGCCGGAGTTTGGGTCGATGTCTGCTGCGGTGCGGCGGGAATCGTGACTAGCAGCAGGATTAGAGAAAGGCGTTTGTCCAGGCGCACCAGGGATTGCCTCCGGGCAGATTTCTTGAATTGAACTGAGAGGCGCAGTATACCAACCAGAAGCGGAGCGAGTGAATCAGGCGATAATTTCTTCAGGATCGGACCGTTGCTACGAAACCGATACTCGCCGACGTCATCGATAGTCATTGCAGTGAATCTTTCAGAAAGAGCGAAATCATGAGCAAGTGCAAGAGATATGCAGCTTCGGCGGCTAAGGCTCCGCTGGGACCGTGGGAGTTTCAGCGGAGGGGCCGCGGGAGAGCTATGAGCGGTGAGCAATGAGCAAACTGGGCACGCTTGGGTTTCTCACTCACTGCTCACTGCTCATAGCTCACTGCTAAAAGAATCTCCCGATGGAGAAATTTACGCGGCTCTGCCCTGTTGGGCTGACGCTGCCGGCTAACGCAATCGGGCCCACGATCGTATCTGCAATCACCCCCAGATTGAACGTGCCGCGCACAACCACGGGTCCGCGACTATTGATCTGGTTTCCGAATGCAGATCCGGCTTCGTACCATCCGCCCCAGTAGATCTTCCGTCCCACCAGTTGAGGCAGGCGGTAGAGTTCTCGCCGAAAGCCGAGGGATGCGTACGCGTAGTGGTTCCCGAGAAATTCGTCGGGAAGATAAGCACCTAAACGGAACGGCCCGCCCAGAGAGAAGACCTGAAAGGGACCGGCAGATCCGTGAAATGTGGTTCCGCCGGAGGCGTCGATAAATAGCGAGGTCTTGTCGCCCAGACGCACGAAGTTAGAACTTTGTACGTCCACTTGCGCGATTGGGTGTGCCAGATCCGGACTCTGCAGCACGCGCGTGGCGGTCGCGACAACGCGAGAGCCGCGACTGGGTACGGAGGGGCTATCCTGGCCGTCCCAAACGAAACGCGCCCGGAATTCGCCCGTACTACCGTGGACGATGGGCAAACCAGCAGCTCCGATCCGCGGCGCTAATTTTCCTTCAAACAGCTCGTAACCGAGGCGAAATTCGCTGCGGCGTCCGGAATCAAAACCGATATCAAAGCCGCCACCGGCGCGCTCGTCGCCGAACACTGCGATGCGGGTGAGTCCGCTGAACGAATTCCGGGCCCACTTCGACACGAAGATATAGGGCGCTACAAAAAACCGCGACTGTCCAACCGGCTGGTAATACTCAGTGGCCGCCAGATTACTGGAACCGAAGAGAAGGTCCGACCTCCACTCACCTCCGCGATGAAACAGATCCATAAATGTGATGCGAGTGCCGGCTGAGAAATCAAAGGCCGCTACGCCGGAGCCTTCGACGTTCACTGCCAGGTCGATGAACGGCGGGCCGTACGTTTTTTCGTGGGCGGTCACGCGTAACGCGGGCACGCCATTCTGGGTAAAACCCTCATAGCCCATACGGTCGAACTGGCCGTCGCCGGCAATCCGCGTAAGCTGCTTCTCGAGATCCGGAAGATCGAGTAAACCCTGCACGCTTTTCGTGACTTGCTGCTGAATTCTACGGTCCGTATCAGGATCGGCGCCAGCCACTACGACTTTCTCGACCTTTGTCATGGGTACGCGTTTCCTCGCGTTGCGTTCGTCGAGATATCGCTGCCATTCGGCGGAATCGGTGATGGCATATGGCAAGAGTTCAGCGGCTTGGCTAGCCGCGGCTTTGTAGCCAAGCTGGACGAGTTCATCGACTCGGTTGTAATCGGTGATGGCAAATCCCTTCATTTCGACGCGGACCTTGGCTTTTGCGAATGCCAGGGAATGGCGCTCATTCTGGGTGATCATGACGTCGATGGCCCGCGACAACACGCCAACGAGAGTTCCTAACTGTCCGATGTCGCCGGGAGGATAGTGGAGTTCAACGGCGATCACGGCGTCGGCGCCCATGTCCCGGACAGTTTCCACTGGAATGTTCTGCACCATTCCGCCATCCGCCAGGATGCGGCCATTTAATTCCACCGGCGTGAAGACGCCGGGAATCGCCATGGATGCCCGAACTGCGTCTGCCAGGAAACCGTCGCGCAAGACAATCGCCTCGCCGCTTTGCATGTCGGTCGCGACGCAGCGGAAGGGGATGGGCAAGTCATCGAAGTTTGTAATCCCAGCATCCGCGAATGCGATGCGGTCCAGGAGCAATCCCGCGGCCTGGCCAGAGTTGAGTCCATTGGGGCCTTTGAGCCCGTGCTTGAGCCCGAACGGCGCGGCGACCAGGAAATCGCGACGGTCTTGTTTGCGGCGATACGAAATCTCGGCATACCCGGGCTCGGGAAGGAACGCCTGATCCCAGTCGATCTTTTCTGCGAATTTCTGAATCTCCTCCGGCGTCATCCCGGTGGCGTACATCGACCCGATGATGCTCCCCATACTGGTGCCGGCGATGCGATCTACGGGGATGTGATTTTCTTCCATCCACTTGATGACGCCGATTTCTGTGAGACCGAGCGCGCCTCCGCCACTGAGGGCGAGTCCGATCCGCCGCCGCTCAGTGGAAGAGGGGGGAGGCGCTCCGGCGGCTGTGTCCTGGCCATGTACGAGACCGGGGCTCACGAAACCAAGAAGAAGGATCGTGACAACGGGAAGGTATGTTGTGCGTGCAGGGGATTCCATCAAGAACTCCTAAAACGCTTTGGGGAGCATGCCGGAGCCAGGCCAAGATGGCCTCGCCACGGCCGGCGGGATCCTTCGACTCCGCTCAGGACAGGCGTCAGCGCTACCTTCTGTCGGCGACAAGAGAGATTCAAGGTGAGAGAAAAGGGTAACAGGTTCGCAGGATCAGAGTCAGGAGCAATCAACGATTGGTGGGGGCCGATTGTGACTGAGCTTGTCGCGCTTGCCCGACCACGTTCCGCACAGCGTCGATGACGACATCGGGTCGGTCGATCTGAATGTAGTGAGAGCTGTTCTTGGCGACCGTCTGTGTCCCCCGAGTTGAGAGGTGGGCCAGTTCCTCCTGCATTTTCTCCCAAGCCTCGTTGGTCGATTTCGCGAGGTCCGGAGGCAAATCACTCGAAGGCTTGTCGGGGTCGTGCGAGAGCACGGCCAGCGGCAGGTCTGAGAGTGAGCCGGTTTGGGCTGTCTCGGCGGCGCTGTCAGGAAACGCACTCATTTCCGCCAGTTGTTCTCTGGCACTGTGCCAATTGCAGTTGGCGCCGCGGGTCACGGCATCGTTATCGCACAGACCGAGAAGGCGCGGAATCCCGAACGGCATGGTGGAAGCAATGAATTGAGCCTCACGGTGCCAGCTTCCTTCCATGTTCTTCAACTCAGCTGGAAAGCGGTTCTCCTGGTCGGGATGAGACGCGTCCACCAGAACCATCCCGACGATTTCATTGCGGTAGCGGCTAGTGTAAACGCGAACGTCATATCCGCCCATAGAGTGCCCGACGATAACATACGGCGGGGACACGCTCGCAGCCTGCAGCAGGGCGTGCAGTTCCTCGGCAATCACTTTGCTCGTGCGAGGCTGGGATCTGGGTTCGCTGTAACCAAGGCCAGCGCGGTCATAGGAACACACTCGAGTGAATTTGGCGATCTCCGGCTGCACCTTGCGCCATG
>DATMOO010000312.1:0-36124 GCA_035568275.1 Candidatus Sulfotelmatobacter sp.
GGTGGGCACCAAACTGGGCACACACTGCTGATTTGGAGCATTCTGAAACTGTGTCGAAGCCCTCGCTATCCGCGTGAAGGGCAGAGGTTAATTGGTCGGGGCGATAGGATTTGAACCTACGACCCCCTGCGCCCAAGGCAGGTGCGCTACCAGGCTGCGCTACGCCCCGACATTACTGGCAAAATTGATTCTAAAGCACGCCGTCAGTTTGTTCCACTCGGAGCGTCCAGCAACGTCCGCGTCACAGCCTCTCACGCGAGAGTCAGGGTGAGCTTCGCCACGCTCGCAGCAGGGAAGCGGAACACCGGCGTATCTCCCTTGATCTCGATCTGCGCCGTTGTGGGCACGATCGCCTGCCGCTGCTCAAACGTGTTGTGAGCATGAATGTCAGATGCGGTGAGCGCAGTCGCGATTCCACTCTTCACCCGCCCTCCCCGGATCGCAATCTGGGCCTCGATCGGATTCTTGACATCCGGATTGACCGCCGTCAGCACCAGTTCTTTCCCGTGCAGGGATGCCGAACCTTGCAGTCCCCAAAAGCTTGCCGCCTGTCCGTCACGGTCGTAATGAATCGCCGGCGCCGAAAACTCGGTTCTCAGCCCCGTTCCTCCCTGATGTGCCGCATACATGTCAAAAACGTGCCCGACCGGTGTGACGCAGAATCGATCTTCATGCGCCAGATAGAGACTGTTCAGGCAGTTGATCAATTGTGCGCAGCAACCAACGCCCACCTTCTCCGGATGCCGGTTGAATGTATCCAGCGTCATCCCGCTGAAGACCGCATCTCGCAGAGTCGGCAACTGCTCCAATTGATCGCCAGGCGTAAGTTCGCTGCCGGGCTTATACCACGGGCCCCATTCGTCCACCACCAGCTTGATGTGGTGCTGGGGATCGAATTCGCCCATGGCGAGCCAGTGTCCCTTGATCAACGATTCCATGACATCGCCCTGGCGCAGCAATTCGTACCAGTCCACTACGTCGAAGTTGACCGCATCCCCTTTTCCTCTATTCCAGTCGGATGTCTTCCCTCGGCTCAGGTTCCAGGCGTAGTAGTGCAGCGCCAGACCAAAAATTCCCCGGACTTCGTTCTTCCCCTTGCGCACAATCTCTTCCAAAAATCCGCGCGTCCAGTCCCATTTATCGTCATTGGGTCCGGACGCAACAAAGGACAGGTCCGCCCCGGGATAACCCGGCGCCCATGCTGTGAACCGGCGATATTCCACGGCGTACTCCTGAGGCGTGAAGTTACCACCACATCCCCAGGACTCATTCCCGACGCCCCAGTAATGAACGTTGAAAGGATCTTTAAATCCCGCGGCCGCGCGCATGTCGGCCAGTGTGGTGCTGCCCCTGGGGGAGTTGCAGTACTCGATCCACCGATTAAACTCCTGAGCGGGAAGGCTGCGCAGGTTCGCCGCGAGATATGGTTGAGCCCCTATCGCCCGGCAGAACTGTACAAACTCGTTCGTGCCGAAGCGGTTTGGATCGTAGCGGTGCGCGTCGGGAGCCCCAGGCTTCTCGCCGCCGTTCCAGAAATTCGTGCGCCGCGGGCGCTTGTCAACCGGGCCGATTCCGTCGCGCCAGTCATAGCTATCTGCGAAGCAGCCGCCCGGAAAGCGAACAATCGCGGGATTGATCTTCTTCATCTCATCGATCAGTTCCTTGCGAATGCCGCCAACGTTGGGCACCTTCGAGTTCTCACCGACCCATATACCGTCGTAGATCACTCCGCTGAGATTCTCCGTGAAATGGCCGTAGATGTTGGGTGAGATCGTGCCGAGAGGTTCGTCCATCAGGATCTCAATCCGTCCCGGCACTGTCTGGGCGAAAATTTTAGAAGCGGACCGGAACACGAATACCCCGGCTCCCGCGGCTGCAATATCGCGAATGAATTCTCTCCGTTTCATCGGGTACCCCTTGTCGATTGGCCTCCCAGAGTAAATCTTTTGTGGAAGTGCGCACCACTTTTCCCTGAGGGCCGAACCTGCGGCCACAATATTCGATTGAACAAACACGCCAACCCTCCCGGGCCACGCGTTATAATTTTTCTCCAGTTATGCAGACGCGGCGTTATGCGCTGGTGGCTTATTTAAAAAGCCCGGCTGGCGAGTTCGTGGAAAATCTTCGGCGGGAGCTGCATCCGGACCTTCCCCACATGGCGGCTCACCTTTCGATCCTGCCACCTCGCCCTTTACGCGGCTCCGAGAGTGCCGCCCTTCAGGTTCTCGAGAGAATCTGCGGTGAGGAAGAGCCCTTCGATGTTTCCTTAGGTCCGGTCGAAACCTTCATCCCGGTAACGCCTACCGTCTTCATCCGCGTCGATACCGGAGCTGGACACATGTCCGACTTGCATCGCAAGCTGAACGCGGCGGAACTGCAATTTAAAGAAGAGTGGCCATACATCCCGCACCTGACCATTGTGAAGATGGGCGCCGAGCCGCCCGCTCAGGCTGCCTTCGAGATCGCCCGCCAGCGCTGGCAGAACTACTCCGGAAGCCGGCGCATCCTGCTGGAAAGACTGACCTTTGTCCGCGAAGCTTCGCCCAACTGCTGGCTCGACCTTGCTCCTGTCCAACTCGGACGGCGCCTAGTTTCGCGCTAGAGTACTCTCGTTCACTCGCCCGGGTTACTCCCGCCACGCGTACATGGCCCTAGGTACATCTCACTCCCGTGCGTTGAAAACCCCACTCCGCCCCTGTAGATAAGGAGTAGGGCGAGTGTCCGGAAATTCCGCCAAACGCCAGTTCTGACGCGGCTTTTCGGACATCGAACGGGGAGACATCACATGCAGATCGGGGTTTACGGTTCAGGGTATCTCGGGACGGTGATTTCGGCCTGCCTCGCGGACTTCGGCACTCCCGTCTCTTGTTGCCACCCGGACCGCTCCCGCATGGTCGAGATGGCCCAGGGCAACATCCCGTTCTTCGAGAAGAATCTGAAAGAGATCATCCGCCGCAACGTTCGTGCCGGGCGCCTCGCTTATTCCACCGATATCGAATCATTCGCCCGAAGAACCGGCGTCATTTTCCTGGCGGAAGACAAAGCCGAGAATCTCAACGACATTGCTATTCGCATCACGCGCCTCGCGCCCAAGCCTCCAATCCTGACCATCGTCACTCCCGTCCCTGTCGGCACGGCGAACGCGCTGGAGAAAAGTATCAAGGATATTGGGCTCCAGGCCACCATCGTGTCGCAGCCAATGTTCTTCACCGACGGTTGTGCCGTGGAAGACTTCAACTGGCCCGACCGCCTGATTCTGGGATCGAGCTCGACCGAGGCGGTGCAGGTATTGAAGCAGATCTTCCATCCCCTCGTGATGCGCGGCGTCCCGGTAATCGTGACCAATCAGGCCACCGCCGAATTAGTGCGCGAAGCGGCGACCGCTTTCGTCGCGACCAAAATCTCGTTCATCAACGAAGTGGCTACCCTCTGTGAGCGCGTGAACGCCGATGCCGTCAACCTTGCTCTCGCCCTCGGCCTCGATAAGAAGATTGCTCCGCGTTGCCTCCAGCCCGGAGCCGGCATGGGCGGCGTGTTCGCCGAGTCCGATATGGACTCCCTGATGCAACTCGCCCAGCAACAGGGCGTCTCGCTGAAAGTTCTGAATGCGGCCCGCGATGTGAATGGCCTGCTGGCCGATCGCCTGGTCGATAAAATTTCTGCCGCGCTGAATTCGGTCGAGAACAAAGACGTCGGCATCCTCGGACTCGCGTTCAAGCCGAACACGAACTCCGTTGCCGGATCGTCCTCTCTACGCCTTGCCGAGGGCCTGGTTTCGAAGGGCGCTCGCGTCCGCGCCTACGATCCAGTCGCGATTCCCGAAGCCAAGACGCACCTCAGCGGAGGCGTTCGCTACTGCGATTCCGCCTACGCCGTCGCCGAAGGATCCGATGCGCTGGTCGTCGGCACCGGATGGCCCGAGTTCCGTGCCCTCGACTTCGACCGCATCAAGCACCTCCTGAAAAAGCCCGTAATCGTCGACACCAAAAACCTGCTAGACTCCACCCGCCTCCGCGCCCTAGGATTCGAGTACGTAGGCGTAGGCAGGATTTAGAAGTAATCAAAGCATGGCAGCCGAAGCCCGCCCGACTCATGTGGCGACGGCCGACTCGGCCGTCCAAGCCAGGGCGAAGCCCGGCGCACCCAACGATGGTGTAAACCCCAAGTTGTGAACCGCAGGTAGCCGCCGTGTTCTAATATCCTCCCGTGGACTGGACCCTGTTCACCGCCATCGATCTCTTCATAGGCGCGTTCCTAAATACTTACAATTGAAATGCTGAGGCCTAACGCCCCGCCGTTCCCCTCCCCTAATTGCTATAATGAAGTTCCTGCGGTGGGAATAGCTCAACTGGCAGAGCACCGGACTGTGGCTCCGGCGGTTGCGGGTTCGATTCCCGTTTCCCACCCCATTTCTTTGGTTTGAAAAGTGTGTGGCGACAGCCGCCTTAGGCCCAAGCCCATCTCCATGTGGCGACGGCCGCCTCGGCCGTCCAAGCCAGGGCGAAGCCCGGCGCGCATATGCAAATTACTCAACGCGCAGGCACTCTATCCAACGCGCAGAGAGTTTATCGCGGCCCCGTAGCTCAATTGGATAGAGCATTGGTCTTCGGAACCAAGGGTTGGGGGTTCGAGCCCCTCCGGGGCCGCCAGTATTTTGCATCTAGAAATTCACCCGCACGCCCAACTGCGCCGCAAACGGTATCCCGACCGTAGTCCCCGGCCCAAAGAAATCTCCCAGCGCCCCCGCCGGAAACAGCAACTGCTTTTGCGGATTCGTGATTGGAACCATCGCGCTGCAATTCGGATCCGTACAGATCGCGGTAGCGTTGCTCAAATCGTTCACCGGATTGGGTAGCGCCGAAATATTCGTCACATAATTCGCGCCCGGATTATTACGGTTGAAGACATTGAAGAATTCAGCGAACGGCCGAATTTCCCATCTTTCTCCAAAGTGAATCGGTCGGCTAACCCGTAGATCCGCCTGAATGAATGGCGTTCCCCGGAATTGATCCAGCGAAGTCTTTATGCCATTTATCACGGCCCGATCGCCCGCCGGAGTGGTCAGAGTAATCGGCCGCGCCGATTCGGCCTGCGTCATCGTCGTCACTTCCACGCCGCCCGGCAGATGCAGCGTTCCCGCGAGCACAAAGCGATGAGTCGCATCTTCCCCCGACGGCCCGTAGTCTCCCGGACCAAACGGATTTAGCGGGTCGCACACCCCATTCACGTAATCCCACAGCTCGCCCAGCAGGCAGCCCCAGGTCTTAGCCTTCGAAAGTGTGTAGTGCGCGATCAAATTGAACCGGCGGTTGACGTTGCCGTGCGCCACGATCATCAGCGCGTTGTAGCTCGAGCGGTTATCCGACTTGAACAGATTCAGGTTCGGCACCACGCTTTGCTGATCGTCGGTGTAGGATCGATCCGACGCCGGAATCAGCGGCGTGAACAAATTCGTGCCACTCGAAAAACTGTATCCGCGATACCCGTGATTGCCCTGCTCATGCGTAAAGTCGGCGCTGATCGTCCAGTTCCGGCCCAAGGCATGTTGCATCCCGCCGGTCACATGGATTCCATACGGAGTCGTGTAGTTCGCGTCGATCAGATTTCCTGTCGCTCCCGCGCCTCCATGTAGGCATCCTGCACCCACTAGCGCATAGCCTCCACTAGTTCCACTGAGCGCGCATGGTCCCGTCGCTACGTTCGTCGAGTTCACTCCTTGAAACGCGGTCGCCCATCCGTTTTGCGCGAGGTCGTTATAGAACAAACCGAAGCCGGCACGAATCACCGTATTCCCGCTACTTCCCGGCGAATAAGCGATCCCAAGGCGTGGGCCAAACTGCTTGCGATAGTCATGCGGCACGCCGCTCGCGACAAGAACCTGTAACGCACTGAGCGTGACGAATGCCGGATTGAGCACTTGGCTGTGGCCAGATCCCGCAAACAGCCCAAAAGTAGTTTGCCACCGCAGTCCATAATTCACCGTCAAGTGCCGCGTCGCTCGCCACGAATCCTCCGAGTAGAGCCCGAACCGCTGCACATTCTGCGAAAAGGTGCCATCGCTTGCCGGAGTCGTGGAGGCTCCATCCGCATAGTCCAGCGGGAACAGGCCCGGATTCGCCACATAAAAACTCGGGTTCTGCGGGAACGAATGCAGCGTCTCCTGATTTCCCGGAAACGCGCCGCCCAGCACCGGTTCATGAATGAAATTCACCCCGAACTTGAACGAGTGATCGCCGGTGGCGTGGCTGACGTCGTAGCGAAGCTGATATTTCTCCTGATTGCGCAGCGAAGGGAAGAGAGTAATCGGCGTGGCGAACTGATTGTCACCAAAAGTTTCGAATCCCGAGACTGTCAGCGAAGTAGCACTGAACGGAAACGACAAAGCGAAGCCTAAGGTGGAATTCCGTGCCTGCGTAAGAT
Organism: Candidatus Sulfotelmatobacter sp.; assembly: GCA_035568275.1. Lineage (GTDB taxonomy): Bacteria > Acidobacteriota > Terriglobia > Terriglobales > Acidobacteriaceae > Sulfotelmatobacter. The sequence goes on from DATMOO010000312.1 coordinate 6,421, forward strand.
GGAGCGCGCCCGCATCGAAAACAAACGTTCCCAGCCACGTTGGACTGAATGCAAAGCTGTTGCTCACCACGCCATTCCAATAATTGTTATGCGTGGTGAGCCCTGTTGAAGGCAGGGTCGCTTGCTGCACCAGATTGTTATGGGTCAGATAACTGTCCTCCGACATTCGCAGGAACCATTGCGACCTCGAGGACTGCGCCCAATCGAATCGCACCGATCCCAGATAGTCGCGAAACGGAATGGGAACCGTCTTCGGGACCGCGATCGAGGAGACTCCCGGAATCAGCCCGTCCGATGCCAATTGTGACAGCGCATCGAACTGCCCAACACTCGCCGGACTATAGGCGATGCTGGCGTTTTCGCGCACATATTCCAAGGACGAAAAGAACCAGGCCTTGTCCCGTACCAACGGCCCGCCTAGCGTCCCGACATAATTCTGCCGCGAAAACGGTTGCTTTGGATTCTCCACGCAACTCCCCGCGTCACAGGTCCTCGCCGGATTCTCAATCGGGAACCGTGAATTGAGCTCCGACGCTCGTTCGTAGAATGCCCCGCTTGCATGCCATTCGTTGCTTCCGCGCTTGGTTGTGATCACCACCGAGCCGGCGGTGGTCCCTCCGCTGTCCGCGTCCTGGTTCGCCGTGCGCACTGCAAATTCCTGAATGACATCGGGCGAAAAATTCTGCAGGAACCCGCCGATCCAATCGTCGGAGTTGTCGGCCCCGTCCACCGAAATATCGTTGTTCAGACCTGAGCTTCCCCCCGTCGAGACGGCGGTAATCCGGGCCTTCGTCGGATCGGAGGGCTCCACCGGCTGTGTCCCCGGAGCAAGATACGCGATGTTCGCAAAGCTCCGACTGGCAAGGGGAAGCGTCTGCAAGTCCTGACTGCTGATCACTCCCTGATGTACCACGCTGGCCAGATCGATCGGTTGCGTGGTGATCGAAGAAGTCTCGCCGTGCACGCTGATCGTTTCCGAGGACCCCACGGCACGCAACGTTACCGTCACCTCGCGCACCGAACCAAGCGCCACGGAGACATCAGCCTGCGCCTTGGCAAATCCCGCGGCATTGACGGTCAAGCGGTAGGTTCCGGGCGGCAGATCATCGACCCGAAACTCGCCCCGATCCTCGGTCTCAGCCTGGCGCTGAAACGACGAATCCACAGCTCGCACGAGCACTTGCGCCGACGCCACCCGCGCGCCCGTCGAATCTAGGATTTTCCCTCGAAGCGATCCCCGCGGATTCTGGGCGCATACCGGCGTCAGGAGGACGACAGTTGAGATCAACCAGGCCGCCACTATTCTGAACAAAGGAGTCTACTCGCTTTCGAGAAGCCAAGCAGGAACGGCACAAGGGATGTGCCGAAATTGGCCATAATATCAACAACCGCAAACACTCAAGTCTACTATCATGTGGGGACAGCCGCCTTCGGCTGTCCCGTCGAGCGCAGCTCGACCGGTCTTACTCGCTAATCCGACCACCTCTGCGGTTTCCGGTTCCACCGATGCTTTTTCAACTCCGCGAGTAATCCCTTGTCCAAAGTCCCCGCATCGCTCGCAGCGATGTTCTGCCGCACATGATCAGCCTTCCGCATCCCGGGAATCGTCGTACTCACCGCCGGATGCGACAGGATGAACCGCAGCGCCATCTCCGGCAGCGACATCCCGGAAGGTAGGACCTTCTTCAACTTCTCAACGCGCTCAATCGTTCTGGGCAGATTCTCCGGACCAAAATATCCCGCCCGCCAGTCGCCCTTCGGAAAGCGTGTCTCCAGCGTCATCTTTCCGCCCAGGCTACCCTCATCAAACGGTACCCGCGCGATTACGCCGATATTGAGTTCCTGGCAAAGGGGGAACAGTTCATCCTCCGGCGCCTGATCAAAGATGTTGTAAATGACCTGCACCACGTCCACCAACCCCGTCCGCAGAGCCTTGAGACCGTTCTCGGGCTCCCAACGATTGATGCTCAGCCCGAAGAACTTGATCCGTCCATCCTTTTTCAGCTTTTCGACCGTCGATCGAAACTCCGCCTCATCGGCCCAGCTGTCGTCCCAAACGTGGAACTGCAACACATCAATGCTATCGACGCGGAGTTTCTTGCGGATCAAGTCCGCATACTTGAAAACATGCTCGGCGGAAAAGACATCCCGGTACTTGTACTCCGGCAAGGCCGGCCACCGATCATTGGCAGGAGGAACTTTCGAGGCCGCATACAGCCGCTTGCCAGAATTCTGCTGCATGGCCTCGCCCAGTAGCTCATCACTCTTTCCGTTACCGTATGCCCATGCAGTGTCGAAGAAGTTGCAGCCAAGGTCGACAGCCATCTGCATCGATGAGCGAGACTCCCGATCGTCCGACCCAGTCCACCCGCTCATCCCCCAAAGTCCATCCCCCATTTCGCTGACGTCAAAGTTCGTCCGTCCCAGCTTGCGATATTTCATGATCCATTCCTAAAAGAGATTTTCAAGTAAAGTCAGGTCCGAGGGTGTCCCACCCTTGTCGCGTCTTATGCGACAGGGTGGGGATTTTGACTTCCGGTTTGCATCCCTCACCGACCAGAGTCCCAAATCACCATGCGTTTTTTTAATACCTGTCATCAAAATTATTGCGCCTGCAGCGAGCCCTCCGAGGTGTTTAATAAACCTAGATCATATAAGTACAGAGGAGTAACCCATGAAATCGAACCTCCCTTATACTCCAACACCGGGTAAAAACATTTCGCCCGCGAGTGAAGAACGGCTTCCACCACCCTCCCGCTTCATCGACGAGAAGATCTCCGATGAATCGGGTACAGAAACGGAAGCCGATAGCGCCCTCAAGCCCGCCGGGCTCAACAACCCCTTCTGGAATTAGCTCAGCCAGCGCCGGTCAAAAGATGGCCGGCGCTGTATTTCCTTAAAAATCAGCGAAGAATTGGCAGGCAGAGGCATGGCCGGATGGCAAAATCCAGCCCCGCCATCCTTCCCAGCGCCGGATGCAACTGCGAGTCATGGCACGGCTCCAGCGTGATCACAAACGGCAGGGACGCCTTCTCAAATCCCGGCTTCTGCAGCAGGGAATCGATGTTGAGGTGGTGATCGGCTAGAATCTGCGCCAGCCGCGCCACAATCCCAGGCTGATCCCGAACAAAGAATCGCAGATACCAGGGTGTCTCGAAATCACTGCTGATCCCCGGTGTACAGACGTAGCTTGCTACGTCTCTCTTGCCCCCAGCAAGTCCCTGCGCCACGAACAGGACGTCCGAAACCACAGCCACCGCCGTAGGATCACCCCCGGCGCCCGCGCCAAGGAACGCCATATCTCCGCCATACTGCCCCGATGTCAGAACTAAATTGAGGTTTCTCTGCACGCGCCCGAATGGCGAATCCGATGGCACCAGGCATGGACCCACGTCTGCGAAGAGCGTGCCTTCCTTCAGGTCAGCCCGCGAAATCTGCCGAATCGTGCAGCCCAGGTCCGCGGCATAGTCGAAATCGACCGAATCCACCGGCCGGATCGTCCGCGCGCGAATCGATTCGGGCTCCACACGGGTGTGCAACCCCGCCAGTGCCAAAATCGCCAGCTTGGCTCGCGCATCACCGCCGTCCAGATCCTCCGACGCATCGGCCTCGGCGTATCCTCGGGCCTGCGCCTCTTCCAGCGCCTCACTGAACGGGATCCTCGCGTTCTCGATCCGGCTCAGAATGTAGTTGCAGGTTCCGTTCAGAATCCCAGCGATGCCGTGCAACCGGTCTCCGCACAGCCCCGTGCGCAGCGCGGGGATTACTGGAACGCCTCCAGCTACCGAGGCGCCAAACTCAAGCTGGCATCCTTTGCTCGTGGCCAATTGCAACAGATCGGGCCCGCAGCGTGCGATCAGCTGCTTGTTCGCGGTCACCACAGACTTGCCCGATTCGAGCGCCCTGCGCAGGATCTGCTCCGCGGGATTCAATCCGCCGATCAACTCGATCACAATGTCGACGTCGGACTTCAGCACCAACTCGACATCGTCCGTCCAAATCACATCTGCCGGAACCCAATCCTGCTTCTTCCTCTGAACATTGCGATTGCAAATATGAGTCAGTCGAACGGACGGGTTTCCGGTCTCGCACAGGATTTTCGCCACCGAGCGGCCGACAGTCCCAAAGCCAATCAGAGCGATTCTGCAGTCGGATGCGCCCTGCCTTTCGACTGCTGTGGTTGCCCGTTCTGACGTCTGCTTCGCCAATGTGCCTTCTCGCGCTTAAGTTGAATCCATCATCATACGTGTGCGCAGCGGTTCCCGAAAACTGCAAAGAACAAATTGGCGGACATGTTTTAGTGTTAACGAGGCGGAGTCCGGACGGCGATCCGTCCGCGCAGATGCCTCGACCCTTCGACTATGATCGCAGCCGACATGTCCAATCTCCGCCTTTACGGCAGCCAAGTGCTACTCAGTGTCCTGTTGGCGCTGACGGTAGGCTGCAGAAAGAGCGATAACGCGACGCCCTCTGATCATCCCCGTCTCAAGGCGAAGATCACCCTGCTTGACATCACCTTCCGCAGCGCCGCGCTGGGCCGGGACATGGAATACAGAGTCATCTCTCCCTTGGAGGCATCTGGCCGGAAGCTGCCAGTGGTGTACCTGCTGCATGGTGGTGGCGGAGGATTTCGCGATTGGTCAAACTACTCCGACGTCGCGAGTTTTGCAGAGCAAGGCCTGCTTTTGGTCATGCCGGAGGGAGAATCCTCTTACTACACCAACGCTGTCGACCCTCCACAAGATCGATTCGAGGACTACATGACTCATGACCTGATCACGGACGTAGAAAGCAGGTTTCCCGCGGCCGGCGGCCGCGGCAACCGCGCCCTCATCGGCATCTCCATGGGTGGTTTCGGAGCGATAAAGATCGGATTGCGCCACCCTGATCTTTTCTTCTTCGCTGGAGGGCTTAGTTCCGCGATCGACGTTCCTCGACGAGCATTTTCCATCAAGCGGCTGCAACAATCGCGTCACTACAATTCCATCTTTGGACCATCCGGAAGCCAGACCCGGCGCGACAACGATCCTTTCGTCTTGGTCCGAACCGCAAATCCCGAAGCCGCGCCATACTTCTTCCTCACCTGCGGCGAGCAAGAGGGGCTTCTACCAGCAAACCGCGAGTTTGCAGCCCTTCTCATGCAACGCCACTTCAAGTCCGAGTTCCACACCGTTCGAGGTGGTCACGACTGGAACCAGTGGAATGCCTGGTTGCCAGCCGTCTTTCGGAGCCTATCAGAGCAATTGAAGTCGCACTGAGGAACCTACGGCAAGCGAGGGTGTAACAGTCGTGGGAAGATTCCCAGATAGCGCGGCTGGAAAACGTACATGTCCAGCGCAAAGAACCCCGTGGTCGCTGCGAACGTCAGCACAAGTTTTCCGGCATCAATCCAGGACTTGTCCCGCAACCGGAGATAGCCCCAAACACAGCCAACGATCACCGCGAAGTTCGACAGCCACGCTGGGATCGCGATGAGCAAGTCCGGCCGCTGAAGATGTCCCGTGTGAATCCATTCCGAGAGCCGCTGCAGCCCGTTGTAGAGGAAGGTTGTAGCGAAAATGTTTGTGTAATCCCACAAGCCCGCAGCCGAAATTCCGATGAAGTATCCCCACCGGCTTCTACGAAAGCTCAACACGATTGTGGCGAGGTACATCCAGGCTTGAAAGAAATGAAGCCAGCGGATGTCAGCCTCCCAATAGGCCGAGACGGCCAGGACCAGAATGAAAAAGAACGCTCCAATCAGAATCAGCCACCGCGGGGCGTTGCTTTCCCGACTCGCGCTTTTCATGACCAATGGGTACGCGCCCGCCCATCGATAAGTTCCCTCGACGCCTGCCGTTTTCCAGCGCTCGGCCCAGCGGGCGGCATCGCGGGCGAACTGCGCATCAAAGTTGGTAATATGGAGCCTGCCTGCTGCGAGTGTAATCACGGCGGGACCATCGCGGACACGCTCTTTCTCAAGCGCCTGTCGTTGACGGGTAGGTTGGAGCGCTCGCGTCCGCAGCCCGGCAGCGGGAGGAGAATGAATGATTCGAAAGTTCGCCACGATTCCCGGACTCCGCTTTCTTGCATTTCTAATGACCGTGCCGATGGGAATCGCAGTCGTCCACGCCCAACAGCCTTCCGCGCAGCAACCACCCGTGGCCCAACCTCAGACCCAACAGCAGCCCGATCAGTCGAGCAGCCAGGAAGCTTCTCCCGAAGAGACCACCCGGCCGCAAAAAAAGCCACTGGACTATAAGAAATGGAGCTTTAACGTCGGCGGCGGAGCCAGTCTCCCGAACGGCACTACGAATACTTATGTGCGCGGGGGAGGCGGTATTGCCGCCGCGGGAGCCGCCCGCAATTACAGCAAGTATTTCGGACTTCGCCTCGACTTCCAGTTCGATAACTTGCCGCTGCGCACTTCGGCCCTTGAGTTGGCCCAAGCCCCGGGCGCAACCGATCACGTCTACTCCCTGATGCTGGATCCAATCATTAATATTCGTGCTTCGAAGAATTGGGGTGGCTACCTGGTATTCGGGCCGTCCTTCTTGCATCGTTCCGGCAAACTCGATTCCTCGTCCGCGGTTCCAGGTTCGGCGTGCAACGGATTCTTCACCTGGTGGGGACACTGCTTCGCCGGCAGTCTCCCGATCAACGGCAACTTCCTCCACTCCAGCCAGAACGAGTTCGGTTACAACTTTGGTGGCGGCATCACCCGCAAGATTCGCCCTACCATGGACTTTTACGCCGAATTCCGCTACCTGCACGGCAAGCACAACAACATCACCACCGACCTGCGCCCAATCACGATAGGAATTCGCTGGTAAGGCAGTAATTTCAGATTGTAGATTTCAGATTGCAGATTGAAACCTGGGAGCTGCTAATCTGAAATCTTCAATCTAAAATCTGCAATCACCCCTCTACTCCGGATTCGTGCGGTAGCTCCAAAGATCATTCGTGAGCTTCTGCAACTGCACGAACGACGAGGCCGGCGCCGGCTTCGCAATGTCTGCCGTTGAGTTCGCCTCTTCCACTGCCGATTCAACGATTCGGTGCGCTGGTGCAAGCGAACACGCAGGATCTGTCGCCCTCTCATCGCCGGTTAGCAGGAAAGCCTGACAGCGACACCCTCCGAAGTCTTCCCCACGGCGGTCGCAACTGCGGCACGGTTCCGGCATCCACGCTTCATCACGAAACTTGCGGAACGATTCCGATTCTTGCCAGATCCGATCCAGCGATTTCTCGCGCACATTCTCGAAAGACAGACCTGGCAGCACTTCCGCCGCATGGCACGGCAGTACCTTGCCAGATGGATTGACCAGCATCAGTCTTCGTCCCCAGCCTCCCATGCAAGCCTTGGGATACTTCGCGTAGTAATCGGGCACGACCGAATCGATTCGCATCCGGCCGGAAAGCCGCTTCTCGGCTTCCCTGATGATTGCTACCGCCGTTTCAAGCTGTGCGCGCGTTGGCATCAGCGCAGCCCGATTTGCGAGCGCCCAACCGTAGTACTGCGTATGCGCAATCTCGACGCGCTCCGGCTGCAGTTGCTCGATGAAGGAAATCATCTCCGAGAGATGATCCAGATTCTGCCGGTGCACGACCAGGTTTACCGTGAATGCAATCTTGTGCCGCCGGATCGCGTGTGACAGTTCAGTCTTGTGCGCGTGTGCCTTGGTGCCCGCGATCCAGTTTGCCGCATCTTCCCGCGAATCCTGAAAGCTGATCTGGATGTGATCGAGTCCCGCCTTAACCAACATCTGTAATCGCTGCTCATTGAGTCCGATGCCCGAGGTGATGAGATTTGTATAGAGCCCTGCAGCGCGTGCGGCGGCGATCAGTTCCGTAAGGTCGTTGCGGGCCAGAGGTTCGCCTCCGGTGAAGTGCGCATGCAGCATCCCCAACTTGCCGGCTTGCCGGAAGACGCTGATCCACTCCTCCGTCGACAATTCGTTGCTAGCCGCGGTCAACTGCATCGGATTCGAGCAGTAAACGCAGTGCAGCGGGCATCGATGCGTCACTTCGGCAATAAGCGCTAGAGGATTGAAAACCATGTTTCATTTCTGCCGACAGCTGCACAGGAGCCGTCGTTCGATACGCCGCAAGCAGAGACGTTGCAAGCAACGTCTCTACGGCGAGGAGTCGACGACTAGTAATCGACGATTCTCTTCTTCTGCAACTGCTCCAAGAACATGCTGATGTCCGTGCGAATCTTCTCTGGATCCGTCTTGTCGAACTCTTTCTGCAATTCCGTAAGGATTTCTCCGAATGTGCGCTGGCCATCGCAGCGCTCCAGCACTTGGCGTCCGGTATTCTGGAGTTTCAGTGCACCCTCAGGGTACAGGATCATGCGATCCTCTTCGGTTCCGCCCCAACGGCACCCGGTGGCGAGGCGCGGCTGGCTCGTTTCTGTCGGAGGCGCCATGATCACTTCTCCTCGATCTGAAAGGCGCCGGGCGCAGGCCAACCGGGCTGCACATAGGCAAAGTAAAGCGCATCGAGCTGTGCCCAGAGTATGTCGCACTTGTCGCGCAGGGCCTGAGTCGCCAGTTCCTGCTGCTCGCGCGTCTTGGCATTCTCACATACATATTCAATGGCAAATTTCGCGTCTTCGGGAGCCTGTGTCAAACGCGCCTGAAAATAATCCAAACCTCCTGCAAGCCAAGGATAATGCTGACGAAGTTTTTCCATGCGCAGCGAGATCAAGTCGCGCGAGAACAATTCCGTCAGCGACGATGCGACCGCCTCCAGCAAACTGCGGCTGCGGACGATGTTCAGGTACTCGTTCACGGCGAACCGCGTCGCCGGGAGAATTCCAGTGCCTGCCTGAACCTGCTTGGCATTGAGTCCGGTCGCCTCGGCGAGCTTCAGCCACCGCTTGATGCCGCCTTCGCTGCTCGCATCTCCATCGTGATCGATTACCCGCTTACGCCAGGCGCGGCGGAACACCGGGTCGGGACCGCGCGATAGGATGATGGAATCTTTCACCGGGATCATGCTCTGGTAGTAGTAGCGGTTCAGCGCCCAGGCTTGCAGTTGACCGCGGCTCAGGCGTCCTTCGTGCATCATGAGATGGAACGGATGCTTGTGGTGATAACGTTCCTCACCCACAGCTCGCAACTGCGCTCGCAGTTCATCGAACGACAGCAGCGCATCCGCTTTCTCATCTACAGTTCGAACTGCCATCCATCCTCCGCGATCTCCCAGCCTGCGTCGCGTACCTCGCGATGTTCGGCCGAAGCCTCGTCCAGCATGGGATTCGTGTTGTTAACGTGTACATAGATTTTACGTGGACACTTCAGATGCGCCAACTGCGCGAGGCTTCCAACGGGCGATGAGACCGGAACGTGTCCCATCTCCTCTGAGGTTTGCCCACTGCCCTGAATGCTTATGAGTTCATCGTCGCTCCAGAATGTGCCATCGAACAGCAGCACGTCGGCCAAGTCAGCTTCTTTCAGCAAGACATCATCAATCTGCGGGACCGCGGGCATGTAAGCGAGTCGTTTGCCAGCGGGGGATTCGACGATCAGGCCCACCGATGCTTGGTGCCGGATGAGGTCGGCTTGCCGACGCCGTGAAACGTAAGCAGGGTAGTGTCTGCCAAGTGACAGCGCTCGGCAGCGCAATCCGGAATCTTCGCCGAGCGGCGTGAGCAGCGAAAAAGTTTCACCGGGAGCGATCTCGGTCCAGTTCAACTGGCCATCAACCCGATTCAGCATGACGAACATGGAGTTGTCTTCGGTCAGGATTCGCCGGACAGATAGAGTCGCATACGCGTTCAGCGGTTGCAGTTCGCGCATCAGGAGCAATCCAAGAACGTGGTCAATGTCAGCGTTCAGCAGAGCCACGCCGCAGATCGGGGAATGGCGAGTTGCGCCGTCTACTGCTTGCGGATGCAGTTCGGGAGTTGCCTCAATTTGGGCACGCAGGTCCGGGGAAGCGCCAAGCAGAAACCAGCGTTCCGAATCAATGCTGATGGCGACTTGCGCCTGCGTTCGAGCTCTCCCGCTGAAGGTTCCGGCTCGCAAGGAGCGACAATTGGAGCAGGCGCAATTCCATTGTGGAAACCCTCCACCAGCGGCTGAGCCGAGTATCTTGACGTGCATAGAGATACAGGGAGTTTAGCAGCGCGCGGGGAATTGCTTTTGAGCTGTTTTACCGCTTGGTAAGCCCCTCCGGGTGCGGGTTCAACCCAAAGGCATCCTATATCTCAGGATGCCTTGGTTGTTTAGCGCTGGATGTTTTCCGGTTACTGCGGTGGCTTGTGTTTGTCGTCCTGCTTCGGCTGTGGTTTGTTGGGCTCACGCGCTGCTGGAGGCGGAGCCGGCCTGCTCTCTGCCGGTGGGTGCGCTTGCTGCTGCTCACTCGGTGGAGGACTCTGCGGACGCGGGGCTGGCTCATTCCGCGGTGGCGGCGCGGGTTCATGGCGCTGCGGCGGCGGAGTTGGTTGCGGCCGGTTCGTCTCTGGCTGAGGCTGAGGACGAGCGTTCGGTGGTGCCATCGACGGGTGATCGTTGCGTGCCGGTGGTTCCGACGGGCGATTCATGTCGGGACGATTGTTAGGGGCCGGCTGATTCGGCTCAGGCCGATTCGGCTGCGCCGCGGGCGGACGATCATTGCGCTCCGACGGGCGATTCACGTCGGGCCGATTGTTGGGCGCCGGTTGGTTCGGCTCAGGCCGATTTAGCGGTGGCACGTTCGGCTGCGGCCGGTTGTTCGGCTGGTTCAAATCGGGCCGATTGTTGGGCTGCGCCGACGGAGGACGATCGTTCCGCGCAGGTGGTTCAAATGGACGATTTGCTCCGGGTTGCGGGTGATTGTCGGGCTGATTCGGTTGCGGCCGATTATTCGGCACCGGCGGATTGCCCGGCTGAGGCCGATTCGCCGCAGGGGTGTTTCCTGCCGGCGGATTGCCCGGGCGATTTCCGGCTGCCGGAAGTGGCTGCGGCCGTGCCGGAGGAGCAGTGATCACGCGAGGCGCCGACGCAGGTGGATTGGCGGCGTGTATCTGCTGAAGCTGCGGACGCGACACCGGCACTCCCGGATGCTGCGCAAGCATCTGCTGCCTGGATGCGAACGACGGCGGTGGCGGCGGTGGGGCGTTCTTGGCGATCACCTGGCGGCTGGCCACTGCTTGCGGTGGCGCAGCCACGCGGTTCGGGTTGTTGGCCTGCGCTCCCATCACTGCTTGACGGCCGGGAGGTACGGCTGCGCGCGAGCTCACCGGACCTTGCCTTAGCTGGTTTTGATCTACTGCAACCGCGGTCCGTCCTACTGGTTGGGCGGTAGCGAATGCTTGCTGCGGAACCGCAGTCACTCCTCCGCGAACGTTGCGATTCACGTAGGTGACGTTGTTAATCGTCGTGTTGTTGTTAACGATGGTCGTGTTGTAGACGTTCGTCACTTGCGTCACGTTTACCGTAGTGTTCGTGACATTGACGCGATTCACGTAACCGCGGCTCACACGGTATGACGGCACGTACACTTCCCTCGGGCCGAGTGGAAACCACGCGACGTTACCGCCAACTCCGATTCCAACTCCACCGACGAAAGCTACGAGAGCTGGCGCGTAAACGGGACGAACTTCGCGCGGGCCGGGTATCCAACCCCAGCGGCTGCCGGCGAAAACCCAACGCCCGTAATGGAAAGGTGCGTAGCCCCAGCTCGCATCGTCGACCCAAGTCCATCCCCAGGGATCAATCCAGGCCCAATGCCCATAGTGATACGGAGCCCAACCCGGGTCCACTCGCGGATACCAGACCGTTCCGTACTCGGGCGCGGGACGCCAGTCTCCGTATTCGTCCAGATCTTCGAAGCCGACGACCTGGCGGGAGCAATACCGCGCAGATGGGGAATCTTCATAGCGACGCTCGCGGTCATCGCTCCAGCGATCGAAGGGATCCGGATCGCCAATCTGGTCCACTTCCGCGTTCAGCGACGTAGTTCCCCGGAAGGTTACGCGTTGCCCCCTGTGAATCGTGTAGCTCTGTCCGTTGCCGGTCGACTCCCCTTCCCCATCACGAATCGTGACAATGGTGTAATCGCCGTTTTCCGAGGACTCCACGCGATAGCGCCCTGGTTGTTGAATCACGAACGCCTGATTCGCCGTGTCGATCTCGTAATCAGTATCGCGATCGAGTTCATACACGCGCACATTGATGGTGCCGCTGCTGAGTTGAATCTGCACGGTGCGGTCGTCGAGATTGAGAAACGTGAACCCGGTATTGGCACCGAGATCGATCTTGGACGACCCGAGTTGCACTTCTGCTCGTGAGTCATGATCGGCCCAGAGTTTGTCGCCCGTAGTCATGGGGCGATTGCGCGTAGCCTCGACCCATTCCGATTCTCCGGCGGGCTGAAAGGAGACAGATCCGTCGATGTGCCCAAGCCGGGCGACACGGCTCGGAGGGTCGTTCTGATCTTGATCTTGATCCTGCGCTCTCGCGACCAGCGAGGAGGCAGCGGTCAACGATATGCCGGTAATAAGCACAGCAATCAGGCGGAGTGCTTTTTTGCGGTAAATAAGCCCTGTTTTGTTCATAAAGTCGTTCACCTCTTCCCGAACATAGAAACGTCGCACGCCCAATGTGCACGACCAAGGTTCTGGGGATTTATCTCTGACGATACGCCCCGGCCTGACCGTGACCAAGCTTACTTTGGATGCTGACCGCGACGTGCCCTTGACTACAGTGATTCGGGTATCCGCACTGAGGCCACGGTCATGCACTGCTACAATGCCGTGTTCCCACAGACTTAGCGTTGGCCGCGAACTTCATGGCCTGCCATCACGTACTGTCTTGTGGGGAGCCTTGGATGCGGTCTCAGTCGTCCAAGCCCCAGTCTCAGTTCAGTAGTCGCACTTTCTCCGGGGAGCGCACGTGGAAGACGTCCAGGTCGTCGCGATGCTGGTCCGGCGTTGTATCGCCGGCGATGCCTCCGCCTGGGAGGAGATTGTGCAGACCTATAACCGCAGGATATACAACATCTGTTATCGCTTTGCCGGCACGTCCGATGACGCCCAGGACCTGACGCAGGAAGTCTTCATCAAGATGTACCGCACGCTTTCGAGCTATGACGCATCGAAAGGCGCATTCGTCACCTGGGTCACGACCATTACTCGCAACCTGCTGGTGGACCATTTCCGCAAGACCAAGCAGGACCGGATGACCGACTCGATGGACTCGACCGCTTCCGATCACCAGGACGCCCAGCCGCTCAGTGAGCAAATTCCTGACCAAAGTGCCCCGCCGGACACCCGGGTGCGCCAGCGGGAGCTGTCCGAGACAGTGCACCAGGCCTTGGGCAAACTTTCTCCCGAACTTCGGGAAGCAGTGATTCTAAGGGACTTACAAGATATGGACTACAAGGAAATTGCCACCGCTTTGAGGGTTCCGGAGGGCACCGTGAAATCAAGAATAAATAGAGGGCGGGCGGAACTTGGCCGGCTCCTACAACGTACCTATAGGCAGGTGATGTGATGCCAGACCACACCAGTAACGGAATGCAGTGCAACGAGTTCGACCTGCTCCTTTCGGACGCGCTTGATGGCGTCCTCAGCGGCGCCGGACTCGACCGCTTCCAGGCACACACCCGCACCTGCAAGACGTGCGGGCCGTTGCTCGAGGAAGCGGAGGCAGGCCGTACGTGGCTGAAAGGTCTCACGGAGGTGGAGCCTCCAGCCAGCCTGGTCTCGAACATCCTGGCATCCACGACGGGCGTTGACACCCAACGCCTGCGGACGACGACACGCACACCGCAACCACGAATTTCATGGTGGGAGCATGTGCAAGCTTCGTACATGGAGCCGATGTGGGCTATAGTTCGGCAGCCGCGTTTTGCCATGTCATTCGGTATGGCATTCTTCGCGCTGTCGGTGAGCCTGACTGTGGCTGGCGTGAAACCGAGAGACGTACTTCAGATCAGCCTGCGGCCTTCGGCGATCCGACGCACGTACTACAACACGCAAGCTCGAGTCGTCCGCTATGTTGACAATGTCCGGCCTGTGCTTGAAGTGCAGGCTGCTCTGCGCGGGATCAAACGCAATATCAATCCCGCCGAGCCCGGACCAAGCAAGCAGCAGAAAGAACGCAAGAACGACACAACACAACAGCCCGAGCAGAAGCAGGATCGCAATTACAGCCAGACAGGGGAGAAACTTATTCTGGCCGGCGATCCGCTGGGTCCGTCTAATCGCGATCTGCCTGTAGTGTCGGTGACCACGTACAGGAGGTTCGTATGAACTGCGCCACTCACAGCGATCAAGCTGCAGTGGCTTTCTGCCGCACCTGCGGCAAGCCACTTTGTAACCAGTGCACCCGCGACGTCCGCGGAGTGATTTACTGCGAATCGTGCCTCGCGGCACGCATGGAGGGCGCCGCGTCGGCGCCAGGGACACCGTATGTTCCGCCTCCTCCGCCTCCACCCAACGTGTATCCACCAATCGGAGGGCCGGGTGCCTACGTGCCGCCTCCACCGGTCTATACAGGCCCGAATCCGACGGTCGCGGGAATTCTCGGAGCTATCCCGCTGGGCCTTGGCGCCGTCTACTGCGGGCAATACGTCAAAGGCCTCGTTTACCTCGGAATCGCTGTACTGACCATCGTTGTTCAATCCCAAAACATACCGGGGATGGCGCACGCTGCGATAGGGCTCTTCATGGGGTTTTTCTGGGTCTATCAGATCATCGACTCAGTACGTACCGCGCGGGCAATTCAGCTCGGCACCCCCGCGCCTGACCCCTTCGGGTTAGTGTCGATGTTTGGCGGGAGCAGCACGGGCGCGGTTGGCACCTCTGCGAGTGGCGTCATTCCGCAAGGTAACACCACCAAAATTCCGACGGCGGCAGTCATTTTGATCGTTTTAGGCGTGCTGTTCCTGATCAACACGGCGTTTGACTTCAGCCTGCACCGCTTTTGGCCTCTAGTCCTGATCGTTCTGGGCGTGTATCTCTTTGCTAAAAACTGGGGCCTGCTGGGCAACTATCGGCCTGGCTGCGTTTGCGAACGTTGCCGCACGCGCAGACTCATGGGACCAGCCATGCTGGTCACTATCGGCATCATGTTTCTGCTCCACAGCGTTTCTGAGGTGGGAATCGACAAAACCTGGCCGGCGATCTTGCTGGTCATTGGCGTAGTCAAACTCATGCAGAGCAACGCGTCTTACGACGGACACGTGGGCCCGTTGCCGCCCGGACCGGACGACTGGCCGCCAACGCCTCCACCACCGAGCGTGCCAAACCAGAATACGCCGCAGAATCCGCCAGGGGCGCAAAGCATCGATCCCTCGTCTGGGGAGGTGAAAAATGTCTAACCCAGTAGCGACGCCTCCACCGCCACAGTTCTCTCCATTGCCACCGCTGCCGCCGCCGCGTCACCGCTCGTTTGCCGGGCCGTTCGTACTGATCGTGATTGGCACGATCTTCCTGCTGACCACGATGCGCGTGCTGTCGGTGGGCAAGCTCGCTCACCTGTTCGCCAGTTACTGGCCGTTACTGCTCATCCTGTGGGGAGTGATCAAGATCGTTGAGCATCAACGTGCACAGCGCGGAGGCTACCGGTCATCCGGCATCGGCGCCGGCGGAGTCTTGCTTATCGTCATGATCGTCGTGTTCGGCTTGATTGCAAGCCAACTGCAGCGCGTGAACTGGTCCGGGCTGCGTGACGAGATCAATGTCGACGACGGTGATTTCCCGAACATCTTTGGGGAGACTTTCAATTACGACGACCATCTCGAGCAGAATTTCCCGGCTGATGCCAGCCTGAAAGTCATCGACAGTCATGGCGCGGTGAGCGTGCACGCATCGGATGACAACAAAATCACGGTAGTTGTGCGCAAGCGTGTTGGCGCGGAAAATCAGAGCGACGCCGACAAATACAACAGCGAAACTAAGCCGACCATCACCACGATTGGCGGACTCGTCACCCTCAACGCAAATGTGGAGGCTGCGGGGGATCATCCGGTGGAAACCGACATGGATATTTCCGTGCCGCGAAAAGCGCCGGTCACGATCACTTCGCGCCGGGGTGATGTGAATGTCAGCGGGCGAAGCGGCAACATCGATCTTGCCGCGCAGCACGGTGACACCTCGGTCGACGACGTCACAGCTAACGTCAAGGTCAGTCAGGAAAAAGGCTCGGTGAAAGTCGAACGGGTCACGGGAGATGTGCAGGTGGGCGGGCGTGTTAGCGATGTGACCGTGGCCGACGTGAAGGGCTCGGTACAACTGGATGGCGAATTCCAGGAGAGCGTGAAGCTGGAGCGCATCGCGAAGACCGTCACCTTCAAGTCCTCGCGAACCGATATGGAGTTCTCACGGCTGGGCGGTTCTCTCGATCTCAACTCCGACGAACTCCATGCGGATGAGGTTGCAGGCCCGGTGCGTCTGACGACTCGCTCCAAGAACATCCGGCTGGAGGCCGTCTCAGGGGATGTGCGGCTCAAAGACGACAACGGCACCGTCGAACTGATCATGCATTCGCTGGGCAATGTGCAGATCGATAACCGGAACGGCGACGTGCAACTGGCTGTGCCGGAGAAGTCCGGCTTCCGCCTGGATGCGCGCACTCGCGGCGGCGAAATTCAGTCGGACTTTCCAGAGCTAAAGGTCAGCAACGACGAGCATGAGGCCAAAGCAACCGGAAGCGTGGGGAACGGGTCATCCCATATCGTGATCACCAACGAGCACGAGGGCATCGAGATTCGCAAGGCGTCTGCCGCACCGCCGACGCCGCCCACGCCCCCAAATCCGGCCAAGCCCGCCAAGGCGCTGCCGGAGCCAAAAGGTAAAGTTGAGCCGACGGAGAACTAGAAAGCTCGCGTAGGGACAGCCGCCTCGGCTGTCCCGCGCAGCATGTCCTGAGCTTGTCGAAGGGGCGAAGCCAAGCGCCTGAATCACGGGCTAACCATCCAGTCGATGTTGCACTAGCCCCTCAACCCTCGCGAGAACATCATCCTCACTCATCGACGTGGAGTCGATCACGACAGCATCTCCCGCGGCAACCAGCGGCGACGCGGCCCTGGTTCGATCGCGGCGGTCGCGCTCCCGCAAATCGGCCGCGACGTTCGCCGCCACCTCCCCGGAAATCCTCTGTTGCGTCATGCGCCGCTGCTCGCGGATGACCGGGTCGGCGTCGAGGAAGACTTTCAGATCCGCGTCAGGAAAAACCTTCGTCCCGATGTCGCGGCCTTCCATGACAACTCCGCCACCGGCGCCCATGGCACGCTGGTGAGACACCATCCATTCCCTGACTTTTGGGTGTACCGAGATGCGCGAAGCTCCCTCGGTGACATCGCGCTCTCGAATGCGGGCGGATACATCCTTCCCGTCGAGTAGCGTGCGATTTCCGTTGATGGTCGGCTCCAGCTGAATTCGTGAAGCGTCCGCGAGCTTCACCAGTGCAACTTCATCATCGAACGAAGCGTCTTTGTCGATGGCTTTCAGCGCGAGCGCGCGGTACATCGCGCCACTCTCGAGGTTGACGTAACCCAACTTGCGCGCGAGCCGCGCCGCAATGGTGCTCTTTCCCGCGCCAGCCGGCCCGTCGATGGCAATGATCAGTTTGCGAAGATGTTGATCGGAGGAGTGCTCGTTCATTTCGTAGCAAGATTGTACACGGGGAAGTCGGTGCTCATGTGGGGACGCGCTTGTGTGGCGACGGACGCATTCGTCCGTCCCGCGATGGCGAAGCCGAGCGGAAGCTTCCAATGCGTCGCTGGTGATTAACGCCCACTGCGTAAGATCTGCCATAAGTCCGCTTCCCGCACCCGCTCGGCAGTCCACCCCATCTCACGCAGCTTGCGGATGCTCAGAGAATCATGGCGCTTCGCCAACCGCACACCCGCGTGGTCGCGCACAATATCACAGTGATAGAAGTCAGGAATTGGTAGGCCGAGAGCCCGATAAAGAAGAATCTGTCGCGCCGTGGATTTCAGCAAATCAGCTCCGCGCACAACTTCCGTGATGCCCATGGCGGCATCGTCAACGACGACGGCTAACTGATATGCCGGCACATCGTCGCGCCGCCACACGATGAAGTCGCCAACGTCGCGTCCCGCCACCATCCGCTGCGGGCCCAGACGCAAGTCGTCAAAACAGATTTCCTCCCCATCCGGAATCCGAAATCGCCAATTGAATCCGGCAGGCTCATCGGTCCGTGTGGCGACGGACGCCTCGTCCGTCCCGCGACGGCGAAGCCGAGCGGCCCCAGGCAAGGAACTGGCCGACCGGCACTTACCAGAATAGATAGGCTCATCATCGCCATCATTCGGCGCCCCGACTGCCAGCGCCACATCCTTGCGTGAACAACTACACGGATAGATCGCCGCAGTCTCCCGCAACCGCTTCCACGCCTGCAAATAGAGGTTCCGCCGCTCGCTCTGCGTATACGGAGCAAACGGCCCTCCGCAATCCGGGCCTTCCTGCCAGGAAATTCCCAGCCAGTTCAGGTCCTCGATCGTCGCAGCGACGAATTCAGCGCGGCAGCGCTGCGGATCCAAAT
Source organism: Candidatus Sulfotelmatobacter sp. (assembly GCA_035568275.1). Lineage (GTDB taxonomy): Bacteria > Acidobacteriota > Terriglobia > Terriglobales > Acidobacteriaceae > Sulfotelmatobacter. Next base: position 24,903 of record DATMOO010000312.1, read on the forward strand.
CCTCATTTCGCAGAATCAGGGTCCCGCGCCGCGCGGCAGCGCGCTGCGAGGCGATCCAGAATGTCCGTGCATGTCCGACGTGGAGCAGGCCAGTGGGCGAAGGCGCCAGGCGCCCGCGATAATTCGTTTGCTCTGGAAAGGAATTGTCCACTTTACGCAAATGCCAAACGCAATGGGGCGGCAATCGATTCCGAGGCTGCGTACTCGATGTGTAACACTCTGCGTGGAATCTCGACCTGCGACTTGGATGAAGCGTGCACCACGAGCGGGCGCATGGCCACAACTCCGCCCTTCGCTACAACACACTCGATCGGAGTGATCCGCTCCGATAAATCATGAATCTGGTCATCACTGAGCACGCCCAGTTCATGCGTCCCAGGCAAGACTCGTAGCGGGCCATTGGCAGAGGTCGAATCGTCAAAATGAATTCGCAGTGCAAGCACCTGAGACAGAGTCGTGGACGGAGCGTGCGCGTAGTTGATACCTTCCTTCACCGACCATGGCCCCCAGCCTTGGAGTTCCTGCCGTTCGCGCAGTGGGAGGGCGGTGTCTTGATGCCAGACCACAAGCCAATTAGCCGCAAGCGTCTTCTCAAATAGCGTCGCGCGAAACGGAATTGCGTCCGCACCCATAACCTCTCGGACAACATTGATTAGTTGCGGACAGCGCCCAAGCTTCGCGACGGGCCTGAGGCCGAGCACATGCCGCGCACCTGCCCGACTGCGATGCGGAGAAAAACACTCTATCCCTTCCAACGCACGTTCAATAAATTCCGGGGTGAAAACATCGTGAAAAAGCGCGAAACCCGTTGCCTCGATTTCGGCCGGTGTACTCACTGGGCTGCGCTCCGCGGCGTCGCCACGACTTTCTCAGGCGTAATCTGCACCATCGATTTCCCGCCAACGTGTACGAAGCTCAATTCCCGCGCCGCCAGCAACGCGTTCACCGCCTCTTTCACCTTCGAGCGGGCGATGAATTTCCCGAAGAATGTTTCTAGTTCTGCCGGCTCGACCGCGATGACGCAATCTAAATATTTCGAGACCAATGCGGAAAGCGCTTCAGGCAGCGACAGCCCGACGCCCTCTTTCACGCCATCCGGCGCCCAGCGATACAGCAGGTCCCACACCGACCCTTCGCTGGCCTTATAGTCGACGCGCGTGATGCGCAGCTTCGACCACAACTCTGCCAGAGCCTTATCGAGCGCCGCCAGTGACACGCTCCCACCCAGTGCGTCCACCAGCTTCTGCTTCGACATCGCCCCCTCACGCTGAAGCAGTGCAAAGGCGTCGCAGGCGAGCGCGGAGTATGCGGATCGGGAGCCTGCCCGTGGCGCCTGTTTGGGATTCCGCTCGCCAGTGAGCGCGTAGAAATAAGGAAACACCGAGGCCGCGATCAGGAATCCGTTATTTTCCTCAAGAAGATTTGCCTCGAACACAGTCTTCTCGCGGAGCAAGCGCACCATCAATTCGGTGGCTTGGGCCGCGCGCGGATCCTTAAACGCATGCTGCCACTCCGGAAGGCGGTCCTCCGATCCTGCAAATGCGCCGATGAACGTCGGCACCAGCAGAGCAGGCCGCTGCGGATACATCAGGCAGAATCCCACATCTTCCAGGAACGCGCGCGCCGCCTCGATCGTCCGGATGGGCTTACCATCCAGCCGCCATTTCTCGTGGCGCAGTTGTAGGAGTTCGAGATCCGTCATAGGGTGATTCGATTATAAAGAAGACGCCTTGATCTGAACTCACTTGTATACTGCGTCCCTATGAAGCAACGATCTGCACTCGTGCTGATCCTGCTGTCGACGGTATCGATAGTCTGTTATGCGGGCCCCCCGGACAGTGCCGAGGCCGAGGTTCGCAAGACGCTCTCCGATTTCATCCAGGCATTCGATAATCTCGAGTGGGACCATTTTTGCGCTGCTTTTTCCGACGATGCCACCGTCTTCTACCCGCGCGAGTTCCCGAACCGTGTCGACGGACGCCGGGAATTTGAGAGGACCTTTCAAAAGGTATTCGATCGCATTCGAGCGGGCCGAACTCAGGGACCTTACATGGACATCCAGCCGCGGGATTTACGTCTTCAAATCGCGGGGAACATAGCCATTGTTACCTTTCATCTCGACGATCGTCCCGGATTTTTAAATCGACGCACGATCGTGTGGCAGAAGCAGCCATCCGGATGGAAGATCATTCACCTGCACGCATCTGAGGTGGCAACGCAGGCGAGGTAATCAGATTCGTTTGAACGCCCTTTGAATGTCCTTCAGGGAGTACCGCAGCACCACCGGTCTTCCATGCGGGCACGACATTGGGTGATCGGTTTTCGCGAGTTCGGCCAGCAGCCATTCTATTTTGTTTTGCTCCAGCGGCATGTTGACCTTGATGGCCGCATGGCACGCGATCGAGGCGGCGATGCGCGTGCGAATCTTTTCCAGGTTCAGCGACTGCTCTTCGCTGGAGAATTGATCGAGCAGTTCGTGAAGCATGTGTTCGACCGCCGCGGCCTCCACTCCCGCCGGAGCGACCTTGATGGCGACACTGCGCGCGCCGAATGGTTCGGCCTCGAAACCGTTGCGCGCGAGTTCGTCGGAGATTTCGCGGAAGACTGCCTGCTGCGCCGGCGACAACTCCAGCACGATCGGCATGAGCAGGCGCTGGCTCTCGACTCTCATGGCCGCCCGCTGCTTCAGCACGCGCTCGAAAAGTACACGCTCGTGAGCCACGTGCTGGTCCACGATCCACAAGCCGTCTTCGTTCACCGCCAGAATGAAGGAATTGCGAATTTGTCCCAGCGGCTTGAGCGTACCTAGCGCTGAGAGCGTAGGCTCCTCTTCGTTGACGTCGAGGGCAGGAGAACATCCGTGGTCAGGAACCGCGTCGAACTGCTGGCGAGGAAGAGTCGCGGCGAAGTTGGGATCGAGCGGAGCAGACTCCAATCCGCGGGCAACAGGGATCGCGGCATTCGCTTCGACAGCGATGCCGCCTTCGAACTGAAAATGCGCCGAAGTCGGTGGCACCATCGGCACCTGCAGTGTGAAATCACCATCGGCTCCGGGTTCGCCGTGTCCAGCTGCCTGAAGGTGAACTCCGGACTGCGAGAGCCCGTCTTCCGACGGAGGCCATGCTGCGCCAGGCGTCAAGGCTCCCGGCGTAAGTGCCTGACTGGCCGTGGCGTGGGCGCGAATCTCCGCCACAAACTGCGGCACGGGGCGCGCCTTCATCAATGCGGCTCGCACGGAGTCGCGCACGAAATCGTGCATCGCGGACTGCTGTCGGAAACGAACCTCTGTCTTCGACGGATGCACATTGACGTCGACTTCCGCCGCCGGCAGTTCCAGAAACAACAGCACGACCGGGTACACCGTCGGCGGAATGATGTTCCGGTACGCCTCGGTGATTGCATGCTGAACCAGGCGGTCACGGATGAGCCGCCCGTTGACAAAGACGAAAATCGAATTCCGGTTCAGCTTCTGAATCTCGGGCTTGGAGACGAAGCCGTGAACGCGCATCTCGCCGGGATCTTTTGGCGTCGCGTCCTCGCCGTCCTCCTCTGCTTCCTTCCGCCGCCACGGCGCAGGTTGCGGGAGTCCCACGTGTTCGAGAGCCTGCCGCGCGGCCACGGGGATCAACTGGTCAAGCGTCTCCTTGCCAAACACCTGATACACGCGCTCGCTGTGTCCCGCTACCGGAGGCGCCACCACCATGGCGTTCGTAGAGGAATGCAGTTCAAAATGCTTGTCAGGATGCGCCAGCGCGTAATGCGTAACCAGCGATGCGATGTGGGAGAGTTCGGTCGACTCCGCTTTGAGAAATTTTTTCCGGGCGGGAACGTTAAAGAAAAGATCGCGGACGGTGATTGAAGTCCCCAGCGGTAGTCCGGCTTCCTCCACGCGAGCTATTCTCCCGCCGTTGATCTCGATCACCGTACCCGCAGGCTCATCCGCCGCCCGGGTCTCCAGGCGAAGGCGCGACACTGAGGCGATCGAAGGCAGCGCCTCACCGCGGAACCCGAGAGTCGCGACGCTCAACAAGTCTTCGGCATTCTTGATTTTGGAAGTCGCATGGCGCTCGAACGCCAGCATGGCGTCATCGCGCACCATGCCGCAGCCGTTATCGGTGATCTGGATCAGCTTCTTCCCGCCCGCTTCGACGCTGATCTTGATGCGCGTGGCCCCGGCATCCAGCGAGTTCTCGAGCATCTCCTTTACGACGGACGCAGGGCGCTCCACCACCTCGCCGGCGGCGATCTGGTTGGCAACGGTTTCCGAGAGTACGTGGATGCGGCCCATGGGTCAGAGGTCAGGGATCAGGGATCAGTGGTCAGTTTCGCAGATGGGATGGAAAAAACAAAGGACGTGACCCAGTCCTAGATCTAGCTCGTTGATTCCACTGTAAGAGAAGGACGGAAATCAGCCGTGTCGCGGTCGGTGCTGAGATTCGAAAGCCATAAAACAGCGAGAAGCGCGCCCAGGTAGCAAACCGAAGCCAGCACTAGAACGATCCGGAATCCAATCATCATGCCAAATATGAGCGCCAATACTGTGCCGATCACGGTGAAAAATCCATTGACGCCCCACGCCCATGATCCCAAAGCCGACGATCGTTGCATTGCCAGGCGAAGTCCGAGAGGGAAAGGCATGCCCAGCACAAATCCAAGGGGTGCAACCAACAGCAGCGCAATCGTGATCCGCCAGAAGATGCCAAGGCCCAGACAGCCGCGGAATACGATAGGCGTGATGACCGCCATGATCGGCACCAGAACGATTGCGCAGAGCAGCGCGCGTTTGAGGGTCCGCTCAGGTTCGTGGCTCCACCCCCCCGCTGCATGCGATCCGATGCCGGTAAATATCAATAGTCCGGCCAGCACGACGGCATACGTGTAGATCGGCTGTCCCAGGAACAAGAGGAAGCGTTGCAGCAGCGCAATTTCCACCATGATGAAGCCAAGTCCAAGCGCCGCGAAATAGCCGAGCCAAGACCAGCGTCCTTCGAGCTGAAGGCCGCGTCGCTTCAGCAATACCAGAGGTAAAAGAATACATAGGGCCGCTACGATAGCCGACTGCACCAGAAGAATGAGCAGCGTGACTTCTGCAATGGGCCGATCCTCCAGCGCCAATCTCGCCCCCATCGGTTGTTTTTGCGAAAACAGATCGACGATCGTGTTCCATCGGATTCTGGACCAACGGGTGTGCTGGTTGAAAAATGGTTTGTCGTCGGTGGCGGGGGCAAGCTGTGAATCATTCTGTCGAAATACCTCTTCCAGTTGTGGCGCGCTGACGATCTGTGCACAGAGACTATTGGCCGGCTTTTCGTCGGGCGAGTAGAGAATCTTTACGCTGGGCGCAGCTTGCGCCGCATCAGGCTTCGTATTCAGAGTGTCACGAATCTGCTTCAGCTCTCCAGGAAGAAATTCACTCCTCTTCAACAGGAAGCCTGCCAGGAAGGACAATCGCCCCGGCGACTCCATCCCGCCCGCTTGGCTGAATGCGAAAACATGATTTTCGATCGACCCCATTCCTCGCTGTGCAAACACCTCCCGCGCCGTCGAAACCAGCCTGGGAATCTGAAACTCCGGCCGCGTGAAGAAAATGGCGCCATCCGGAGTGAGGTGGTCGAGGTAATCTTCAAACGCTTCGCGAGTCAACACATAGCTTTCCGCCAGGCTTAGAGCGCCGGATGCGACTGCTGCATTGCTGATCGTGTGGACCGAAATGATCGCGTCGTATTTCTCTTTCGATCGCCGCACAAAACTACGCCCCTCATCGTTGACCAGCTGTACTTCAGGCTGGTGGTAGAGATTTCCCCAAAAATCGTTCATCCGGCGTGCGACGATGTCATTGATGATCGAATTGATTTCGACCGCAGTAATCGAACTCGCGTGGGCTTTCAATCCGGCCAGTACCTGATCACCACCACCGGAACCGATGATCAGAATCTTGGGATTCGTTTTCCCAGCATAGGCGATCATCGAGAGCAGCTCTACCTGGTCGGGATGCTCTGCCAGAACTTTCCGAACGTCCGGCCTAAGATCGCTGATGCCTGTGGCGGCCGTCCCAGAATCAATGAGCATCAATCTTGCTGCGGGATCTTTACCCTCCGGCGGATACTCCACAACCTGTACGAACGACAATGTATTCCAGGCGGAATAGATGGAGTGGATGCTTCTCCGGCTCTTGTTCGCACTTACATGAATACGGATGACCCTTTCTCCATAAAAGCTCGCTGCCAACAGCACCACAGAAACCAATGCGGCGGTCGTTGCGAGAACACGCCGGGAACTCCAGGCAAAACACGCCGCCGACAACGCTCCTACGAACGCCGTCAGCAGCACGCTTCCGCTTCCACCGAATCTTGGAATCACCAGCGTGATCAGCGCACAGCCAACGCCCGCTCCTAGCAAATCGTATGCATAGAGCCGGTTAATCTGTTTCGATCCACGCGTCAAGAGCAGTGAGATCGCCAGTCCGGAGCAAAAGAAGGGCAGCGCTACCAGTAGCAAATACGCCGGCATGTAGAAAAGCTGGCGGTGATCGACGGCCACCGAAAAGGGATCGAATGGAATCCATTGCATGAGCCGAAAACTGAATACCACGCAGACAGCAAACGCGAGTGCACAAAAGGCCAGCGCACGGTCCAGATCCTGCCTTTCTCGCAGTCCTGTCCACAGCGCGAGCATCACGCCCGACGCACCGAAACCAAGGAGGGCCGTCGAGATCACCAGAAACCCGAAGTGATACCACAACGACACAGAAAGTACGCGAGTCAGCGCAAGCTCCAGGAGAAGCGTGGCCAGAGAAAGCAGGAATAACCCTGCAAAATGCCGCGTCTGAACTTGTCCGGAGTCCGCCGAAGAAGGAAGTGGCAAGGGTCCCTCCTTGCAATTCGGCAGTCATGGTAGCACGGGGACAACCGTCCTCTGGCCTGGCAATCACAAAGCTGAAGTCCGAAAAGTTGAAACGCTCCGCCTGCCGGATGCACTATCCTCCGACAGCCTCGGGAGGACCCATGAATCGTTACTGGTCTGCTTTGCTGGTTGCTCTGGCAATTGTTCTCATTCTCGCTTGCCCCCACAATCCACCCAACTACCCGACCGGCGCGATTGAACTGCACTACTACGCCGCAGGGCCGTGGCCCGTCACCTCAAGCGAGAGTGCGACTCCGTGCGATTCTCAAGGCCATAAGTGCGTATTCTTCTATCCCAGCAACCTGGGCGCGAATGGATTCCTCCACCCGATCCTCACCTGGGGAAATGGCAGCTTTGGCACCCCCAAGCAGGCCGAGTACTTCCTACGGCATATGGCTTCATGGGGGTTCGTCATTGTGGCCAGCGAAGATCCGATGACTGGGCCCGGGCAAACCATTCTGGACGCCGCGAAGTACATGGTCGCCGCCAACTCCGATTCCACCAGCCCGTTCTTTCACAAACTCAACGTCAACCAGGTCGGTGCCTTCGGACATTCCCAGGGAGCGACCGGAGCCGTCAACGCTCTGCTCAAGTCCAACGGTCTGATCAAGACCGTGTTGCCCATCGAACTCCCGGCTCAGATCTACGGCAATTCCACCAACTTCTTCAACCCCGCCAACCTGACGGGCTCGATCTTCTTCGTCGACGGCTCCGCCGATTTCGTCTCGCCTCCTCTGCAGGGAAACAACGTCACCGGACTGCAGTCGATCGACGCCTACTACCAGGCGGTGCCTAACTCCGTCGCGAAGGCCAAGGGCACGTTGATCGGGCCAAGCCACAACGATCTTGGCGGGCAGCCCGACTGCTCGCAAGCGCCCTTTCCCTGCGTCAACGGCGTCTACGGATACCTGGGATATCCCACCGCGTGGTTCATGGATCGTCTTCAGGGCGACACCTACGCCCACGGGGCCTTCGTCAACTCCACCGGCGAAATGTTTTCCGAGACCACCAATTGGCAATACGTGGCCAGCAATATCCCGTAGCGGCCCGATCCAGCAAATTTATTCCACTCCCCTTGCTAACCGAGAGGAGCGGAGTTTAGTCTAACTCGGTAACCGAGAGGAGACCGAAGTGAGCAAGCCTTCCGATCTGGTCCAGGGAACACTGGACATGCTGATCCTGAAAATCCTGGCGCTGGAACCGCACAACGGGTGGGCCATCAGCCAGCGCCTGCAACAGATCTCCAGCGATGTTCTGGGAGTCAGCGACGGGTCGCTGTATCCTGCGCTCCACAAACTGGAACGGCGCGGTTGGATTACCGCTCAGTGGAAGTCGAGTGGAAACAATCGTCGCGCAAAATTCTATTCCCTGACGCGGCTCGGGCGGAAGCAATTGGAAAAAGAGACGGCAAACTGGAACCGGATCTCGACGGCGATCTCCGGCATTGTAAAGCTCAAGGAGGCGTGAACATGAGCTTCGAACAATGGTTTTATACGCTCCCTTTGCGTTGGCGCCAGTGGTTTCGCGGCAAGCAGGTGGATCAGGAGTTAAGAGACGAACTGCGCGACCACCTTGAGCACCAAATCCAGGTGAACCTCGAGAAAGGCATGTCGATGGAGGACGCGCGACACGAGGCATCGCGGGCGCTCGGTGGAGTCACGCAAATCGAACAACAGTGCCGCGACGCGCGCGGCCACAGCTTTATCGAAAATGCCATCCAGGACTTGCGTTATGGATTCCGTCAACTCTTTCGCAGTCCGGGATTTTCTATTCTCACCATTCTGTGCCTGACTCTGGGCATCGGCGCGAACGCTGCAGTGTTCAGTTGGGTGGAAGGAATCTTATTTCGCCCCTACCCGGCGGTCGCTCATCAGGAACAGTTGCTCGCTCTGGGAGGAACGGCTCGTGGAGTGCCTGGAGGCGAGCCAACTTCGTGGCCGGATTTCCTCGATCTGCAGAGAAACTGCACTCTGTGCGACGCGGTCTTCGTGACCAAAATTACCGGCACCACGCTCAGCATCGGCGACCACGCCGAGGTCGCCACCGGCAGCATCGTCTCAGCGAATTATTTCGACGCGATCGGCGTCCATCCCATTCTTGGGCGCGGCTTCGAACCCGGCGAAGATGTCGGCAGCAATTCCCATCCCCTCGTGGTGATCAGCTATGACCTCTGGCAGAAGCGGTTCAAAGGGGACCCGCAAATCGTCGGCAAGATGCAGCGGCTCAACAATGTCCCGCACACCATCATTGGAGTAATGCCCGAAGGCTTTTATGGAACTTTCGTGGGCTGGGCGATGAATTTCTGGGTCCCAGCCTCGATGGAAGAAACGTTCGAAAGCGGCGGATACAAACTCGAAGACCGCGGAGCGCGCTGGATCGAAGGTTATGTGCGGCTCAAGCCCGGGGTTAGTCGCGCGCAGGCACAAGATGAAGTCTCCGCGATTGCTACCCGGCTGGAGGCCAACTACCCAGCCACCAACCGGGGACGCAATCTCAAGCTATGGCCGCTGTGGCAAACACCCTTCAACAATGCGCATACGCTGCTGCCCACGCTCCAGATCATGACGGCGGTCGTGGCATTTGTTCTTCTCATCGCCTGCGCGAATGTCGGAAACCTGCTGCTCGTAAGATCATTCGCCCGACGCCATGAAATGAGCGTCCGCATGGCCATTGGCGCCAACGGTGGACGCCTGTTAAAGCAGCTTCTCACGGAAGGCCTGATCCTTGCCGCGCTCGGTGCGGCCGGAGGACTCCTGGTGGCGTATTGGTGCCGGCATGCCCTCGCGTTGCTGTTCCCGCGACGCTCGGGAACGATGATGTACCTTCCCGGCCAAATCGATTGGCATGTCATGCTGCTCAGCACCGGCATTTGCGTTTTGGCCACGTTGGTGCTCGGGTTGGTTCCCGCATTTCAGGCGCGCGGCATCGATCTTGCCGGAGCTTTGAAGGCGGAATCTTCGAATGTAACCATGGCTCGCAGAAGGGCGTGGATGCGATCCGGCTTAGTCGTCTTTCAGGTTTGCCTGAGTTTTATTTTATTGGCCGGTGCCGTGCTCTTGCTCGAGAGTCTGCAAAAGATTCGAACCGCCAGTCCGGGCTTTTCGACAAGCCGCGTTGTAGAAACGGGTGTGTCTCTGGTGGCCGCGGGATATGACGCTCAACAGTCTAAGACTTTTCAGGACGAACTGATGGAACGCGTCTCGGCTCTGCCCGGAGTGGAGTCCGCCGCCTACGCCCGAGTGACGCCGCTGGGCTATGGCTCATTCTCTTCAACGCCCATTGCGGTGGACGGCTATCAACCTGCGCCCGATGAGCAACCGTCCATTGACTACAACCAGGTCGGGCCGGCCTACTTTGCCACCCTGGGCATCCCTCTAGCCTCGGGCCGGGAATTCACCCGCGCCGACGACGAAAACGCTCCCTTGGTCGCGATCGTGAATCGCACCATGCAGGCGCGCTACTGGGGTGGACAGGATCCTATCGGACGCCGCCTGCAAGTGAAAGGGAAGTGGGCAGTCGTCGTCGGTGTGGCTGCCGACTCCAAGTATGAGAGCATGCGCGAGGATCCCAAACCATTCTTCTACGTGCCCCTTCTGCAGGATTTCGTGCGGGGGCCGCGTTTGAATGTCCGCACCACGGAACCTTTGCAGAGTATTTCGGTCGCGCTGCTCCGCGAAGTGCATGCCTTGGACGCGAACCTTGCCCTCTACGAGACGATTACGCTTCAGGAACAGGTGGACCGTTCCACCTCTCCGCAACTTGTGGCCGTGACCCTGGTTTCAATCCTGGCAGGATTGGCGCTGCTGCTCGCAGCAATCGGCCTCTATGGGGTGATGTCTTATGCGGTCGCGCAAAGTATGCGCGAACTCGGCCTGCGCATAGCTCTTGGGGCGGGCTCAGCCGACCTGCTGCGCCTCGTCATCTCGCGTGGATTGAGGTTAACCGCCGGAGGCGTCTTCCTTGGCGCGATTGCAGGACTGGTCCTGACGAGGTTACTCGGAAAGCTTCTCTATAACGTCAGCCCCTACGACCCGCGCGCATTCGGCGCAGCGTTGGCGGTTATGACCACCACCACGCTGGCAGCTTGTTTCTTTCCCGGATGGCGTGCCACCCGTGCTGATCCGGCTCGCGTCCTGCGGGATTGATCGTATGACGGATTCGGGGCACTACTTCGCGTCCGCCACCTTCTCCCGCTCTTCGTTGTACGTCCCAAACTGTTTCGCAACCGTCTTGAGAGTCGGATAGAACTGCACGAACGAATGCTCCACTGCCGCGTGCGCGTCGTGACACGTCCAGCAGCTGTTGCCGTGCGCCATGGC
>DATMOO010000313.1:0-3814 GCA_035568275.1 Candidatus Sulfotelmatobacter sp.
AGCAGCCTGGTGACCCCAAAAAGGCAGCTCAGGCGATCGTCCAGTTGACGCAGGAACGAAACCCTCCGTTGCGACTCTTGCTGGGCAGCGATGCGTACGCCGCCGCGGAGAAGAATGATCTTGCGCGATTAGAGGAAGCACGAATTTGGAAGAAACTCAGCGTCTCCACCGATTTTGAGACGAAGTGAAGAAGCAGCAAACATTAAGCAGGAGAATCCGAACCGCGCCAAGGTGGTCAATGGTTCAACTTGGACTGGATTCTTTCCTTATTCGTCTCACTTGACGATCAGATTGCGCGAATCAGCCGCATGAAGGCGTCGATCTTCGTCGTACTTCGCGCCCGGTCGGGCAAATTCCGCTAAAGAACGTGACGATCAAGCCAGCGAGGGAATCATTATCGTCACGAGATCCACGTGCTGCAGCTAGATTGTCGATGAGCAACTGATGGGCTTTCATTACGCTTGCGACCATGATCTGGCGGGCTTTTGGAGGGAGGTCTGCGAACTCGCGCATAGAGTTCACCGAGAAGCAGCCCTTCTGCCCCCAACTCCCATAGCAGACCTTGAGAAAACTCTCAACATTGGTCCAACCCAGAGGCTATTTCGTCAGGTGTCTTTAGGCAAGTTTCGTTTGCACCACCAGTGGTAGTTTCCGGTTTGCCGACCATACGGACGGTAACTCGGTATCAGCAAGGCTGGAGCCGCGCGCGAATGTCATCGTGCTAAGTCTCAAAGCCCCAATCACGATGAAAAAAACTTCCGACCACGTGGCGTGTGAAGGGTGCAGGAGAAAGCGAGTTCGCGCGTCGAAACCACCGTATTGCCGTTCAAGGGACGGTAAATGACAGCGGCTACCGGAGTCAGATACCGGCAACAATACGTACAACGTTCCGCCGCAGCATGGTTCTCCGCTCGCTCACAGCTTCGATACGTCGAGAGGTGGCCCTATCCACTTCATGCCGTGTGCCTCTGCGATTTTCGCATCCACTGGCTGCTTGCTAGAAAGTGTAAAGAAATCTTCCATCTGGCCAGCCGGCGTGAACCCCATCAGCATCCGTCCCGGCCTCTCACCGACGTAGGCCCATACATGGGGCACATTTCGTGGCGCGAGTATGGAATCGCCGGGACGAAGCGTGAAGCGCTCGTCGCCCACCTCGATCACCACCTTGTTGCCCTCAATGAGGAAGAACCATTCTTCTTGTGCATAGTGCAGATGGCGCACCGGCCCGCCCTGCGGAACATTGCGATGCTCTATCAGAAAGAAACCGGCTTGGGTGTCTTTGGTAAGGACCTTGAAATCTAGGTGCGTGCCTGCACGCGGTCCATGATGCTCTGTCCCGGTCGCGTCCGCGCCCGCGGCGACAAACATTGGCTTTCCCAACGGGCTTGCAACTTCAGCGAACGATCTCAACGGCGGGGCAAAAGGCAGCGCCACCGCTAGCTTTACGAAATCACGGCGTTCAACGCTTCTCATGGCAGAAATGCTACTCCTTGCCCGCGAGACCTGCACGCGTACCGCGCACAACTCGACGCACTGCTGGCCAGGGAGTAACGCCAATAATACTCAAGCTGCAAATTGGACGAACACCGCCACTCATCGAATCTTTTGAACTTCCCGGATCCCGAGCAAACCGAAATGTATGGTCCGCCGCTTTGTCGCAAGCGAAAAATGAGGGCAACAGGTTGGCCTACGCAAATGTATTCGGCCTTGTTGAAGCGCAAAGCTCCGGGCCTTGATGGAATGCACTGCGCTCGTCCTATTTAGTTAGGCAGCCTCGAAGGCTTTTCCGGTTTACAGGTTTCGAGAGCGCCGGGTTCGACCGTTGTGCCATCTCATGGTTCGCCAGCAGACCTGGCAGAAATCATCGACTCCGTAGTAGCCGCTGGTCTGTAGATGTGGGAATCGCGAATGCGATTTCCAAGCCTGGCTTCAGCCGGGCGTCATCTGCAGACCAGTTATGCTGTGGCTGCACCGACCACGATCGGCGGCCGATAGGGTTCATTCTTAGCGAGTACAGCCCAGGCCATACGCGCCAGCTTATTGGCTAAGGCTACTGCGGCCACGTTACTGTGGAGGCGGGTTGTGAGCTGAGCCAGCCAAGCACTCAGACCGGAAGATTGCTTCGCGCTCTGCTGTAGGACGGCACGTGCCCCCTGCACGAAGAGTTTTCGCAAGTAAGAGTTCCCGCGTTTGCTAAAGACGCTTCCACTCGACTCCATCAGACGCGAATTCGAAGTGAACGTTTTCGGCGCGCTGTCCGTAGTGAACGCATTCCTTCCGGCTTTGAGGAAAGCGCGCGGTCGTATTGTGCAGGTCAGCACTTGGACGGCACACCTGCCACTTCCGTTCAACGGTCCATCAGGCGCTTCAAAGGCGGCCATGGAGGTATTCGCGACCGTCTATCGAGAGGAACTGAAGCGCTTCGGTATCGATGTCGTCTCGCGGTCGCCGGAAATATGAAAACCGGGGGGCCTGCCAAGACAGCCGCCGCGCTCGCGCGCACAACGGAGAGAATGACGCCGCAAGAGCGCGATCTTTACGGAAAAGTGTTCGGTACCTTTGCAGCCAAGCTCAACAGCATGCAAGACAACGGGCTTGCCTCGGTCGATGCCGCCAAGCGCGTGATCGAGATCGCCGAGCACAATCCTGCACCGCGTATTGGGGCGGTTGGCCAGGATGCGGAAGAGATTCTTCGCGTTGTGCGCGAGAAATCCGACGATGAGCAAGACGCTCTTCGTCTCCAAATCGCAGGCTGAGATAAGAAATCCAAGAAAAGGAGAAACCCATGATTGAACTCATCGAGGCCACCGACAGCCGTGCTGTCCGTAACAAGAACAACGTCCTCGCGCTGTACGATCTGATGATCAATCAGAAGCGATCCGAAGAGGCGACAGCCAAATTTGTGAGTCCGTCATACATCCAACACAACCCGCTGATTCCAGACGGCTCCGTCGCGCTCGGACAGTTCTTTGCCAAGGTCACGCGCGAGCGAGCCCGAGTGCGCGTTGTCGTTCATCGGATCATTGCAGTCGGCGACTACGTGTGGGCACATTTGAACTTCCTCAACCTGTTCAACGATGATCCCGACGACACCGGCATTGCTGGCGTCGATATTTATCGCATGGACGCTGAGGGGAAAGCCGTCGAGCACTGGGATACTTTGCAACTCGTGGGCACCCCTCAAAACTCCGCTCCGATCATCGCGCCGAACATTCCGCGTTCGAATACCAACGGCATGTTCTGACCGCAACGCGGGCAGGCCAAGTAACTTCGTTCGCCACGAACTGACAAAAGAGGAAGGAGGAACTATCTCATGTCGACCAACTTGACCGCTGTGCTTCAAGAGCTTTTGCAGAACACAACAAATGTCAAGGTGCTCAGGCAACTCATGACACCGGACGTCACCTACGTTTCATTGAATTTCGACAACCCCGAACTCAAGAAAATTGAGCCGTGGGCCGGCACTCACAAGGGGCCACAGGCTCTGTCTGATGTCTTTGCGGCAATCCAACGCTTCTGGAAAGCGCTCGATTTCAAGGTCACCGACACTATTGAGCAGGGGAATCGTGTCGCTTTCTTCGGCTCCTTCACCTACAAGTCGAACGTGACCGGGAGGGAGATTACATCTCCATATGCCCTCCTGGCTCGTTATGAGGGGGATAAGGTTGCTTACCTCCAGTTTCTAGAGGACAGCTATGGCACCGCAGGCTCATTCAAAACAGGGGGCAGCTCACGATTTCATGGCGATCCCTCGGGAAAAGAAGTTGAGGTCTAAAGTTAAGGAAATCACATTTCGACTGGGAGTTCAAAAATG
>DATMOO010000314.1:0-9632 GCA_035568275.1 Candidatus Sulfotelmatobacter sp.
GATGGCCAGAACATGACACGGAGCTTCGATTCGGCCCCGCTGAATAGATAGGGCGACCCAAAAAGCTTCTTCGCTTCTTCACAACGCAGCGATAACCAAAAATTCAGAACCGAGGACAAGAAAAACTGGATTCTTCAACAAACTGTTAGTCGGATGCTTGGTGACGTTGAAGTGCAGGATGCGTCGACGGCCGTGGCTGATGACGAAGAAGCAATAGAGCACGCCAAAGTTGATCGTTGGCACGGTGAAGAAGTCCATGGCCGCAATCGCTTCCCTGTGGTTTCGAAGGAAGGCGAGCCAGCGTTTGGCTGGCTCGGGATCTCTCGGTGCCCGTTTCATCCAACGAGAGATCGTTCTCTCGCAGAGATCAAAACCGAGCATAAGAAGCTCTCCGTGGATGCGCGGCGCTCCCCAGGTTGGATTCTCAACAACCATCCGGAAGATCAACTCTCGAACTTCCTTCGGCGTCGGCTTCCTCCCCACCCGCGTCCCGACTCTAGAGATCAGTTTCCAGTACAAGCGAAAACCACCTCGGTGCCAGCGAATTACGGTTTCAGGCGTGACGACGACAAGAGCTTGTTTCCAGCCTGACCAGAAGCGACTGACGACGACCCAGAACAGTTTGTCGAATGGGCTCAGGCACGGGCTTCGACGCCGCCGCCTCAACACGGCAAGTTGTTGGCGTAATGCAAGATTCTCGAGGAGCAGACTCTGTCGCACGCGAAAGAACCGAACCAGCATTCCGAGGCACAGGCAGATGAATCGAAACATGGCCAGGAGTTATAACAGAAAGCTGGCGGGAGACGGCGGCAGCTATGTTATTGATTTCACAGCCGGCCAGAGTTTTGGCGAATGACAACCGTATAAAAATGGCACGCCCGTAAGCCTACACTCTACGAGTCAGAAACGCGCCGGGTCGCTTCTTGCCTCCACAACAGGAGAGGACGCTGCCAACTGGCTCGACTTCGTGACCATTCCCAACCCGAACCCGTCGGCACAATACTTGAAAATCCTCAAGCGATAGACCAAATTTCTCCGCAGAATCCGAGTCCCACATCTACTGCAAAATCCGTGACCTACTCCGGCAGGATTCGAGTCCTCAGAAGCCTGCTGCCAAACGTGGACGCTGACTCGTAACCCGTCGTGGCTCTTCTACGGTTGTCCGCCGACCGTCTCTCGCGGTCGCAGAAAAAAGAGCACTGCCGCCAGCACCAATCGCACGAGCGAGCGCCCCCAGATCAGATAGCCCGGATAGAGTCGGCGGATGTCCAGCGCATAGAGAGACAGCAACGGCGTGACGGCTAGTATGCAGAGTCCCACAATGACCGCGTTGATGATGGCAACGTTGCGGGCGGGATCGCGGGAGGCGAGAAAAAGCATCAGGCTGAGCATGAGAACCAATCCGCCCATTTCCTTCATCATGGAGAGCAGTAAGGTGGACACTTCAGACTCGGGAGGACGGAGAAAGAGACGCAGCACTAGTGGCTTGCCACTGAAAATAAGCAATAGACCTCCGGCGGCCGCGAGGAAGGAAAAAATACCCAGAACGATTCGCAAAACGCGATAGGGCGGTCTTGACATGAGATTGGCCTCCTCTCGCTAGAAGACAGACGGCTTGATCTACTAGTCTTGCTGAACCGTACTCCTGCACTCCCTATCGGGTCAACCTTCGAGACCCGCACGCTTCGCTCCCCGCGCGGCCTCTTCTCATTTCTGCAAAATCTCCCGCCGCCCCCCGTCGAGGCATAAGCCCTGTCTTTTCAGACTCCCGCAACCCCTTGCGAACCAGAAAGCTGATCTGTCAAATCACCTTTACGCGTGCTACTTTTCGCGGCTCTGCTTATCTAACAGGTATGAGCACAAAAACACTTCCGGTTACAGCAGTCAGTTTTGAAAGGGTCTTCGCTGCGCTTGCGACCAAGCGGACGCTCGGTCGCAGATCGCGATTCGGGAAGATTGCAAAAGACTTGACGGACTGGCGTGATATCGCCTGGGAGGCGCTTCGGAGGAAAAAATTGGGTAACACGCTGCCGCGTGCGATTGAAGGTCTCTCCGTAAAATATCGGGAAGTGCTTTTCCTGCGAGACGTCAAGAATCTGAACACCGCGGAAACCGCATGGGTTTTGGGCATCACCGTTGGAGCAGCAAGATCCCGCTTGCTTAAAGCAAGGATGCAGGTGCGCGATGCGCTAGCGTCGGGCCTCTTGCCGAAACCCAGTGAGAAAAACTCCGACCTTGGTAATTCTTCGCGCGCGAGATCCCTTGCAAATTCCTGGTCCCAACCCTCGCGTAGACAAAAACTAATGTCCGCCTACACGGGCACGAAGCGCGTCTTCCCATCCGAGAACGCAACGACCTCGTAGCGGTCAATCACCAAAATCGCCCCAGATGGACGCCTAACTGTCACATCATCGTTCGTGAAGTAAATCAATTGTCCACGAAATTTCTTCGTTGGTTTTCCCTCGCGCTCGATCGGCTCCCCACTCACGAAGTCAATCGGAACCAGATCAATCACTCGTGGCTGCTTGAGTTCGATCGTAAGTGTCTTCAAATCTTTCCTCCAACGATTTAGAAGCCCCGCCGCTTCGCGCCAACCACGGACTGTCTTCCCCTGTGCCTTTCGTTTCGCACGCGTCATTGCTCTTTCTCCGTGCAGGAATGCCAGTCCGGATCGCCGAAGTGTGTCTGGCAGAACCAGCGATTACACCGTTCGCAATACTTGGTGGCGATAATCATGCACGGCTCATCCCAGGGAGAAACGCCTGGCAGAATACCCCGCCCGGCTTCCTTTTTTCTTTGCCTGGAGCTTCTCGAGCGCTGATGTGATCCCAGAGGCTCAACTTACTAACTCTTCTTCGAGGTCACCGCTTAGAAGGCTGCCCACCGCTGCTCTACGTCCTTGCTTTTGCAGTGCGGACAGATGATCCCGCCCTTCTCATGCTCCGAGAGTCTCAGGATTTTTGAGAATTCCTTCTTGCAGGCTCGGCAGAGGAAATTGTACTGGGGCATAGCTCCCTCCCCATCGCAAACCCTTGTTCACGAAGATCCTAGACGCCCGTCCTGCGGGCGTCAATTGGCACCCCTCTGTTGAGAGCGGACGTGACGATGGTCGTCAAAGCGAGTCAGAGTTTCCTCAGCAATATAAAAGACTACGGCTCAGATGGGCCGGGGCGATGGCGGCACCAAAAATCCATTTCTGGCATGGAGAGGCGCGCCCAGTTCACCCCGAGTTTGGGTTCCTTTAGGTTCGAGTTTCGCCTTTCAAGATTCGAGCGGAGCGGCGGTCTGGAGCTAATTTCGCGAGGTGAGTTCGAGGAAGACGCGGAGCTTACGCGCGCGCGAGCGGTTGCGCAGCTTGCGCAACGCCTTGGCTTCGATCTGGCGGATACGTTCACGGGTGAGGGCGAAAGTCTGGCCTACTTCCTCGAGCGTGTGCTCGCTGCCGTCCTCCAGCCCGTAGCGCATCTTGATGATCTTTTCCTCGCGCGGGGTGAGGGTCTTCAATAGTGACGCAGTCTGCTCCTTCAGGTTCAAATTGATGACCGCGTCCGAGGGCGAGGCCACCGCCTTGTCCTCGATGAAGTCGCCCAGCTGTGAATCTTCCTCCTCCCCGATCGGCGTTTGTAGCGAGATGGGCTGCTGCGCGAATTTCAAGATCTTGCGCACCCTGTCGATTGGGATATACATGCTCATGGCGATCTCTTCCGACGTGGGCTCGCGGCCGAGCTCCTGCACCAGTCGCCGGGTCGTGCGGATCAGCTTGTTGATCGCCTCGATCATGTGTACCGGGACACGGATCGTGCGCGCTTGGTCGGCGATGGCGCGCGTAATGGCCTGGCGAATCCACCAGGTGCCATAGGTGGAGAACTTGTAGCCGCGACGCCATTCGAACTTGTCGCCCCCCCTCATCAGGCCGATGTTGCCCTCCTGGATCAAGTCGAGGAACGACAAGCCGCGGTTGGTGTACTTCTTGGCGATGGAGACCACCAGGCGCAGGTTGGCCTCGGTCAGCTCCTTCTTCGCCTGCTCGACTTCGGCCTCCCTGCGCAGGATCAGCGTGAGGGTGCGTTTGAACTCGGTGAAGCCGACCTTGCCCGAGACTCCGATCTCCTTCAGCTCTAAGCGGCGCGAGCGTAGCTCCTTGCGCGCGTCGCTGGCGGTCTCGCCCTTGGCAGCGCGCCGCTCGAGCCGGCCGACCTTGCGCTCCAGCGACGGCAGCCGCTCGACGGTGTGGCGGATATTGTCGATCAGGCGCTTCTTCTCGATCAGGTTGAACTCAATCGACCGCGCCAGTTGCGACATCTCGATGCGCGTGCGCCCCAGCGAGCGCTGCGCCCGCAGATAGACGCGCTTCTTCGACCTCGGCGTGTGTTTGAGCTTCTCGGCCTGCTTGAGCGCCGTCTGGTAGAGCTTCTCGATCTTATCAATGATGCGGAGAGTCTGCTTGGTCTTGTTCTCGATCTTCGCGTCCGTCGGCTCCTCCTCGTCGAACTGGACGATTTCCTTGATCGACCGGGTGTCTTTCCGGAGCACCTCGCCGATCGCCAGCAGCTCCTTAATCACGCTGGGCGAGCGCGAGATGGTCTTGAGGACCAGCATTTGCCCGCGCTCGATGCGCTTGGCGATGGCCACCTCGCCCTCGCGCGTCAGCAGCGGCACCGTGCCCATCTCGCGCAGATATATGCGCACCGGGTCGTTCGTCTTCTCCATTGTGCCCGGCGTCAGGTCGAGTTCGACTTCCTCGGCGGTGACTTCTTCTTTGGGTTTGGTATCGCTGATTTCCGCGGATCCCGCGGCAGCGCGCGCGGCCTTGGCGCTGGACACATCTTCGTAGACATAGATGCCGTAGCACTCGAAGGTGGAGAGCAGGTCGTCGATCTCCTGTGACGAGTGCACCTCGGCCGGGAGCATGTCATTCACCTCATCGTATAGCAGGTAGCCGCGTTCCTTGCCCATGTTGATGAGCCGGCGGACCTGGTCATATTTTCCTTCAATCACCAGCGACAACGGTTTCTCCCCCCATCAAGCCACTGCCAGAGTTGGCCGAACCTGCCCCAAGACGATAGGCCGAGGGGCTCATGCAGATAACGACCAGTGCATATTGAGAGGTATGTGCACGGGGATCACAGGAAAGTTCGGCCGGCGAGCAAGCGGTCGTAAGGGATGCCGCGCGGGTCGAGCCCCGCAAACAGTGGCTGAAACCACTCGGAATGCTCGAACAGGATCGCAATCCCTGGAGATAAAAGAGACACTTCGATGCCTCTGCGCCTACAATTCCAGCTCAATGTCCGGACCATTCGCCCGGACTTTGTAGGAACCCACCCCTTGCGGCGCCGGCGGGCTGAGCACCTCGCCGGTGCTAACCTTGAACTTGGCGCCATGCCAGGGGCAAGTGACCTCGTCGCCCTCGAGTTCCCCCTCTGAGAGAGGGCCGCCGCGATGCGTGCAGGTGTCGTCGATGGCGTGAAACTTACCGTCCAAGTTGAACAGGGCGATCTTCTTTCCTTGCACCTCAACCAACTTGCCGTGGTTAGGTTCAAGCTCGCTCGCTTGCGCTACTTTGACATATTCGGGCATGCTAACCTCCTCGATCGCTCAACTATCCTGAGGCGCGCTGTCGTGGTCCGACAAAGCGCAGCGAAGCAGGACGTACCTTCAGTTACTTGCCGTCGTGCATCGCGGTCCGCGCCGCCGTAAGCATTCCTTCGTGATTAGATACTCTTCGGCCCCGCGCCCGCCGCCGACGACGTAGTTGTTCTAGACGCCTTCCCAGGGGAAACGTTGTTGTCGGCCTTCTTGTCCGCGCTCCTGTTAATCTCGATCGAGCCTTTGAAGTACGCGCCGTCTTCGATGATGATCTGCGCTGTCGTCAAATCCCCAATCACCGAACCGTCTTTCTTGATCTCGATCTTGCTCTTCGCATGCACGTTTCCCTTCACCTTTCCACACACCACTACCTCGCGGGCGATGACGTCGGCTGTCACGTTCGCTGTCGCTCCCATCGTCAGCTTCCCCTCACCGAGTCGGACCAGTCCTTCAACTGCTCCCTCAATGTACAGGTCCTCGTTACCCGAGATTTCGCCTTTCACATGCAGGCTCGACCCGAGCCGCGCTATCGCTCCCGCTGGCGGCTGATTCGTTTGCCAATTTTTCGGTTCCGGGTCCGCAGCTTGCGGTGGATGCGATTTTTTGTTACCCCACATCGGACCTCCCTAGGGACAGGAGCACGGCTGACATATGGAGTCGGCGCTACACTGTTTCACGTCTCATCTCTGGTTCGCTGATATGTATCTCTAAACATCGTCCCATTCGCCTTGAAGGTATATCCCCGCAGTTCTGTCCACTTCTCAAACAATCTTGGATTGTTCTTCAGTTGCAGCAATGCAGACGCCACCACTTCCGCGCTCGGCATGTCTGGGTCCGCCGCAACAGAAAAGCACGTCGATTCGGAACGGGGAGAGATATTACATACGAATTTAGAGTCCACCAGGAAGTGCATGCGGCCAGCTGTCAGGAGGTAACTTTCGCCACAAACTTGCTTAGCTCCAGTCAGTGCAGCAATGCGCTCCAGGTACTTCGTGGCGCGCTGGGCGGGCGTGCAGTTGGGTAGCTTTCTCATCGCTAGCCGATCACTGCGCACGGGTGAACACCTGGCCGTCCGCCTTAATCGCCAGCCCGTTCTGGACGGCCCACTTGTCAAAGAGCGCTGGGTTGTTCGTGAGCTGCAGCAGCGCGGTAGCAATTTCCTCCGCTTTCGGCATGCCTTTATGCACGGGATAAAAGCAAGTTTCCTCATATTTACATTCGGGATCTGTCATGTCTCGCAGCCGCCCGACATATCTGTCGCGCACATGAAATCGCTTCTTGCCGACGTCCAGGACATAAGCATGATCCATTTGCGCGGCGCCGGTGAGGGCAACGATGCGGCGCAGATATGTTTTCGCGCGATCCTTTGGGTCGAAGGGGTCCAGATCATCCGAACCGTTCTCAACGCGGTTGCCCGCGATTACTGCCACGCCTCCCGGGTCTGAGATGTGGAGGCCCTGCTCTAAAAGATTGTTGTGTCGCTGTTGCCGTAGGGCAATTGCTCTAGCCAACGGCCTGCGGTACAGACCAGGGAACACACACCTCCACACGATCAGAGCGAGGAACGCGATCGTAGATAGGTTTGCGGGCGCCATACAGGTACCACCGGGTTTGAATTGGACTATGGCCAGCGTCTGATTCAGCCCAATGCTAACGAAGTCTTACACTGCCAGCGAGGGTGGTGTCGGTAGCGGCTAGCGCGCGGTTAGCCGCCTGCGATGGGATGAACCATCAAGACTTCGTTCTGCTCGCGCGTGACTTTCTCGAGGCGTTCGCCGGTCGCCATGTCAAATGGCTGCGCGCCGGTCTTGGCTTCATACTCGGCAATCACTTTGTTCACTTCTTCCATGTCGGCGGTTGCCGGATCGTATTCGAGAAGCGTCGTATCGCCGTGGGATGAAAATGTCAGAATTTTGGATTTCATATTTGGTCTCCTGTGGGACGTTCCTTTTCGGTTTCCTGTGGAAGCAGTCGGCAGGTGTGGGTCCCTAAAGGCCATATTGCACCGATTCCGACAGTTGTCAAGATGGCATTCCGCGGTGCAATGAGGATCGCGTCGTGTTTCATAGGCCTAGCTGCTTGTGGTACAGGAAATACGCAGAGGCATCTCTCCCTCCGCGTAGGGCGACTGATCGGGAGTTGGCATTCACTGCAAAGCACTCTAACCGATCATCGACTGTTCGGATCCTCGCCTGGGGGCAAATCAGGTTCGTACACGTTGCCGTACCGGGTCGTTTCGGCGGTGATCACCGACCTCACAGTAAGACCAGTGTCGCGTCCCGCCACGTTGTTGGCAAGATCGTTGAGGTGCGCGACCTTGTGCCTCGCGAGAATTAAGAGCGCGTTTGAAATGAATAACATTGTGGCTCGCGAAAATGTCATCGCAGGCGAGGAACCTAAGAATCACCAACATCCAGTTCGAAGTTCAATGACGGGAGCTTAAGAAAGATAGGGCATGTAACATTGTTATATGGGTCCTACCTGAGCTGCGATGGGCCAGACCAAATTTTCGGTGGAGACTGGATGGGGATTATATTTCTTTCATAGTTCTTACCGACTGTGCCTCCCGGAAATCTCGAAATATCTGACGGGACGGGAGTTATATTTCCTTCATAATTCTAGCCGATGCTCATTTTTCTCACGACACTCTCGCATCTTTGGCCTCGAGCTTGCGGTCGCGTGCTTCCCTCGGGCTCGAGAACCTGGCTCTACGCCATCAAATCGGCGTGCTCCAGAGGTCTGCAGGAAAGCGCCCAAAATTGACCTCGGGCGACCGCCTGCTATGGATCTGTCTGTCGCGCCTCTGGCGCGATTGGCGCTCGGGGTTGGCCATCGTCAAGCCACAAACCGTCGTAGCCTGGCATCGTGCCGCCTTTCGTTTGTTCTGGACCTGGAAGGTGCGCTGCGGGAAACCAGGACGACCCGTCATTTCAAGCGAAGTCCGAGATCTGATTCGCAAGATGTGCCGGGAGAATCCCGGTTGGGGTGCACCCCGCATCCACGGCGAACTGCTCAAACTGGGCATCGACATCGGGCAGAGCAGTGTCAGCAAATATATGGTGCGCTGCCGCAAACCGCCATCTCAGACTTGGCGCACCTTCCTGGAGAACCATGCCCAGCAGTTGGTCTCGATCGACTTCTTCACCGTGCCCACCATCCGGTTCCAGGTCCTTTACGTGTTCCTGGTGTTGGCCCATGACCAGCGCCGCATTTTGCACTTCAATGTGACCGCCCTCCCGACCGCGGAGTGGACGGGACAGCAACTGCGCGAGGCATTTCCCTTTGCCCAACTCCCGCGCTACCTCCTGCGCCACCGCGATGCGATCTTTGGCGATGACTTCCGAGAACACGTGCGAGACATGGGCATTTGCGAAGTCCTGTCTGTACCGCGCTCGCCTTGGCAGCGAGCCTATATCGAGCGGGTGATTGGCTCCGTTCGTCGCGAATGCCTCGATCATATGATGGTGTTCCATGAAACCTCTCTACGACGAACTCTCACTTCCTATTTCGATTACTATCACCGATCGAGAACGCATCTTTCGTTGGGGAAGGACTCACCGGAGCCACGAGCGATTCACCCGCCCGAAATGGGATCCGTCGTAGCGCTACCCCTCGTCGGCGGGCTGCACCACCGCTACGAACGACGGGCTGCCTGAACGAGCCAGAATCAAACCCTGCCGGTGTTGGGTTTCCGACTTTCTAGCCCGAAGAGTGCTCGCGCACAGGTGGGCATCACAGCGAATTGGGTTCACCAGATTCAAGCAGGGTCCGCAAGCCCATCGACCTTTGCGGTTCATTTGGAAGAATAACTTCGACCCTTGGGCTGCTCCGAATTTTCGGGAGGCACAGGCTGCCGCAGAAGTGCTGATGGTACGGCACTGGACCACTTTGGATAATGCGCAGGTTTGCATCTTCGCAATCCGGAAATCAGGACGAATAGCGAAGCCTGCTTATCAATGTTTCTAGACGCGGGCGATCTTCCGCACTCACTGCCGTGAACTTCATTGCCAATCCACGACCGGGCTCGGCACGCCGCACAACTGCGT